>JANXNS010000229.1 GCA_025353965.1 Aquihabitans sp.
GCGATGAATTCCACCGCCAGGTGGGCGAGGGCTACCTGGCCCAAGCCGCCGCCGATCCTGACCGGTGGGTGATGTAGCCGTTTTGGTACAGGTCCTGAGCGACCCGCATGACCTGCGCGGAGGTCATGCGCAGCTTGCGTCCACCTTCCTGCTGAAGCGTGGATGTCATGAACGGTGGCTTGGGCTTGGAGCTGAACGGCTTCTCCTCCACCGTGCGCGCTGCGTAGCTGGAATCCGCCAGGGCAACGGCCAAGGCCCGCACCGTCGGCTCGTCCAGCACGGTGACGTCGCGGACCAAGTTTCCGGTGTCATCGAAGTCTCGGCCGCTGGCCACGCGAGTTCCGTCGAGCGCGAGGAGCGTGGCAGAGAAGGCGGGGTCGGCCGCGAATGCCGCATCGAGATCCCAGTAGTCGGCCGAGTTGAAGGCGATGCGTTCCCGCTCACGCTCCACCACTAGGCGCACCGCCGGGCTCTGGACCCGCCCAGCCGACAGACCGGCGTTGACCTTGCGCCACAACACCTCAGACACCGGGTAGCCAAAGAGGCGGTCCACGATCCGACGGGTTTCCTGGGCGTCGACCAGGCCCTCATCTATCTCTCGCCAGTTTTCCACCGCATGCTCAATGGCCGAGCGGGTGATCTCGTGGAAGACCATGCGCTTCACGGGCACCTTGGGCTTGAGCACCTGCAGAAGGTGCCAGGAGATGGCTTCCCCTTCGCGATCCTCATCGGTTGCGAGATACAACTCGTCGGCGTCGGCCAGCAGCGCCTTCAACCGGCGGATCACATCTTTCTTCGACGCATGCACCTCATAGGTGGGCGTGAAGTGGTCATCGACATCGATCGACAGACCCTTGGATGGCAGGTCTCGAATGTGCCCAACCGATGATTCAACGTGGTAATCGTCGCCCAGGAAGCCCGCGATAGTGCGGGCCTTGGCGGGTGACTCGACGATGACGAGGGGCTTGGGCACGCGCAGTAGAGAAAGCCATAGCGACGGTCCGTGTCAAACATCTCACCGAATGAGTCCTCGGGACCGACCGGACCCGGACCCGATTTTCAGGAGCGAACGAGTCGTTCGATGGCCCGTGTGGCCTCTGCCACCTTCTCCCTGGCCGCGCCCGGATCACCCTCCTTGGCCGCCTCCATCACGCAATGATTGACGTGTTCTTCGAGCAGCCCGATGCCCACGCTCTGGAGCGCTTTGGTGGCCGCCGAAAGCTGCGTGAGCACGTCGATGCAATAGTTGTCGTCCTCGACCATCCTCTGGATGCCGCGGACCTGGCCCTCTATCCGGCGCAGACGCTTCAGGTAGGCGTCCTTGTCCATCGTGTAACCCCGCATCGCTATGCCTTTCCGGCTTGGGATCCGACAACCGAGGAGAACCGCCGGAGCCGCAGGCTGTTGGTCACCACGAACACACTCGAGAAGGCCATGGCGGCCCCGGCGATCATAGGGTTGAGCAGGCCAGCAGCAGCCAGGGGAATGGCGGCCACGTTGTAGGCAAATGCCCAGAAGAGGTTGCCTTTGATGGTGGCCAGCGTGGCCCGAGCCAGCTTGATGGCATCTACCGCAGACAGCAGGTCGCCCCGAACCAGCGTGAGGTCCGAGGCCTCGATCGCCGCATCAGTGCCGGTGCCCATCGCCAGGCCGAGGTCCGCCGTGGCCAACGCCGCCGCGTCGTTCACCCCGTCGCCCACCATGGCCACAACGGCGCCCGCCGCTTGGAGTTCCGCCACGGTGGCCACTTTTTCTTCCGGCAGTACCTCCGCGAACACGTCCTGCGCCGCAATGCCCACCTGCGCGGCCACGGCGACGGCGGCGGCTCGGTTGTCGCCGGTGAGCAGGACCGGTCGCAGGCCAAGATTGCGAAGCTGGCTGATGGCGTCTGCGGACGTGGGCTTGACCGTGTCGGCCACAATAAACGCCCCTTGGACGGCGCCATCCCAGCCTGCGTAGACCACCGTGCGACCCTGCTCGGCCGCCTCGTCACGGACGGCAGCCAGCTCCGTGGGCAGAGCGGCGGCGCCCAGTTGTTCCAGCACAAAGCGCTCTCGACCGGCAACGACCGCAGCGCCACCAACGGTCCCGGCGACCCCCAGACCCTGATGGTTGACGAAGCCGTCCACGGTGGCGAGCACTGCGCCGTCAAGCTGGTCCCGCGCGCCGGTCGCTATGGCCTCGGCGATGGGGTGCTCGGAGGCGTCCTCCAGCGCGCCAGCCCTTCGCAACAGTTCCGACCGATCGGAGGCGGCGGCCTCGACCACCTCGATCAGCTTCATCCGACCGGTGGTAACCGTGCCGGTCTTGTCCAAAACGATGGTGTCCACCCGCCGGGTCGACTCCAAAACCTCTGGGCCCTTGATCAGCACCCCGAGCTGCGCGCCGCGGCCGGTGCCCACCATGAGCGCGGTGGGCGTGGCCAAACCAAGGGCGCATGGGCAGGCAATGATCAGCACCGCCACCGACGCAGAGAACGCGGTGTTGGCTGCAGCACCCGTTGCCAGCCACCCAACAAGAGTGGCGAGGGCGAGCAACATCACGACCGGCACGAACACGGCCGATACCCGATCAGCCAGCCGCTGGACCTGAGCCTTCCCCGACTGTGCATCAGTGACCAGCCGGGCAATGCGGGCCAGCGCCGTATCGGCACCGACGAGGGTGGCCTGCACCACCAACCGACCACCGGCGTTGACCGTCGCCCCGATCACCTGATCGCCCGGGCCAACCTCCACCGGCACCGGCTCACCGGTGAGCAGGGACGCATCTATGGCGGAGCTACCGCTCAGCACCGTTCCATCGGTGGCCACTTTCTCGCCTGGTCGAACCACGAACTGATCACCAACGGCCAACTCCCCCAGCGGAACGCGAACCTCAACCCCGTCCCGGAGGACGGCGACGTCCTTGGCTCCCAGCTCCAAAAGGGCCTTCATGGCTGCGCCGGACTGGCGCTTGGCCCGCGCCTCAAGCCAGCGGCCACCCAGAATGAGCGTGACGACCACCGCCGCCGACTCCAGGTAGATCTCCGGCTGGGCACCACTGTTTGCGGGCATGAGTCCCGCGCCCATGCGCATCGCATCGTCGCCCGCGACGGTGAACAACAGGGCATACAACGACCAGATGTAGGCCGACAACGTGCCCACCGAGATGAGCGTGTCCATGGTGGCGGCACCATGGCGGAGGTTGGTCCACGCGGCGCGATGAAACGGCCACCCACCCCAGAGAACGACCGGGGACGCGAGGGTCAGGGAGATCCACTGCCAATGGTCGAACTGAAACGCCGAGACCATCGACATGAGCAATACCGGGAGCGACAGGACCGCACTGAACACGAGCCGTTGGCGCAAGGCCACGTCGGCCTGGTCCAGTTCGACTCGTTCAACCTCGGCGGTGGCAGGCGGAACGACCGAGTACCCCAGTGACTCCACCGTGGCCACGAGGTCCGCTTGGCTCACCGATGCTGGAGCATGGACCCGGGCTCCTTCGGTGGCGTAATTGACGGAGGCATCCACGCCATCGAGCCTGTTGAGCTTGCGTTCGATACGAGTGGCACATGACGCACACGTCATACCGCCAATGACGAGATCAACCGTGCGGGGTTCCTCCGGCAAGACGGTCATGGTGCAGGCACCGCTAGGTCGAAGCCGGCCTCGTCGACCGCGGCAGCCACGTCGGTCAGCTCCAGCGGATCCTGGCTGGTGACGGTGACGGCCCCCGCGGCCAGATCCACATCGACCTGATCCACCCCTGCGATACGGCCCAACTCTGCGGTCACCGCATCTATGCAGTGTTGGCACGACATCCCGGTTACAGCGTAGGTAGCAGTTGTCTTGGTTGTCATGACATCACTATATACCCCTCGGGGGTATATAGTGCAGGCGATATCTATGATCTCTTCGTCCGAACCCGCCACCGCCAGGCCCCGTGCCAAAACGTTGGTAGGCATCGCCCGGTGGGTGGCCTTGGGGGCGGCGTCAGGAGTGCTGGCCGGGTTGGCGTGCTGGGTTTTCCTGACGGCCCTGGACCACGTAACCAAGGCCCGACTGAGCCACGGATGGCTGATTGGGTTGCTTCCGCTGGCCGGCCTGGCCGTGGGCGCCACGTACCACTACCTCGGCGGCAAGGCGGGTGAAGGCAACGGGCTGCTGCTTGACCAGATCCATGACCCCACCGCATGGGTACCGCGGCGCATGGCCCCGCTGGTGGGGATCGGCACAGTTGCCGCTCACCTATTCGGTGCCTCCGTGGGTCGCGAGGGCACGGCCCTGCAAATGTCCGGGTCGCTCACCGATTGGATGGCCCGCCTGCTCGGCGTGCGGCCCGAGGACCGACGGATCCTGCTCACCGCCGCACTCGGCGGTGGGTTCGGGGCCATCTTCGGCGTGCCCTTGGCCGGCGCGGTCTTCGGCCTGGAAGTCCAACGGGTCAGCTGGCACGGCCGTCAGGCCGGGACCCGGCTCTACCGATTCGCCGCCACCCTCACCGCGTCGGTGGTGGGCGATCAGGTCGTGCGTCGCCTCGGCTATCACCACCCGGGCCTAGCCCATCTCCACGTCGGGCTGGCCCCTGGCGTGATGGCGCGAGCCGCCGTCGCAGGGATCGCCTTCGGCCTGATCTCGGTTCTCTTTGTCCGCGTCACCGACCTGATCCACACCTTGTCTCGGTGGGCGGTCCCGTGGGCGCCGATCCGGCCCGCCATCGGCGGCGCGCTCGTGGTGGGCGCCGTCGCCCTGGTCGGGCGGGGCTACCTCGGCCTCTCGCTCCCGCTGATCGACGATGCTTTAGCCGGCGACCACACCGACCTGCGCGTGCCGTTCCTCAAGCTCGCTTTTACCGCGCTCTGCCTCGGCGCTGGGTTCGTGGGGGGCGAGGTCACGCCACTGTTCGTCATCGGAGCAACCCTCGGCAGCGCCATGGCCCCCGGCCTTGGCCTGCACCCGGCCGTCGGCGCAGCCATTGGCTTTGTCGCCGTGTTCGCCGGGGCAGCCAACACGCCGCTGGCCTGCATCGTGATGGGTGCCGAACTGTTCGGCACCGGCGCGGTTCCCCCGGTGGCCGTCGCCTGTGTGGTGGCCTATCTCTGCTCCGGACGCAGCGGGATCTACCCGACCCAGCAACGGGCGGAGCGGACCGGCCAGCTCGCCCTCTCGCGCCACCACATCACTGCCGTAGGGGCGCGTTGGCGAATTCGGCGATCCCCTCAGAAAAGCTGACCGAAGCCCGGAACCCGAGTAGATCGGCGGCCCTCTGCGGCGACGCCGTCACATGGCGAACATCGCCGAGCCGGTACTGGCCGGTGACCACTGGGCTCGGCCCGCCCATGGCTCCGGCCAACGTTCGAGCCAGGTCCCCGACGGTGTGCGGCACACCGCTGGCCACGTTCAACGCGCCCACCACTGGGTCCGCGGCGGTCAGGGCCGCAATATTGGCGGCGGCGACATCAGCAACATGAACAAAGTCTCGCCGCTGACCGCCATCCTCGAAAACGCGCGGCGCCTCACCGCGTTCGAGCGCAGAGCGGAAGATGGCCGCCACCCCCGCGTAGGGCGTGTCTCGTGGCATCCGTGGGCCGTAGACGTTGTGGTAGCGCAACGAGGTGACCGCTACCCCCGCCTCCCGGCCAAAGACGGCGGCCAAATGCTCCTGATGAAGCTTGGTGGCGGCATAAGTATTGCGAGGATCAGTGAGCGCCGACTCGTCGACCAGGTCGGCGGTGAGCGCCAAGCCACACACCGGGCAGGGCGGCTCGAACTGACCCGCATCGAGATCGGCCACCACCCGCGGGCCGGGCCGAACTGGACCGTGCTCGGCGCAGGTATAGGCACCCTCGCCGTAGACCACCATGCTCGACGCCAGCACAAATCGGCCGGTAAAACCCGCCTCGTGCAACGCCCACAGGCCAACCGCAGTCCCCAGGTCATTGTCCTCGACGTACCCGCGTACGTCGGCCGGACTCACCCCCAAACCCACCCGAGCGGCCTGATGAGATACGGCGTCGACACCCGGAAGCGCGCCGCGCCACGCGTCCACATCGCCAACGTCACCATGGACATAGGTTGCGCCGGGGTTGCGGTAATCCGGCTCCACCCGATGCACGTGACCGGCCACGGAATCAAGCACGACCACCTCGTGATCGAGGGCCGCTAGATCATCGACGAGACGGGAACCAATGAAGCCGAGGCCACCGGTGACAAGGATGCGCAAGAGAACTCCTACCAGAGGGTGCGGACGAAGGATTCGGCCACCACAGCAACAACAACCTGAAGCGACAACATGGCCGCCGCCAGCCCCGCAACATCGACCAACCCAGCCGTCAGCACCAGAACCCACGGCACGAACGGCAACCAGATGCGCTCGACCTCCGCTTTGGAGAGGCCCGTGAGATCGGCCAACGCCAGCGCAGCGAGCGCCCCACCCGCTAGCAACCAGAGTTTCAGATCGCGCACCCTAGCGATGGCAACAGCCGCGGCCGGGCCCAGTGCAACAGCCAACGCAGCAGGGTTCCCGAGGAACGCGAAGTACAGGTATGGCCGGCGGGAGGCAACCCCAGCGGCGTAACGAACACGGGTGGCAGCCAACCCGTCGAACCACCAAAACCCGATCCCCGCAAACGCGGCCAACACCGCGACGCCACCCACGGTTGCCCCCGCCAACACAGCCCAGCGGCGCCGGGCCACGACCACCCCGAGCGGCACCAACACCAGGGGCACCAGGCCGTAGCTGAGATTCACCGCACCCCCGAACAGAAGCCCACCGGCCACGGCGAGCACTGCCCGCCGCGCCGCAGCGCGCGACTCCGACGAAGCCAGCACCAAGCACGTGACCGCCCACGCCCCCACCGCGGCAAAGAGTGCGTCAGCGGAACTCACCATCCACATCGCGGCCGGAGCAAGGGCGAGAAACGGTGCCGCCTGACGCGCACGCGCTTCGCCCGCCACCTCGCGGACCGCGAGCAACACCGCCGGAACGGTGGTCGCCCCCGCCAGGATTAGGAACGCGGCCGCCCCCGCCGCCCCGCCCAGGCCTACCCGGTCCAACCCAACGAACACGAGCGCGGCGCCGAGTGGATGGCCCTGGATATGGATTGGGTAGCGATGAAGCACCTCAGGGTCGGTGAACGAATCGATGAACGGACCCACGCCCACCTTGTCGACTTGGGCCACCACCGCCGGGTACTCGAACCGGCTGGACAGACCCCGATCAAGGCCGGATGGGCCCCGCACCAACGCCAACGCCGCACCCCACCCAACGGCCACCAATGCGGCCACGAGCAGCACCCGCCGCCAAGGCAACGTGTCACACCAGCCGGGTACCCGGCGGACCAACCACAAGCCAAGGACCAAGACCATCGGCACCATCGGAAGGAACGGCACGTTCAGGCCGCCGGTGAGCGGCGGCGCCCCAACCTTCACCTGATGGCGAATCGGCAGGCCCACAACCGCGGCCACCGCAATCAACCCAACCCAGAGCGACAACGGCCGCCAGACAGTGCAGATCATGGGCGCTGGTACCGTCGGCGACCATGCCCGATGTCGTGTTGCCGATGCTGGACGAGATCGACGCCATCGCTGGCGTCTTGGCCGCCATGCCCGCCGGCTACCGCCCCATCGTGGTGGACAACGGGTCCACCGACGGGTCGCCGGACCTGGCCCGCAAATTGGGCGCGATGGTGGTGACCGAACCCGAGCGAGGTTTCGGCGCCGCCTGCTTCGCCGGGCTGCTGGTGGCGACCGCCGACATCATCTGCTTCATGGATGCCGACGGGTCGCTCGACCCCACAGACCTGCCCCGGGTGGTCACACCGGTGCTGGCTGAAGAGGCCGATCTGGTGTTGGGCGCACGGGCGGCCACCAAAGGCGCGTGGCCACCTCATGCGCGCGTGGCCAATCGTTTCCTGGCCGCGGAGATCCGCCGTCGAACGGGACTCACCCTGCGAGACATCGGGCCCATGCGCGCCCTGCGGCGAGAAGCGCTGCTGGAACTCGGTATGGCTGACCGCCGCTTTGGGTGGCCGCTGGAAATGGTGCTCCGCGCCGAACGAGCGGGGTGGCGGGTGGCCGAGGTGGACGTGCCCTACCGGCCGCGCCAGGGCCGCTCGAAGGTGACCGGCACCGTGAAGGGCACCGTTCGAGCGGTGCGCGATATGGGTCGAATACTCCGCACCGTTTGAGCGGCGACTCCCACTCTCAGCCTCCATCGTCAGGTGCCAAGGGGGAGGCGGACGGTGAATGCGGATCACGCGGGCCAGGTCTGGCACCGAGGCCGCCACCTCAGGCGCGGGCTCGTGTAGTGCCCCTTCCAGGACCACCCCACGGGCATCGGCGGCCACCCCCGTCGCGGCGATGGCGTCGGACACCAGGTCGGCCAAGCCCACTGGTTGGAGGACAAGATCCAACGCACCGGCTTGGATTCGGCTGAGTTCAAAGAGGTCGTCCACCAGTTGCGTCAACCGCTCCGCTTCCTGCCTGATCGTTGCGTGGTAGCGGTCGACGGTGGCCGGTTCGGTGACCACACCATCCTCCAGCGCCTCGCTCATGGCCCTGATTCCGGAGATGGGCGTGCGGAGATCGTGCGATACCCAGGCCACCAATTCACGGCGGGGTGGTTCCTGGCCCGCGGCTAGGACCACCAGCAGGGCCCGAAGATCGTGGGTGGAAACAAACATGGCGTCGGCGGCCAAGAGTGCACCAGCCAACGTGGCGGCAATGGCAGTAGCAGCCACCACCGATACCTGGATGGCGAGCGGCTGGGCGCGGACTGCCGCACCCACCGCGTAGCCCAGCATGGCGATCGCGGCCGCGCCGGCAACGGCCAGTCCCGTGAGTACAAGTGCGTCGTGCATCGCCACGTCGAGGAAGAGCCCAGCGGCCAGGGTGACAACCATCCCGATGGCTAGGGCCGCCCAGGGGGCACCGAGCCGCTTCACGGTTCCCACCGGTAGCCGATGCCCCACACGGTCACCAGATGCACCGGCCCCGACGGTGTGTCCTCCACCTTTTCCCTCAGCCGACGAACGAGAACGGTCACCGTGGAGGTATCCCCGTAGCGGCTCCCCCACACTCGCTCCAGCAGTTCCTCCCGGCGAAAGGCCCGACGCGGGTGACGCACCAGGACGCTCTGGCGCGGCAGGAAGGTCACGAGCGCCAGCCTACGGGCGAGCCTGGCCCCTGTCTGCGACGTGGCGAGCCAGTTCTCAACTTCGTAAGGGTCTTGTTCGCGGTACACCAGGCCTGACGCGTCACAGTGCACCTGTGCATCTCCTCATCGTGGCGAAACGTCCCGTCGCCGGACAAGCCAAGACCCGACTGATCCCCGGCTTTGGTCCAGGCGGCGCTGCTGCGCTAGCTGCAGCAGCGTTGGCCGACACCTTCGAGGCGGCCCGGGCCTGCGGTGCCGACCGGGTGGTGGTTTCCTTCGATGGCGACCCGACCGGCATCGTCCCTGCGGACTTCCAGGTGGTGCCTCAGCACCCTGGCACCTTGGCCCAGCGATTGGCTGGTGCGTGGTCGGATGCCTGGCCGATCACCAATGACGGTCCGGGCCTGCAGATCGGCATGGACACACCTCAGGTCACTGGCGAAGACCTCGATGCGGCCTTTGCATCGCTCAACACCCGTGGGACCGACGCGGTCTTGGGCCTGGCCGAAGACGGCGGCTGGTGGGCCATCGGCCTGCACCACCCCATGGATGTCTTCGCTGGGATCGCCACCAGCCAGGCCGATACCGGCGAGCGTCAACTGGACCGCTTACGAGAACTGGGCTTGGCCACCAACCTGCTGCCAACCAAGCGAGATGTCGACCTGCCGGAGGATGCGCACGCCGTTGCTGCCTTGGCGCCACATTCACGATTCGCCGCCGCGGTGGCTGCCTGTTCGCTCGGTGACGTAGGCCGATGACCCCAACGCGTTTATGCGGAGAAGACGGAACGGTGGTCACCCTCGACGTGGCCAGTTGGTCCGCCGGAGCCGACCGGCTCGAAGGAGGCGAAGCCGTATCGGACTGGTTCCCCTGGGCGCCGCTGGGCGCCTGGGTTGTGGGCCGCGCCGCGGCCTGATCTGGCAGGGTGGGCAGATTCCGGGACAAGCCCGGTCCGAGAACGGGGACAAGAAATGCGCGCAGCGGTGTTGGAAGAGGCCGGTCAGCCTCTGGTTGTTCACGACGATGTGGAGGCCGACGAACCCCGACTCGGCGAGGTGGCCGTGCGGGTCAGCCATTGCGGGGTGTGCCACAGCGACCTCAGCTTGGTTGACGGTGTGATGCCGAGTTTGCTGCCGATCGTGTTGGGCCACGAGGCCGCCGGCGTGGTCGAGGCGGTGGGCCCGGGGGTCACCCTGCTCGAGGTCGGTGACCATGTGGTGCTCACCCCGTGCCCACCTTGTGGTGCCTGCCCCTGGTGCATCCGGGGCCAGTGGAGCCTGTGCGTAAATGCCGACGCGCTCATGACGTCGACTCACCCTGATGGCGGCACCCGCCTGTCGCGCCGGGGAGAAACCGTCTACCGCGGCTTGGCGGTCGCCGCCTTCGCCGAGACCGTGATCATTCAGCAAACCGGTGCGGTGAAGATCCCGAAGGACGTCCCCCTCGACGTGGCCTGTGTGGTCGGTTGCGCGGTACAGACCGGCGTCGGCGCCGTCTTGAACACCGCCGGTGTGGCCGAAGGTGACACCGTCCTGGTGATGGGTCTGGGCGGCGTTGGCCTGTCGGTCGTACAGGGCGCCCGCCTGGCCGGGGCCAGTCGGATCATCGTGAGCGACCCCGTGGCCGACCGGCGCCAACGGGCGCTCGCCCTTGGAGCCACCGACGCGGTGGACCCGACGACGGAGGACCTCTTGACCGCAGCCCGAGATCTCACCGACGGTGGCATCGGCGTCGACTGGGCGTTCGATGCCGCCGGTCGAAGTTCGCTGATCTGCACCGGCCTGGATGCAACCCGCAAGGGCGGTACCACCGTGATGGTGGGCGTCCCGCCGCTGGACGACCCCCTCGTGTATCCGCTGCCGGCCATTTTGGCGGTCGCCGGCAAGTCGCTTCTCGGGTGTATCCTTGGCAGTTGCAATTCCCTGCGGGACATCCCTCGCATGATCGGCCTGGCCCAAACCGGTCAGCTCAATCTCGAGGCCCTTATCACCGCCCGCCGTCCCTTGGCCGACATCAACCTGGCCTTCGAAGACCTGCGCACAGCCACCGGTGTACGCACCGTGATCGAGATCTGAGGACGTCATGGCTCGCTATGTGATGCGTGTCCGAACCGAGAAGTCCGCCGACGAAGCCTTCGACTTCATGGCCGACCTCCGGAACTTCCCCCAGTGGGATCCCGGTACCAAGAGCGCGGTCCAGGTCAAAGGCGATGGCCCCGGCAACGGCGCGGCGTACGACCTGCAGGCCAGCGGAGCGACGCTGCGTTACGTGGTCCAGACCTATGACCGGCCAAGTCGGGTAGTGGCCAAGGCGCAGAACCGTTGGATCACCTCGGTCGACACCATCACCGTCACCGCCGACGGGACCGGCTGCATCGTGGCCTACGACGCTGATTTGGTTTTGAACGGGCTCCTGAGGTTCGGTGACCCGATCTTGAAGATGGCCTTCAATCGGATCGGCGGCCAAGCAGCCGACGGCCTGGTGGAGTCACTCAGCGGGACTCGCCTCAGCTAACTGGCGAGAGCACGAAGCCGCGGCTACGGACGGACCGCACCACAAGACCGAGCGGCTCAATGCGCCGACGGACGCGGCTGATCTGGGTGTAGAGCGCCGAGGTGGCCGCCTTATCGGCGCCGTCAAGGCCCAGTGCGCGCCGCGGCGCACACTGCTGGTAATGGCCGACGAGCGTGCGCACGAGGGTCGCCTCGGCGGGAGAAAGCGCCACCCATCGATCGCGAAACCACAAGATGTTCCCTTCCTCCAGGACGGGCAGCTCGGCCAGTGACGAAGCAGCCCGAGCCGCCAACGTGGCCCGGCGGTGTTCCATTTCTGCAGGGTCCCCCGGGCTTGCGACCCAATCCTCCAACGGATCGGGACAAAGCGGCGGCTGGCAACCGGGTGCGACAACCAGCAGCCGCGGAACCCCCGCCTCGGCCAGCGATCGGCGAATCTCCTCCTGGCCCGGCCAGCGCAGCACCATCACTGGGCCCACGATTCCCCCAAAGCAGAGCGAGCAAAGTGCACAGGTTTCTAACAGGTGTGGCTCGTGAGTCTGTCCTGGCCGAGAAGCAGCGCGGTTCGAACGGTTCATGATGCGGACCTGAACGTGGAACGAACAGTTCTTACGGTCTTTCTGTTCACATAGCTCAGGAGGCCGTTTTCGTGTCAGCTCTCATTATGTGGTTGGTGACCACCGCGCTGCTTCTACCAGCGCTCTACCGAAGGCATGAGCGGCGGGCTCAGCGCCTGAGCGGGATTCCGAACACCGCGCCGAACACCCGCAAGGTGCTCGCCGTCGTTGGCCTGTCATCGATTTTGCTGGTCACCGGCCTAACCGCTGGCGCCTACGCCACCAATGGGGACCCCAACGGATCCAAGACCAGCATTGGCGTGGAACAGATCGTCCCCGCGGACACGCCGCCCGACAAGGTCGTGCCCGTGCTAACCGAGGCCGTAGCCAAGAACCGGACGGCCATCAACACGGTCTGGCTCGTGGTGGGCGGCATTTTGGTGCTGTTCATGCAGGCCGGTTTCGCGCTGTTGGAAACGGGTTTCACCCGGGCCAAGAACGCGTCTCACACGATGATGATGAACCTCGTCATCTTCGCCCTCGGGGTGGTGGGTTGGTTCGCGTGTGGTTATGCGCTCATGTTCGGCGCCACCGATCAGTCGGCCTTACTGGGGTTGACACCACTTGGGTCTGCGCTCCACATCGGATCCTGGAATCTCCTGGGGACGTCTGGTTTCTTCTTGGCCGGCAAGGCCTACGACACCTCGGTACTTGGGTTCTTCTTCTTCCAACTGGTGTTCATGGATGCAACCGCAACCATCCCCACCGGGGCCATGGCCGAGCGGTGGAAGTTCAAGTCATTCGTCTACTGGGGCCTCTTTGCCTCCGCGCTGCTCTACCCGATTTACGGCAACTGGGTCTGGGGCGGCGGTTGGCTGTCTCAGCTCGGCGCACAGGGCCCGAAGTGGGGCCACGGCGCAGTGGACTTCGCCGGGAGCGGCGTCGTCCATGCCATGGGTGGTGTGGCCGCCTTCTGGGGAGCCAAGACCATTGGGCCTCGCATCGGGAAGTTCGCCAAGGACGGAACGGCTCGGGCCATCCCCGGCCATCACCTCCCCATGGCCTTCCTGGGCACGTTCATTCTGCTCGTGGGTTGGATGGGCTTCAACGGCGCCTCGACCTTTGCCGGGACAGACCTACGCCTGACCGTTGTGATCGTGAATACCGTGTTGTCGTCGGCCTTTGGCTGCCTGTCTGCGATGTTCGTGATGTGGAAGAAGTTCGGCAAACCCGACCCGTCCATGACGTGCAACGGACTGCTCGCGGGACTCGTTTCGATCACCGCACCGTGTGCGTTCGTGTCGCCTTGGGCCGCCGCGGTGATCGGCACGATTTCCGGCGTGATCGTCGTCTACGTGGTCATCTGGATGGACCAGAAAGCCAAGGTCGACGATCCGGTCGGGGCCGTGGCCGTCCACGGGGCCAACGGCCTCTGGGGGGTGATTGCGGTCGGGATCTTCGCCGACGGAACCTACGGCGATGGCCTCAATGGTGTGTCTGGCGGAGTGAAGGGGTTGCTCTATGGCGACACCGGCCAGTTCCTGGTCCAAATCACCAATGCCCTCGTCCTGGTGGTGTTCTGCAGCCTCATGTCGATCGCCTTCTTCAGGATCCTGAAGAAGACCGTTGGCCTTCGGAGCACGGAGGAAGACGAAATCAATGGGCTTGACTTGGGCGAAGTGGGCGCCCAGGCCTACCCCGATTTCCTAGAAGCCCAAGGCTCGGTCTTCCAGACCGAAGACCATGTTGATCATTCGGCACCGGTTCCGGCCGGTGTCGGTAGCGGCGCAGCCTCGCTGCGAGCGGAGATGGGCCAGTGAAGCGGGTCCAAGCAGTCATCCGGCCCGAGCGGCTCGACGATATTCAGCAGGCGCTGAGCCTGGCCGGGTTCGCCGGGTTCATGGTGTTCGACATTCGGGGCCACGGCACCGAGGGAACCCCCTCGGGAGAATGGCGTGGGGTCCAATACAACAGTTAGGTCATGGTGGGCGTGTCCAGCCCCGTTGGTCATGCTGGTTGAGTCCAGCGTCGTCTCGGTCTGACCCGCAATGCAACTGGGCCCTTCGGGTGCCTTCGCACTGATCTGTCGACCGGGCTGCGGGGCTGGAC
>JANXNS010000244.1 GCA_025353965.1 Aquihabitans sp.
CCCGGCCCCCCCCCCGGCCCACATCACTGGTCCACACAGAAGAGGCCAGGCCGTAGTCAACGTCGTTGGCCCACGCCACCGCCTGCGCCTCGTCCGCAAAGCGCTGCACCGAGATCACCGGGCCGAACACCTCACGCTGCACGATCTCGCTGCGCTGGTCCGCCCCCGCTACCACCGTCGGCGCATAGAAGAACCCGTCGCGGTCCAACGCGGAGCCGCCGGCAACTACATCTGCCCCATCGGTCACCGCCCGTTCCACCATCGACGAAACCCGGTCACGTTGGCGCGCCGAGATCACCGGCCCCACCGCCGTGTCGGGATCGAACGGGTCCCCCGAGGGCAACGCCGAGACGGCGCTAGCCAGCGCGTTGACCACGTCGTCGTAGCGCTTCGGGCCCACGATCACCCGGCACGGCGCGGTGCAGTCCTGGCCAGAGTTGTAGTAACCGGCCTCGGCCAGGGTCGACACCACCGCGTCTATATCGGCGTCGTCGAACACCACAACCGGTGCCTTGCCGCCCAGTTCCAGGTGCACGCGCTTCAGCGTGTCCGCTGCGTTGCGGGCAATGAGCTTGCCGGTCCCCACATCCCCGGTGAGCGAGACCATGGCAATGCCGGGGTGGCGCACGATGGCGTCGCCCACGGTTTGGCCGTGGCCCAACACCACGTTGAACACGCCCGGCGGGAAGATGTCCGCCGCCAGTTCGGCCAAGCGTATGGCGGTGAGCGGGGTGAGTTCAGATGGCTTCAACACAAACGTGTTGCCTGCAGCCAGGGCCGGGCCGAACTTCCACGTGGCCATGTTGAGCGGGTAGTTCCATGGCGCAATCCCGGCGCACACCCCCAGCGGCTCTCGGCGCAGCATCGACGTGTGGCCGGGGAGGTATTCACCAGCGGCGGCGCCATCCATACAGCGGGCGGCACCGCCGAAGAACCGGAGGTTGTCGACCGTCAGGTCGAACTCGAAGTCCACAATCGACGCGGGCTTGCCCACGTTGGTCATCTCCAGGCGCTTGAGCTCGGGGAGGTCAGCTTCGATGGCGTCGGCCAGCGCGTGGAGCTTTTCGCTGCGCTCGCGTGGGGTAGTGCGGCCCCAGGTTTTGAAGGCTTCGCTAGCGGCAGCAACGGCCGCGTCCACGTCCGCCGCGCTGCCGGAGGCGACCTGCGCTATGACCTGACCGGTGGCCGGATCAACCACGTCGTCACGGGCGCCGTCGGCCGCGTCGACCCACGCCCCACCGATGAATTGCTGACCTTCAGCCATGGTCTTCTCCCTTGGTTCACACTGTCGGGCCGATCATGGGCGCAGATCTGACGCAGGGCAAGGGATTCCGTCTCGGAACACAATGGAAACGATGGATTCTCTTGTCAGACCGACCTGTTCGTGTCAAGGTTGCGCCAGCAACAATTGGCGTGCCCAAGGTCACAGCCTCGCACCGAACGCCACCCCAAGGACGCCGATGTCGACCCCACAAGCCGTCCAGACCAGCCCCATCACCGGGCCCGGTACCAAACCCGTGATCGAGATCGACCACGTCTCCAAAGAGTTCGCCGACTTCACGGCCGTGAAAGACGCCAACTTCTCCATTGTGGAGGGAGAGTTCTTCTCCATGCTCGGCCCATCCGGCTGCGGCAAAACCACCACGCTCCGCATGATCGCCGGGTTCGAGACACCGACCTCAGGGGCCATTCGGTTACAAGGCGAGGACGTCTCCCGGGTCCCCCCGAACAAGCGTGACGTGAACACGGTCTTTCAGCAATATGCGCTGTTCCCGCACATGAACGTGTGGGACAACGTGGCCTACGGACCTCGAGCCAAGAAGCTCCCCAAGGAGGAAGTCGCCAAGCGAGTTGAAGAGCTCCTCGGCGTCGTGCGCCTGAGCGACTTTGCCACCCGTCGGCCGGGACAACTCTCCGGTGGTCAACAACAGCGGGTTGCCCTGGCCCGGGCCCTCGTCAACTACCCCAAGGCGCTCCTGCTCGATGAACCGCTGGGGGCGCTAGACCTCAAGCTCCGCCAAGGGATGCAGCTCGAACTCAAGCGCATCCAACGCGAAGTCGGCATCACCTTCGTCTTTGTCACCCACGACCAAGAAGAAGCGCTCACGATGAGCGACCGCATCGCCGTCATGAACGTGGGCAACGTCGAGCAAATTGGTTCGCCCCGAGAGATCTACGACCACCCCGCCTCGGTATTCGTGGCCGGCTTCATTGGGCAGGCCAACCTGTGGGTCGCCAAGGTGGTCGAGCGCACCGGCAGCACCACGACGGTCGAGGTGGCCGGGCGCCGTCTGGACGTCGAAAACGATCGCTCCGGCCTCCAAGTGGGCGAGACCGGCACTTTCATGGTCCGCCCCGAACGGGTCCACATCGATGCCGACGCCGCCCACCCCGAGCGTTGGACCGTGGCCGCCACCATCACCGAACTGGTCTTCCAAGGCCCGGTCGTTCGCTACGAAGCCCGTCTCGCCGATGGGTCGACCGTGGTGGCCCACGTCCCCGCCCGCCGCGACGGCCTGCCCATTCCCGGTGATGTCGTCAAAGCCAGTTGGTCCGACGATGCGTGCGTTCTGCTGCCGGGCGTCCCCGCCCCAACAAAATCCGATACTGCGGCCGACGAGGCTTAGGCCGCGATGAGCCTGAACCGCCACCCTCACCCCCGTACCGGTCTCCCCCGAGACCCAGAGTTGGCCGCCGCTGTTGGCATGGCCCGAGACCTCAGCCGGCGTCGCTTTCTCCAGCGAGGGGGCATTGGCCTTGGCGCCGCACTTCTGGCCCCCAACCTGCTCACTGCCTGCTCCACTCCCGGCTCGGGAGACTTCACCTTCAGCAACTGGGTTTCCTACATCGATGAAGATGACTCAGGCAACCCGCGCGGCAAGGGCACAACGCTGTACGAGTTCGAGAAAAGCACCGGCATCAAGATCAACTATCTCACCGACTTCAACGACAACGACGCCTACTTCAACAAGTCGTTCTCGCCCCTACTGGGCCGCGGGAAAACTATTGCGGCCGACGTGGTCGCACCGACGTACTGGATGGCCGCCCGCCTCCGGGGCCTGGGCTGGCTCGACAAAATCGACCTGTCCAACGTACCCAACCATAAAAACCTTGAAGACATCTATCTGGACCTCACATGGGATCCCGGGGCGCACTACTCCATGCCGTGGCAGGCGGGCATTGCCGGCCTCGCCTACAACCCCAAGTTGACCGGCCGGCAGCTCACCAGCGCCAACGACCTGTTCGACCCCAAGTTCAAGGGCAAGGTCTCCATGCTCACCGAAATGCGCGACACCGTTGGGCTCACGATGCTCGGTGAGGGACACGATCCCAACAAGGCCAAACCCGACGACATCCACAACGCGCTCGACAAAATCGACAAGGCCAAACGCGACAACCAAATCGTCCACTTCACCGGCAACGAATATCTCCAGGGCCTCGAGAGTCAGGAATTTGCGGTGTGCGTGGCGTGGTCCGGCGACGTGTACTCGCTGGATCCATCCCTGGGCATCAAGTTCGTCGTGCCCGAGGAGGGCGGTACCCAATGGTTCGACACCATGGTCATCCCCAAGGGCGCCCGCCGCAAGGCCGACGCCGAGGCCTGGATGAACTACGTCTACAACCCGGACCATGCCACCCGAATCACGGAATGGGTGGGGTACATCCCCCCGGTGAAGGGCGTGCGAGAAGCGCTGGAGAAGGCGGGCGGCGATAGCGCCAAGTTGGCCAACAACCCACTCGTCTTTATCGACGATGAGACCAAGAAGCGCCTCCGGGTGTTCGGAGAGCTCACCCAAAAAGACGAGATCGACATCCAGACCCGCTTCAACGACATCACCGGCTGAAGGGCAACACCGAAATGGCTGGTACCACCAACACCTCGCTCCGCAAGGGTCGCAAAAGCACCTATGGGCTCCTCAGCCCGGCCATCTTGTGGCTCATCCTCTTCTTCGTTGTGCCCATGGCCACGCTGTTGAAGATTGCTCTTTCCACCAAACCAGACCCGTGGCTGCCGAACTACACGTTCGCCTGGGAATGGGGGAACTTCTCCGATGCTGTGTCCCGGTTCAGTTCCGAGCTCTATCGCTCCTTCGGCTACGCGGCGGTGGCCACGGTGCTCTGCATTCTGATCGGGTACCCGCTGGCTTATTTTCTGGCCTTTCGGGCCGGAAAGTGGCGCAGCCTGCTGTTGGGCTTGGTGATGGTTCCATTCTTCACCTCGTTCCTGATCCGGACCATCGCATGGAAGACAATCCTCGGGCGGAATGGCCCAACCATCTGGTTTCTCGAACACGCCCACCTCACCGGGGTGACGGATTTCCTTCGCCTCACCTCAAACGGCAGCTTCCTGGGGACCCCGCAAGCGGTGATCGGCGGACTCACCTACAACTTTGTGGCCTTCATGATCCTGCCGATCTACGTGAGCCTCGAGAAGATCGACATCAACCTGCTCGACGCCGCCCGCGACCTCTACGACGTTCCTGCCAAAGCCTTCCGAAAGATCATCCTCCCGCTGTCACTTCCGGGCGTCTTCGCCGGCACCTTGCTCACCTTCATCCCCGCTGCCGGCGACTACATCAACGCCAACCTGCTGGGTAATGCCAACACCACCATGATCGGGTCGCAGATCGAGAACCTCTTTCTGTCCGAGAGCAACTACCCGGCCGCCGCCGCCCTCTCATTCATCTTCATGGCGATCATTACCGCCGGCGTCTTGGTCTATGCCCGGGTACTCGGCACCGAGGAGCTGTCCGCTTGACCGCAACCACGACCCCCTCGCCAACGGCCTCACCCCGGCCCGAGCGCCGACCACTTACCAGCCGCATCCTTGGCCTGTGGGCCTGGTTGGTCTACCTCTGGCTTTTCGCCCCGATCATCGTCATCATCGCCTTTTCCTTCAACAAGCCGGTGGGCAAGTTCAACACCGCTTGGAAGCAGTTCACGTTTGACAACTGGCTTCACCCCTTCAACAAGCCCGAATACCGCGATGCTCTGGTGACCAGCCTTCAGGTGGCCGCGGTAGCGGTGGTGATCGCCACCATCATTGGCGGGCTCATGGCCCTGGCCCTGTCCAAATACGACTTCAAGGGCAAGGGCCTCGTGAACATTGTGGTGGTGCTTCCGCTCACCACCCCAGAGATCGTGATGGGCTCATCGCTTTTCACGCTCTTCTTTGCCCGCAACATCGGCTTTGGCTTCACCACGATCGTGATCGCCCACGTGTTGTTCTGCATCAGCTTTGTAGCCATGACCGTTCAGGCCCGGATGCGCGGCTTTGACTGGGCATTGGAGGACGCTGCGTTGGACCTTGGCTCGTCGCCCTGGCGAACCTTCCGAACGGTCACGTTCCCCCTGATCCTCCCGGGCATCGCTGCCGCCGCCCTGTTGTCGTTTGCCTTGTCGATCGACGACTACATCATCACTAGCTTCGTGGCCGGCGACCGAACCAAGACGTTCCCCATGCAGATCTTCAACGCCAACAAGGTGGAGATCCCCCCGCAAGTCCAGGTGCTGGCCACGATGATCTTGATGTTCACCCTCGGCCTCATGGCCATTGGCGCGTGGCGCACGATCCGCCGGACAGCGACGACGTGACTGCCTAGGAACACCACGAATTCACTTGTCATAGGAACCCAATTCACAAGATTTGCTTGGCAGGCTGGTATCAGACGAGCGATACTTGTGGCGGCCACAGGGCCACCCATTCGTTCGGAGCCAAACCCGTGAGCACTACCTCGTTCCCCGCTAACCCCACTACCGCAGAGTTGCAGGCCCTGGCCAGCGCCCACGTATGGGGCCACTTCTCCAAGCTCACTCCGGAAGATGCGGGCGGCACGGTGATCATCGAGCGGGGAGACGGCTGCACGCTCTGGGACCACACCGGCAAGCGCTACCTGGATGGGCTGGCGGGCCTGTTCACCGTGCAGGTGGGCCATGGACGCCCTGAACTCGCCCAGGCGGCGGCGACCCAGGCCGAGAAGCTCGCCTATTTCCCCGTGTGGACCTACGCCCACCCCACCGCCGTCGAGCTCGCCACCCGCCTGGCGGACCTGGCCCCCGGAGATTTGAACCGCGTGTTCTTCACCACCGGCGGTGGCGAAGCAGTGGAAACCGCCTGGAAGCTGGCCCGGCAATACCACGTCATGCGGGGAGACACCGGCCGCTACAAGGTGATCTCTCGAGACCTCGCCTACCACGGCACCACCCTGGGCGCCCTCACCATCACCGGGCTAGATGGCATCAAGGAAATGTTTGCCCCGATGCTGAGCGACGCCGGCATCAAGGTTCCCAACACCAACTCGTATCGAGAAGAAGACACCAGCCCGGAGGCATTGCTGCTCCCGGCCGATGCCATTGAGGCCGCCATCATCGCCGCCGGTCCGGAGACCGTCGCCGCGGTATTCCTGGAGCCGGTGCAGAACTCGGGCGGCTGCTTCACCCCGCCAGCGGGCTACTTCGCTCGGGTCCGCGAAATTTGCGATCGCCACGGCGTCCTGCTCGTGAGCGACGAGGTGATCTGTGCATTCGGCCGCCTCGGTTCCTGGTTCGGCGCCGAACGGTTGGGCTACCAGCCCGACATGATCACCATGGCCAAAGGCCTCACCTCGGGCTACTCCCCTCTCGGCGGCGTCATGGTCTCCGATCGCATCGCTGAAGCCTTCTTAGAGGCGGACGAAGCCTTCCTGCACGGCATCACCTTCGGTGGCCACCCGGTGAGTTGCGCGGTGGCCCTGGCCAACCTCGACATCATCGAGCGCGAGGGCCTCAACAGCCACGTCCTCGCCAATGAGGCGCAGTTCCGCCAGACTCTCGAACAGCTGATGGATCTCCCAATCGTGGGAGATGTCCGCGGGATGGGCTACTTCTACGGCATCGAATTGGTGAAGGACACCAGCACCAAGGAAACATTCACCGAGGCGGAGTCGGACCACCTCCTGCGCGGCATTCTCACCCCGCGACTCATCAGCGAAGGGCTGCTCTGCCGGGCCGACGACCGCGGCGAGCCCGTCATCCAACTGTCGCCCCCGCTCATCGCCGGGCCGGACGAGTTCGAGGAAATCGCTCGCATCATCCGGATTGCGTTGCTCGAGGCCATGGACGCCATGGACCAAACCTCCCACTCCCAGCGTTAGGACGCCAACCATGAGCTCCCCTCCCATTCCAGCCAACCTTCTGGTCGGCGTGCCGACAGAGATCAAGCCGGACGAAGGCCGGGTGGCCATCACCCCCGATGGCGTCCGAGAACTGCATGGCCACGGTGTATCCGTGCTCGTCCAGGCCGGTGCCGGTTCGGGCGCCAGCATCCCTGACGATGTGTTCGCGGCGGCGGGCGCAGAAATTGTGGCCACCGCGGCCGAGGTCTGGCAACGGGCCGGGCTGATCTGCAAGGTCAAGGAACCGCAGGAATCCGAGTTCGTCTACCTCCGAGAAAACCTCGTCCTCTTCACCTACCTTCACCTTGCCGCCTACCCCAGCGTGGCCGACGCGCTGCTCGCCGCCGGCACCACCGCCATAGCCTACGAAACGGTACAGACGCCCGACGGTGCCCTGCCGCTCCTGGCCCCCATGAGCGAAGTGGCCGGGCGCATGTCTGTCCAGGTCGGGGCCCACTTCCTGGAACGCCACAACGGTGGCCGAGGCGTGCTACTCGGTGGTGCCCCTGGGGTGCGTCCCGCCAGCGTCGTGGTGCTCGGTGCGGGCAACGTGGGCTGGAACGCGGCATGGATGGCCGCAGGGATGGAGGCGGAAGTAGACCTCCTCGACCGCAGCATCGACCGGCTTCGCTACGTGGACCAGATTCAGATGGGTCGAGTCACCACGCTGGCGTCCAACCGGGGCCAAGTCGAGCGAGTGGTCATGGAAGCCGACCTCGTGATCGGCGCCGTCCTGGTGGCCGGCGGCAAGGCCCCGATCGTGGTCGACGAAGACCTGGTGCGAGCCATGAAGCCCGGCGCCGTCGTGGTGGACATTGCCATCGACCAAGGCGGGTGCATTGCCACCTCCCACGAGACCAGCCACCACGACCCCGTGTTCGAAAAGCACGGGGTGATCCACTACGCCGTGGGGAACATGCCCGGCGCCGTCCCCCACACCTCCACCTACGCGCTCACCAACGTGACGCTCCCCTACCTGGCCGAACTCGCCAGCCGGGGCGTGACCGCCGCCGTCGCCCGGGACGCAGCGTTGGCCATGGGGGTCAACACCCGCGGCGGCCAGGTCGTCAACGCCATTGTGGCGGAAGCACTCGGGCGCCCGCACCACGCGCTGGCCAACCCACTAGATGCGTCCGAGGTCAGCTGAGATGAGCGGCGGGACCCGATCCACAGCACCCCGTGGGCGAGGCGAACGCAACGGTCGCGCTATGCCTCGGCCCGCGCCGCCGGCCCTGGACGAGATCGACAAGGCCGTCGTGCGGGCACTGCAGGTCGATGGCCGCATGTCCTACGCCAAGCTCGGCCCGAAGGTTGGCCTGTCGCAGGCCGCCGTCCGTCAACGAGTCCAGCGCCTGATTGATTCAGGCATCATGCAGGTGGTGGCCGTCACCGACCCGCTCTCCGTCGGGTTCACCGTTCAAGCGATGATCGGCATCCGGGCCGACGGAGACCTACGGGCGCTCGCGTCCAGCCTCGGAGATCTGCCCGAGATCGACTACGTGATCATTGCGTCGGGCGGGTTCGACCTGCTCGTCGAAGTCATCTGCGAGGACGCCGACCAGCTCATGGTCCTCACCAACGACGTGATCCGGGCCACCCCTGGCGTCCGCAGCGCAGAGGTCTTCACCTACCTGGACCTCGTGAAGCAGACGTACTCGTGGGGTACCCGCTAGCGCGGCACCTGCTGGGTGATGCAGTGAATCCCCCCACCGCCTAGGGCGAGGATGGCGCCGACGTCTATGGCCAGAACCTCTCGCCTGGGGTACTGCTCGGCGATGATCGCCACCATGTCGCCGTCGGCTGGGTGGCCACAGGTGGGCACAACAACAAACCCATTGCCCACGTAGTAATTCACGTAGGGCACCGCAACCCGGGTCCCGTCGACTTCCGTGAACGGGAGCACCGGGATCGACACCACCTCGAGCGGCACACCGCGTGCGTCGAGCGCCCCCGCGGCCACCCGTCGGTTCACGTCCATCCGGACCCAGTCCGCTTCACGCTGGTCCTCGCAGCCCTGCACGACCAGACGACCCGGCCGGGCGAAGGCGGCCACATTGTCGGCGTGACCATCGGTGTCATCGTCCAACGCCAACCCGTAGGGCAGCCACAGCAAGGTCTGCAACCCCAGTTGGGCGCAAACCTCCGCCCCGATTTCGCGTTGGGTGAGGTGCGGGTTGCGGTTCGGGTGCATGAGGCACTGCGTTGTGGTCACCCCGGTCCCCGCCCCGTCCACCGTGATGGATCCGCCCTCGAACACCAGGGGCACCGATCGGGCCTTGTGGCCGGCCTCCGCCGCCCACGCCGAAGCCACCGCCGCGTCCCGATCAAACGGTGTGAACTTCTTACCCCATCCGTTGAAGACCCAGTCCAGCGCCACGCGCTGTGGGCCCTCGTAGACGTAGATCGGTCCGCTGTCACGGAACCAGGAATCGTCTAGGGGCAGGGCGACCACGTCCACCGCTCCCCCACACGCCTCGGCCGCCGCATCCGCGTCGGCCCCTGGGTTGGCGATCATCGTCACCGACTCGAACCGCGCGATCGTGCGGGCTACCTCCGCATGGGCGGCGCGCGCTTCGACCATGCGGTCACCGACATAGATTTCGGTTCGACACGGCCACGCCATCACGGTGCGCTCATGGTCGGCGAACTCGCCTGGCATCCGCCGTCGCAAACCGGCCGTGTCAGCGCTCATTACAGGGCGCCGGGATGACACCATCCAGCGTGAGGATCGGCCCATAAAGATCGGGGCGACGGTCCCGGAACAAGCCCCAAGACTGGCGAGTTGCTCGCAGTTCGGCCAAATCAAAAGCCGCAGTGAGGACGGCTTCTCCCTGGCGCGCCGCCTCGGCCACCTTGGCTCCCGTGCTGTCGGCGATGAACGACGACCCGTAGAACGTGATGGCTCGCTGCCCCAGCTCCACGCCAGCCGCCAGGCCAACCTCGCAGCCGACTCGGTTCGCCGCAACCAACGGCATGAGGTTGGCGCCGGCGTGGCCTTGCATCACCCGCTGCCAATGCCCGCTGGAATCCCACTCCGGCGCCGGTGGCTCGCTCCCGATTGCGGTGGGATAAAGCAGCAGCTCGGCGCCGAGTAACGCCATACAGCGCGCTGACTCGGGAAACCATTGGTCCCAGCAGATACCGACCCCGATGGTCCCGTGGCGAGTGGGCCACACCCGGAAGCCGGTATCACCAGGGTTGAAGTAGTACTTCTCGGTGTAGCCAGGGCCATCGGGAATGTGACTCTTGCGGTAGGACCCGAGCACCGTCCCATCGGCATCCACCATCACCACCGTGTTGAACGTGGCCTGGCCCGCCCGCTCGTAGACACTCAACGGCAACACCACCCGCAGCTCAGCGGCCACCGCTCGGAAGTGCTCGACCGTGGGATGATCGGCCAGCGGGCGGGCTCGGTCGAAGTGCTCGGGGAGCTGGTCAATACAGAAGTACGGGCCCTCGAAGAGCTCCGGAATCAGAATGATGTGCGCCCCCTCCTTGGCCGCCTGGCGGACCAGCCGCTCGGCAGTGGCTACGTTCTCCGCCACGGAATTTGTCATGGCCATCTGTAGGGCGGCAACTGTCGTGAGCATGACCTGATCCTACGGGTCACCCGTTTCGGAGGTCGGCCCAATCGCTGACAAGATGCAGGCATGCGCCGCACGATTTTCACCGAAGAACACGACATGTTCCGGTCTGCTTTCCGCCAGTTCGTGGATAGGGAGATCGTGCCGCACCATCTGCAATGGGAGGCCGACGGGATCGTGCCCCGGGAGTTGTTCCTGGCCGCGGGAGCATCGGGATTCCTGGGTATCGACGTGCCCGAGATCTACGGCGGCGGCGGCACTGCGGACTTCACCTACAACCTGATCATCGGCGAGGAACTTCAGCGCTCAGGCACCGGCGGCGCCGGTCTCGGCATCACCCTTCACAACGACATTTGCCTGCCCTATTTCCTGTCGCTAGGCACCGACGAACAGAAGCAACGATGGCTGCCGGGCATTGTCTCCGGCGAGCTGATCACCGCCATCGCCATGACCGAACCTGGGATCGGCTCGGACCTGGCCTCCATGGGCACAACCGCCATCCGCGATGGCGAGAACTACGTGGTCAATGGCTCCAAGACCTTCATCACCAATGGGATCAATGCGGACCTCGTGATCACCGCCGTCAAGACCGACCCCAGCCTCCGACACAAAGGCATGAGCCTGGTGATTCTTGAACGCGGCATGGAGGGCTTCGAACGCGGCCGCAACCTGGAAAAGGTCGGGCTCCACAGCCAAGACACCGCAGAACTGTTCTTCACCGATATCCAGGTGCCCGTAGCGAACCTGCTGGGCGAGGTTGGCCAAGGCTTCGTCCATCTCGTGCGCAATCTGCCCCAAGAACGGCTGTCGATCGCCGCCGCCGCGGTGGCCGCCGCGGAAGCCGCGCTGGGCTGGACGTTGGAATACGTCAAGGACCGCACCGCCTTCGGTCAGCCCGTGGGCGCGTTCCAAAACAGCCGGTTCAAGCTGGCCGAGATGCGTACCGAGCTGGACCTCGGCCAGGTATTCGTGGACCGCTGCATAGAGGCGTTGAACGTCGGCGAACTCACCGCGGAAGAAGCGGCCGAGGCCAAGTGGTGGTGCACCGAACTCCAAAAGCGGGTGGTGGATACGTGTGTCCAACTCCACGGCGGTTACGGCTACATGCTTGAGTACCCGATCGCCCGGGCCTACACCGATGCCCGCATCACCACCATCTACGGCGGCACCACCGAGATCATGAAAGAAATCATCGGCCGGTCAATGGGCGTCTGACCCCGCCGGTCAACGGCGTAGGAGGTCCTTGGCGATATGGGTGATCTGGATCTCGTCGGTGCCGGCGTAGATCTGAAGCACCTTGGCGTCACGGGCCAATTGCTCGACCCGGAACTCGCTCATGTAGCCGTTGCCCCCCAAAACCTGCACGGCCTCAAGGGCAACCTCCGTTGCGGCCCGAGCCGAGTACAGCTTCATGGCCGACGCTTCCGCCAGGCTCATCGAGTGGCCAGCGGCAGACATCTCAATGGTGCGGAAGACCAGGTTTTCTACGTTGAGGCGGGCCACTTCCATGCGGGCCAGCTTGTCCTGGATGAGCTGGAAGTCCCCGATGGGTGAACCGAACTGCACCCGATTCTTGGCGTACTCGACCGAGATCGAAAGGCACTCTTCGATAATGCCGAGCGCCATGGCGGCAACGCCGGAACGCTCCTGCATAAACGTGGCCTTGGCCCCCTCGCGACCACCTTTGGCCACCTCCTCGGTCTCGCCGATGAGACGGTCCCGGCCGACCCGAACGTCATCGAGGAAGAGCTCACCGGTTGGCGAAGAGTGCATGCCCATCTTGCGGAGCGGCTTGCTCTGCTCCAGACCGGGTGTTCCCTTATCCAGCACGAACGAGAAGATCTTGCGATCCTTGGGCTCGTTGCCTTCATCGAACTTGCAGATGAACACAATCGTGTCCGCATAGGGCCCATTGGTGATGAACGTCTTGGAGCCATTCAGGACGTATTCGTCGCCATCTCGGCGGGCGGTTGCCTTCATGGAACCAAATGCGTCCGACCCCGAGTTGGGCTCGGTAATGGCCCAGGCACCGACCTTCTCCATGGTGAGCAACTCGGGGACCCAACGCTCCTTCTGAGCAATGGTGCCCTTGGAGCTGATGGCGGCCGAGGTGAGACCCATGCTTACGCCCATGGCGGTGACCATGCCGGGACAGACCTTGCAAAGCTCAATGATCGGAATGAGGGTGAGCGACGAGGCGCCTCCATCTCCGTCACGCTTGGGTTTCTCGGGCGGGGCCTCGCCCTTGGCAACGGCGGCAGCCACCGCCCTCTCGAAGGCGATCTGCTTGGCGAAGCGGTCGCGTGCGGCGACGTCCATGCCGAAGTCGCGGAACAGCTTCCGCAACACTTCATACGGCGGCGTGTCGCCGTGTTCGAATTCGTCGATCCGGGGGCGGATCTCCTTGTCGATGAACTGTCGGACGGCGCCGCGCACCATCTCCTGCTCGTCGGTCCACTGGAACATTTGGGCTACCTCCGGATGGGTCGACCATTGCCTGGGCGACCGGAAAAAAAGACGCTACTCACCTACTTGACTGCTCGGTCAACTTTTGCCGTCTTCGCCACAACACTCCGGCTCGACGTCGGTCCCCGCTACCAGACGATCGTCATCACCTGGGCGCCTCCTCTCCAAGTCCCTGAGGCCGCGCGGCACTCCATTGGGGGTGGCAAGGCACGGTTTCGTAGGGTTGGGCCAACATCACGCCGCTCGTCATTGGAGACTCGATGCGCAACCCGAAGGACTTCTTCCGCCCCCTGGCCGCCGGTGCGCCCGAGCCGGTTCGGGAGATCCCATTTCGGCCATCGAGAATGATCCATTTCTTCGACCCGAGCAACGAAAAAATGGCCGCCAAAGTGCCGGCCATTGCCGCCAAGGTGGACATCATTCTGGGCAACCTGGAAGATGCCATCAAGGCGGAAAACAAAGAGGCCGCCCGCCACGGCCTCGTGAAAATTGCCAAGGAAACCGACTTTGGCGATACCCAGCTATGGACCCGCGTCAACAGCCTGGATTCACCCTGGGTGCTGGACGATCTCACCACCCTGGTCACCGAAATTGGCGACAAGTTGGATGTGATCATGGTCCCCAAGGTGGAGGGTCCGGAGGACATCCATTACGTGGACCGGCTCCTGGCGCAGCTCGAGGCACGGGCCGGAATCCAGCGCCCGATCCTGGTCCACGCGTTGCTCGAAACGGCCCGTGGTGTGGCCAATGTCGAAGAGATCTGTGCGGCCAGTCCCCGCATGCAGGGCCTGTCGCTGGGCCCCGCAGATCTCGCCGCTAACCGCCGCATGAAGACCACGCGCGTTGGTGGTGGGCACCCCGGTTACCTGGTCCGCCAGGACCCGATCGACGGTGATATCGAGGGCGCATCTCACCCCCGCACCACTTACCAGCAAGACCTTTGGCACTACACCATTGCCCGCATGGTCGATGCGTGCGCCATGAACGGAATCCTCCCGTTCTACGGGCCCTTCGGAGACATCAAAGATGTTGTGGCCTGCGAAGATCAGTTCCGCAATGCGTTCCTGCTCGGGTGCGTTGGGGCGTGGAGTTTGCACCCCATCCAAATCGATATCGCCAAGCGGGTTTTCTCCCCTGATCCGGCCGATGTAGCCCACGCCCTGCACGTCATCGAGGAAATGGGCGACGGCACCGGCGCCGTAATGATCGACGGAAAAATGGAAGACGATGCGTCGGTCAAGCAATGTCACGTGATGGTGGATCTGGCTCGCCAACTCGCCGACCGTGACCCCGAACTCGGGGACCTGTACGGCTTCACCACCTCGGGAGCACCGACATGACCGACCACATCCTCCCCCGCCGCTCCGTTCTCTACATGCCCGGCGCCAATGAGCGGGCGTTGGAGAAGGCCAAGGGCCTGGCTGCAGACGCGCTCATCCTCGACCTTGAAGACGCCGTCGCCCCCGATGCCAAAGCGGAGGCCCGTGAGCGCGTCTGCGCCGCCGCCTCGTCCGGCGAATACGGGTCCAAAGAGGTGGCCATCCGGGTCAACGGCCTTGGTACCCAGTGGCACGCAGACGACATCGCCGCCGCCGCCAAGGCCGGCCCCGCCGCCGTCGTGGTCCCCAAGGTGGATTCCGTAGAGGATGTCCACGCCATCGTGCGCGGGCTCGAGGCAGGCGGAGCGCCGGACCACACCAAGATCTGGGCCATGGTTGAAACGCCGGTTGCCATGCTTCATGTCGAGGCCATCGCCGCGGCGTCAGACCGCCTCACCGTGCTGGTCATGGGCACCAACGACCTGGCCAAGGAGCTACACGCCGAGCATGTGCCCGGCCGCCAGCCACTGCTCACCGGGCTCAGCCTCTGCCTGCTGGCGGCCCGAGCAACGGGCAAGGTCATCCTTGATGGCGTGTACAACGACATCAACGATGCCGGCGGGTTCGAGGCGGAATGCCTGCAAGGGCGCCAGATGGGCTTCGACGGCAAGACCCTGATCCACCCCAGCCAGATCGACCCCGCCAACGCCATCTGGGCCCCGAGCGCGGAAGCCATCGAGGACGCACGGAACCTGATTGCGACGTTCGAGTCAGCCATTACGGAGGGCAAGGGTGTGGTCACCCACAACGGTCGAATGATCGAGAACCTTCACGTCGACAACGCCCGGCGCATCCTGGCCGTGGCCGACGCCATCACCCATCGGTAAGCAGGGTCGGAACCATGCGCTACCGCCGGATGCCCATCGAGGTCGAGTCCCCTGAGGAACTCGGCTACGACACGATCACTAACAATCTGTCCGAGAGTTCGGTGGCCGACCGCAAGTTGTCCGACCTGGGCCTCGACCTCGATCTCGACGAACTGGTGCTTTGCTACGGCGATCACCGCGGAGATCGGACCCTTCGCCAAGCCGTGGCCGGTGGCCACGCAGGGCTCTCACCCGACGACGTGATTGTCACGCCCGGAGCGGCGGCGGCGCTGTTCTGCGTCGCTACCTCACTGCTCGATCGCGGCGACCACGCCATCGTGGTTCGCACCAACTACGCCACCAACCTGGAGACGCCCCGCGCCATCGGCGCCGATCTCGACGTGGTTGACCTGGCCTACGACGATGGCTGGAAGCTCGACCTGGACGAGGTGGCCGACAAGATTCGCCCCGGCACGACCCGGCTGATCAGCGTCACCTGCCCCCACAACCCCACGGGCACCATGATCGCGAACGATGCCCTCAAGCGGTTGGTGGGCCTGGCCGAACGGGCCGAGGCAATCCTGCTGGTCGACGAGACCTACCGCGACCTGACCCACACCGGGGAGCGCATCCCGCTAGCCGCCACCCTGTCGCCCAACGTGGTCAGCGTCAGCTCGATGAGCAAGGCCTACGGGCTGCCCGGCATTCGCATTGGTTGGGCCATCACCACTGATCCCGAAATGCACGAGACCCTGCTGGCAGCCAAAGAGCAGGTGCTGATCTGCGGGTCCACCATCGACGAGCACATCGCCGGCCGGGTGCTGAAGGACCGCAAGCGCCTCCTCCCGCCGATCATGGCCGACGTGCGTGAACGCCTGGAATTGGTCGACGCGTGGATGGCCGGCCAGGACACCTTCGAATGGATCCGGCCCAGTGGCGGGGTCGTCGGCCTCGTGCGGTTCCGCGAGGGGGTGGAGGTCGACGCTCGAGCGTTCCACCACAAGCTCCTGGCCGACCACGGCACCTACGTCGGCCCCGGCCACTGGTTCGAGCTGAGTGACCGCTATTTCCGCCTCGGCTTCGGCTGGCCCACAACAGCCGAACTGGCCGCAGGGCTAACGGCACTCCTGCAAGCCGCCGCCGACGCCGCCCCCCACTGACCGGCTAGCCCTTGACGAAGTTGTCGCAGTTAGCCGTTCCCTGTCGCCCTAACTACGACAACTTCGGGGGTTTGGAGCGGGAGGGCGTTACTTGGTTTGGGCGTTGGCCCTGTTGATGTAGTTGGCGGTGCCGACAGGAGGAGCGTGACTGAGCGCTTGCCTAACCGTCGAGTTCGCTTTGCGTGGCCAGACGACTTCGATCCTCGTTGGACGCCGCACACCCCTGAGCTGGCTGCGGCCGCCAATGCCGTGTCCCTCCTGATGCCTTTTGCGGAGCCCTTCGTGGTGACATCGGTTCGGGCGTCGCTCGACGATCTTGAGCGCGTCGACCCCGATTTGGCGGCCGAGGCCCGGTCCTACGCCAGGCAGGAAGCGCAGCACCACGGCCAGCATCGACGTTTCAATGACGTGGTGGTGGCCGAATATCCGGGGCTGCGACCGGTGGAGCGAGGTCTGCGATGGGCATTTGGGCGACTTCAGCGACGCAGCACCCGATTTGGCCTGGCCTTCGCCGCCGGTTTCGAGACGATCGCGTTTGTAGCCGCCCGTTGGGTGGATTCGCATCAATCGCTCCTGCGTGATGCGGAGCCGACCGCGGCGACCCTCTTTCTTTGGCATCTGGCCGAGGAGGTGGAGCACAAAGAGGTGGCCTTCGACGTGTACGAAGCCTCCGGCGGTGGCCGGCTTCGCTACGCCTGGGCGACAGCGGTGGCCGGCGTGATCCTGGCCACCGCGGCACTGGTGGGGACCTGGACAATCCTGCTGGCCGACCGACGGATTTTCTCGCCGTTCGCTCACATTCGCCTGGTGAGTTGGTCGCTCTCCTTCATCTTCTCCGCCGTTCCGGTCGTGGTCATTTCTGCCCTCCCGGGACACCATCCGCGGGACCTGGCAGATCCGGTTGGCCTCGAACATTGGCTGGACCATCTCGACCCCGACACGTCGACGGTGCCGGAGTGGGCGTTGCCGTAGCTAGCCGGCGAGCTAGCCGTTGAGCATTGCGTGGACACCTGCGGAAAAGCGGTGGATGTCCTCTGGGGTGGTGGCATAGCTGGTCATCCAGCGCACTAGGGATTGACTGAGGTCCCATTCCCAGAAGAACGACCAGTCCTGCAGCGCCACAATGTGGTGGGCCGGAATCTGCGCAAAGATCGAGTTGGCGGTTGGTGGCCCGGGGATAGTCACGCCGGGGATGGCCGACACTTGCTCGGCCAAGAGGGCGGCCATTGCGTTGGCGTGGCCAGCGTTTCGGAGCCAGAGGTCGTCCTTCAACAGCGCAGAAATCTGTGCGGCGACGAACCTGCTCTTGGACGGAAGCTGACCCGCCTGCTTGCGAACAAACTTGGCTCGTTGCGCGAGCTCGGGCTTGAGGTAGACGACCGCTTCGCCATACATGGCACCGTTCTTGGTGAGTCCGAAGGTCATGACGTCGACCCCGGTGTCTCGGATCATCTCGGCGGGGCTGGACCCGATAGCGACCACGGAGTTGGCAAAGCGGGCACCATCGAGATGGACGAGCAGGCCCCGGCCGTGGGCATGATCGGCGAGTGCGCCGATCTCGTCGACCGAATACACCGTGCCCATTTCGGTGACCTGGCTTATCGAGATGACGCCCGGCTGCGGGTGGTGTTCCGAGCCAAGCCAGTCGAAGAAGGGCTCGACCGCTTCGGTCCGCAGCTTGCCGTCGACGTGAGGAACCGGGGTGATGGTGGACCCGGTGAAGCGGGCGGGCGCACCGCATTCGTCGACCACGATGTGGGCGCTGTCGGTGCAGATGACCGATTGCCAGGGCTGGAGGATGCTGGCGAGGCCAACCACGTTGGCCCCGGTGCCACCCCAACACAGGAGCACCTCAACCGGGGCATCGAATAGCTCACGGATCTGGGCGACGGCTGCGGCGGTCCAGGGGTCATCGCCGTAGGCGAGGGCGGGGCCACGGTTGGCTGCCGCTATGGCCTCGATCACCTCGGGCGACACGCCAGCGGCATTGTCACTGGCGAACGAACCGGCGGGGGGTTCCGGCAGATCGGTCATGCGCGGGGCATTTCTGCGGCCATCATTTTGGCCAAACGTTTCATGGCATTGGCATCGCTTACGGTGCAGACGGCGCCGCTGCGCAACGTGAGCAGAGCCCACGGTGGCTCCGGGTTGGCGTTCGCGTCGCATCGCTCAATGTGCGCGGGGTTCACCCACGACTTTTCGCCGGCATGGGTGGGATCGACCTGAATCCACATCTACGTTCTCGCCTCCACGGTGCTGAGGCTAGCGACGGTAGTTCCGCTCACGACGAGGGCACGGGACGGTAGGTTCTGGCCGCCACACGGTGGCCGCCCGCCGCCCGCCGCCCGGACCAAGGGGAACTCGTTGATGGATCCAGAGCTGCAAGCCCGACGTGAAGCCGTGGTCAAGGAACATTTCGCCACGGAGGTTGCCCAGGAATTTGCTGGCACCCTGGCCACCTTCGGCGGACACCCGCACTACGAGATCATGGCCACCGGCCAGGTCTTCGATGGCGACGACGAGGTGATGGCTTACTACCTCACCACCCGCACCGCGTTCCCCGACCAGCGCCACGACAACGTCCGGACCCACTTTGGCGAAAACGCCGTGATTACCGAGTTCGACCTGCTCGGCACGAACCTGGGCGAGTTCTACGGCCTACCGCCAACGGGCAAGTCATTCCGGGTGCCGGTTTGTGCGATCTTCTTTTTCGAGGGGGACAAAATCGTGAATGAGCGCATCTACTTCGACTCCGCCAGCCTGGTGAACCAGATCGGCCACGGAGCCTTGTTGGCCGCCCTCGCCGACACCTGAGCCAGCGGCAATCCGATGTGAGGGCCACCCAGGCCTCGCGCTACAGTCACCCACCCGTACCCGGGCGTATAGCTCAGTTGGCTAGAGCACTGCCTTCACACGGCAGGGGTCACAAGTTCGAGTCTTGTTACGCCCACCACGAACACCAGCTCAGAGGCCCCTTCGGGGGCCTCTGCCGCGTCCGCTGATGGTGCCAAGGACTCGCCACCGAAGGGACGCAGGTCCTCATCGACGCTGCCTTTTCCACCCTCGGGGCAAGGCGAGTGACGGCCCAAACCATGTCCGTCAACGAACGCAGCCGACGGGTGATGGAGCGATGCGCCATGACCTGGTGACAGTTGGCCCCAACTCGTCGAGATCAACCTCAGGCGGGCGGACGACGGGCGAGTAAGAAGGCTTGGGGCGTCGATTCGTGGTCAAAAGCCTGGTCACGTGTGGCTTGGGCCTGGACCGAAAAACCTGCTGCCTCAAGCTGTCGACGAACGTTGTCTGGTGAGTGCCGGTAGTTGGTCAGCGCAACACCGCTGCCGTAGGCATCCGGCCGGCTCACCCGCTCACCTACCCCGGCTTGGAAGGCGACCAGCAGATGACCGCCGGGCTGGAGGACCCGCTTGAGCTCGGCGAACACCTCGACGAGCCGGTCCGGCGGCGTGTGGATGATCGAGTACCAACACGCGGCGCCAGCCAAGGACTCGTCCGGAAACGGCAGGTTGGTGAGGGTTCCAGCCTCAAAACGAACCCCGGGGTGAGCGGCTCGGGCCACGGCCAGCATCGCCTCCGACACGTCGACCCCAACCACATCGAGACCCTCGCCCGTCAAGTACGCCGCCACCCGTCCTGGCCCGCAACCAACGTCGGCCACGAGCCCATCGCCGCCCGAAGCGAACTCGGCAAACGCAGCCAGGAAGCCTCGGTCGATCGGGCCCTCGAACGCCGCCGACACCTCGGTGCCAATGGCTTGGGCGTACACGTCAGCGGTGGCGTCGTAGACCGAGCGGGTCGTGGACACATGATCGGGCTCCGTCACGTCCAGACCGTACCGCCAGAGGTGCCCGGGGGCGGGTTGTGGGTGCGCACACCGGGGAGAGGCTGCATACTCGTATCGGCTGTGTGGCCAACCGGTCAGATCGAGCCAATCGGCACACAAAGGATCTCACCATGACCACGATGGACCTTCCCGACTCGGCCGAGGTCGACGCCTCGATCAAGCTCATTACCGACAATGCTCAGCGCATTTTCGTGTGGAACTACGACCGCAGCCGGGGCCAGCTCGTGACCCTCTACAACAAGGCCATGTCGTCGCAGTGGAACTCCATCACCGAGCTGGATTGGGACACCGACGTGGACCCAGAACGCCTGGTGTTGGACGCCACCCAACCCAACATCACCGTCACCCTCGCCCGGGCTGCGGCCGACGTCCCGGGGTCCCCCATTGCCTCCTGGGGCGACGCCCAATTCACCGAACTCGGCGTCGAAGCACTGAAGGCATCGCTGTCGCAATTCATGCATGGCGAGCAAGGCGCCATGATGACGGCCGCCAAAATCGTTGAGACGGTGCCGTGGATAGACGCCAAGTACTACGCCTCCACCCAGACCATGGATGAAGCTCGCCACACCGAGGTGTTCGCCAAATACCTGCACACCAAGTTGGGTGAGGCGTACCCCATGAGCCCGTTCCTGGAAGGCCAAATCACGGACCTTCTCGAGGACAGCCGTTGGGATATTGCCTACCTCGGCATGCAGATCGTGATCGAGAGCCTGGCCCTGGCCGCCTTTGGCCAAATGCATCGGTCAACTCAGGAGCCGCTGCTCAAAAAGCTGCTGCGCTACGTGATGGCCGACGAAGCTCGCCATGTTGCGTTCGGTGTACTCAGCTTGGCCGAGTACTACCAGGATCTATCGAGCGCGGAACTCAAGGAGCGCCAGGATTTTCTGATCGATGCCACCATCCGCAACAAGGCCCGCTCCACCACGCCAGAAATGTGGGAGCGCATGGGCGTCAATCTCGACGTGCTTATGCCGTTCCTCCTAGAGGGCGCAACCACGTTGGACCAAAGCCTGTTCACCACGTTCGAGCACGGCTTCTTCGCCAAGTTGGTGCCCAACGTGCGCAAGCTCGGTCTGCTCGACGCCAACGATGGGTACCTGCGCAAGGAGTGGGAGAAGGTCGGCATCATGGGCTTCGACACCGGCGACGACACCAGCGCGGACTACGACACCTACGACGCTGTGGCGCAGGACCGCGCTGCGGCGACCGCCTGACGCGACAAGATGCGGGGGTGGACTCCGGCCGCGAACTCCCCCACCCCCGCCTCGCCGGCATGAGCGTTGGGGCCGCGCTGGTTGCCGCCTCCACCGCAGTGCTCTTGATCGAACGAGATCGGGTAACCGCGGCCGGCCCCGCGCTCGTGTTGGTGCTACCCGGAGCGGTGGCTGCCGCCCTCGGCGACCGCATCTCGGCCGCAGTGGTGGCCGCCGGTTCCACCGCGGTGTTCGGCTACTTCTTCCTTCCCCCATTCGATTCGTGGAAGATTCTGGAGGCCGCCGACTTTGTCGCCATCATCCTCTTCGCCATCGTTGCCCTGATCATCGGCGAGCTCACCGCCAGGGAAACCGAAGGGCGGCGGACGGCCGAGGCACGAACCGATGAGCTGGAAGAACTGCCTGAGTCATTGGCCGCGGCCCAAGCGGACCGTGCCCGCATGATCAGCGAGCTCGACAAGATGGCCGACATGACCATCGTTGACCACCAACGAACCGCCCTGCTGCGCTCGGTCTCCCACGATCTGCGGACCCCGCTAGCCACCATCCGAGCGGTGGCGTCTGACCTCCGGGGCGACACGCCGTATGACGATCAGACCCGGCGGGACCTCATTGGCCTGGTGGGTGATGAGGCCGAACGACTCGACCGGCTGGTGGCCAATCTGCTCTCGATGAGCCGCGTGGAAGCAGGCGCGTTTGCGCCCGAATGTCAGGCCGTGGACCTCCCCGAACTGTTGGCCACCAGCATCAAACGAGTCCGCCGACCCCTGCACGACCGACGGGTCGAGCTGGACGCCAGCGAAGACCTCCCCCTGGTAGACGTCGACTACACGCAGGTGGACCAAGTCGTCACCAACCTCCTCGAGAATGCCGCCCGCCACAGCCCTCCCCGATCCACGGTTCGGGTGTCCGCTCGGCCCGCAGGCGACTTCGTCCAAGTGGCCGTGGAGGATTCCGGCACCGGCGTCCTCCCCACCGAACGAACCCGCGTCTTCGAGGCGTTCCACCACAGCGGCGGCAGCCGATCGACCGGCATCGGCCTGGCCATCTGCAAAGCCGTAGTCGAAGCCCACGGAGGCACCATCCGGGTGGCCGACGCGGCAGGCGGCGGGGCCCGGTTCATGTTCACACTCCCCATCCACCACGCCTCCAGGGCCCTGCCCACATGAATGAACCCACCACCGTCCTGGTGGTCGACGACGACCCGTCAATCCTGCTCACGCTGTCCACCGCACTTCGTGCCCGGGGCTACCTCGTGCTGGGCGCCGAGAACGGCCAGGCGGCGCTGGACCAGGTGGCCGCCGCCGCCCCTGACCTGGTAATCCTGGACCTCGGGCTTCCCGACATCAACGGCCTCGAAGTGTGCCGGCGTATCCGCCAGTGGACCGACGTGCCCATCGTGGTCCTCACCGCCGTCGGCGCCGACCAGGTCAAGGTGCGGGCGCTCGACGAGGGCGCCGACGACTACGTGACCAAGCCGTACTCCACGCCGGAACTGCTGGCCCGACTGCGGGTAGCCCTTCGCCACCATCGCCGAACCAAAGGCCCCGCGTTCGCCGAGGAATCCGAGATCGTGGTCGGCGAACTGGTCATGGACCTCCCCCGTCACCAGGCCCGGGTGGGCCAACAACGACTCGACCTCACCCCCAAGGAATTTGCCTTCTTGGCCATGCTGGCCCGCCACGCCGGGCGGGTACTCACCCACCGGGTGATCCTCCAAGAGGTGTGGGGGGAGGCGTACGGGACCGAAACCCAATATCTGCGGGTCTACGCCAGCCAACTCCGCAAAAAGCTGGCCGGCACCGCCGCGCCAGCGCTGGTGACCGAGCCAGGCGTCGGCTACCGCCTAGTCGATGCCGATGATCGAGCCGTCGTCGACGGTGCAGCCGACTGACCTGACCGCTGGTTCACTAGGGCTCGTAGGGGCAGACCGTGTCGGCGCCGATCGTTTCTTCCAGCACGGCGAGCATGCGGGCCACCACCACATCGCCGTGTTGGGGCCCGACCACCTGCAACCCCACCGGCATTGCATCCGCGGTGAACCCCGCGCACACGGAGCCGGCGGGCGATCGAGTGAGGTTGAACGGATAGGTAAACCGCACCCAACTGGCGTCTTCCAACCCATGCACGGTACCGAAGCCGTCGCCCACCGGCGTCTGGCCGGCCACTGTCGGCGTGAGTAAGAGCGGCGCTTGGTGCAGCACCTCGACAAGGCGAACGTTGAGGCGGTGAGCCAAGTCCTGGACCTGAATGGCCGACGTGATCGTGGCCTTGCCGCGTACCCACTCGAGCATCGAGGCCAGGGCCGGGTCCAACTGATCCCAGCGATCCCCAGCCGGATCTGCTTCTTCGATGGTGCGCAGGTTGGCGGCCAGCGACAGGACGAGCCAGTCCAGGCCAGGATCCTCATCGAACACGTCGTCGATGCGGACGACCTCGGTGCCTCGCGCTTCGAGTTTGGCAATGGCCGCTTCACAGACCGCCAAGATCTCGGGGTCGACCGTTGCGTAGCCAAGGGTTGGGGACCACAACACCTTGCGGGGCACGTGCAGTTCTTGCACCGCATCCAGCCAAGACTCATCGGGCATCGGCAATGCCCGCAGGTCGGTTGGTTCGGGGCCGATCACCGAATCGAGGGCCAAGATCTGATCTCGGATGGTCCTTGTCATGAGGCCCTTGCTCGACAAGTCCGCCCATCCGGGCGGGCCAACCCCTCCGGCCGGGACCCGGCCGAGCGAGCACTTCAGCGAGGAAAGGCCACACAGCGCCGACGGGATTCGCAACGAACCGCCCCCGTCAGACCCAGTGGCCATGGGCACCATCCCGGAGGCCACCGCGGCCGCCGAACCACCGGACGAACCACCGGCCGAACGGTCGAG
>JANXNS010000006.1 GCA_025353965.1 Aquihabitans sp.
TGCGACAACTTCGGTGGTTTTGGGTGGGGTCAGTCGCCGCCGGAGATTTCAGTGACGCTCTTCTTGCCGGCGGAGATCCACGGCATCATGGCGCGTAGTTCCTTGCCCACGATCTCGATCTGGTGCTCGGCGCCACGCTTGCGCAATGCGTCGAAGTTGGCACCGCCGCCGCGAACCTCTCCCACGAATTCTTCGGCGAACTTGCCCGAGGTGATCTCATCGAGGATGACCTTCATCTCGGCCTTCACCGCTGGGGTAATGATGCGCGGGCCGCGGCTCACGTCGCCGTACTCCGCAGTGGTGGAGATGGAATAGCGCATGCCGGCGATGCCCTCTTCGTACATGAGGTCCACGATCAGCTTGAGCTCGTGGAGGCACTCGAAGTAGGCCATTTCGGGCTGGTAGCCAGCCTCGGTAAGCGTCTCGAACCCGGCCTGGACTAGGGCGGTGAGCCCACCGCAGAGCACAACCTGCTCGCCGAAGAGGTCCGTTTCGGTCTCCTCTTCGAAGGAAGTTTCTATGACCCCAGCGCGGGTACCGCCAATAGCGTCGGCGTAGGCGAGGGCGAGGTCACGGGCACCACCGGTGGCGTCTTGGGCCACGGCGATGAGACACGGGACGCCGCCGCCTTCGGTGTACGTGCGGCGGACGAGGTGGCCGGGGCCCTTGGGGGCGGCGAGGGCAACGTCGATGCCCTCGGGAGCGTTCACGTAACCGAATCGCACGTTGAAGCCATGGGCGAAGAACAGGGCATCACCCGGGTTCAGGTTGGGGGCAACGTCTGCCTCATAGACCGCAGCGATCTCGGTGTCGGGCAACAACATCATGATGACGTCGGCCTCGGCCGCGGCTTCCGCGTTGCTGAGGACCCTGAGCCCCGCCTCCTCCGCCTTGGCCCGCGAGGAGGAACCGTCACGCAGACCAACCCGCACGTCGATGCCGGATTCCTTCAGGTTCAGGGCGTGGGCATGGCCCTGCGAGCCGTACCCAAGTACGGCCACCTTGCGACCGGCAATCTTGGTGCGGTCGGCGTCCTTCTCGTAATAGACCTTGGCCATGTTCTTCTCTCGTGCTCATGTCGGGCGACGGATGCCGGCCGGCGGTTCGGGATGGTTGGTAACTTAGGAGACCTTGCTCTTGGCGCTACTGACCGCGTGGACCCGCGGTGTTTCACGTTCGAGCTTGTTAAGGGCGACCCGGCCAGTGCGCTGAAGCTCGGCGATTCCGAAGGGCCGCAAAAGGTCCTCAAAGTCGTCGATCTTGGCCGGATGGCCTTCCAGCGAGACGGTTAGGGCATCATGACTGACCGCCAGAATGCGGCCCTCGAAGATGCGAGTGAGCTCTGCCACCTGGTGGCGGTCGGACACGGCCACCTTGACCGTGGCAATGAGCAGTTCGCGCTCGACGGAATGTCGCGGATCATGCTCCACGATCTTTACGACATTGATCAGTTTGTGGAGTTGTTTGACGATCTGTTCCAACGGGACGGACTCCACGTCGACCACCACCGTGAGACGACTGAAGCGCTCATCGTCGGTAGGGGCAACGGCGAGCGAATAAATGTTGTACGCCCGCCGCGAAAACAAGTTGACCACCCGGGCCAACACGCCGGCTTTGTTCTCGACCGTGACCGACAAGGTGTGGTGCTTGAGATCGTTCTGCCGATCGTTCATTGGCGCGGCTCCTTCTCGCTGGCCGCCGCCGTCTTGGCGGCGAGGCGCTGGAACTCGGGGACCTGAACCTCGGTATTCGACTTTCCCGATGCAACCATCGGGAAGACCTTCTCCGATGCATCGGTGCGGAACTCGATCACCACCGGGCGATCGTCGATGGCGTTGGCTTTATCGATGGTGGGCTGGATGTCATCAGGGTGTTCGACTCGGAAGGCAACGCAACCCATGGCCTCGGCCCATTTCACATAGTCAGGCAAATCCGGCGAGAGATAGACCTCCGAGTACCGCTCCTCATAGAACATTTCCTGCCATTGCCGAACCATGCCGAGGTAGGCGTTGTTCAAGATGGCGATCTTGACGGGAATCCGCTCCGCGGCTGCGGTAACCAATTCCTGCGCGGTCATCTGGAAACAGCCATCTCCGTCGATGGCCCACACCATGCGATCTGGCCGACCGACCTTGGCCCCGATGGCGGCCGGGACAGAGAAGCCCATGGTGCCGAGGCCGCCGGAATTGATCCAGGTATAGGGATGGCGAAACTTCCAGTATTGGCTGGTCCACATCTGATGCTGACCGACGCCGCTGGCAACAATGCAGTCTTCCGGGGCGGAATCTCGCAATGCCTCCAACACCATCTGCGGCTTGAGCAGATCTCCCTCCGCGGGCGGCTCGTAGGCCAACGGGTAGGTCTCCTGCCAGCCCGACAGCGTAGAACGCCAGGGGGTGATGTCCGGTTGCGTTGTGCCCTTGGCCTGCATGGCCTTGATGACCTTGATCAGTTCGAGGATGACCAGATTGCAGTCACCCACGATGGGCACGTCGGGCCGCCGGACCTTGCCCAATTCCGCGGGATCGATATCGACGTGGATGATCTTGGCCAACGGCGCGAAGTCGGGGACCTTGCCGGTGACCCGATCGTCGAATCGGGAGCCGAGAGCAATCAGGAGATCTGATTCCTGCATGGACATGATCGCGGTGTAGTTGCCGTGCATCCCGGGCATGCCGAGGCACAGCGGGTGATCATCAGGAAAGGCGCCTCTGGCCATCAGCGTAGTGACCACCGGGATCTCCACCAGCTCGGCGAGTTCACGAAGGGCCTCAGCCGCCCGGGCCTTCAAGATACCGCCACCGACATAGAGAACCGGGCGCTCGGCGGCCAGGATCATCGCCGCCGCTTCCTTGATTTTCCTGGGATGGCCAACGGTGGTGGGCCGGTAGCCCGGAAGACCGGCGATCACCTCAGCGTCGGTGGGCCAATACCACTCCATGGCGGAGTTGGGATGGGTGGGATCAACGATGTCCTTGGGAATGTCGACCAGCACCGGGCCAGGGCGGCCAGTGGTGGCGATGTGGAAGGCCTCGCGGATGACCCGAGGAATGTCTGCTGCTCGCGTGACCAGGTAGTTGTGCTTGGTGACCGACTGCGTGATGCCGGTGATGTCTGCTTCCTGGAAGGCGTCGGTCCCAATGCTGGCCGTGCCGACCTGACCGGTGATGCAGATCATGGGCACGGAGTCCATGTAGGCATCGGCCAACGGGGTGACGATATTGGTTGCGCCAGGCCCGCTGGTGACCATGGCGACGCCCGGCTTGCCGGTTGCATGGGCGTATCCCTCGGCCATGTGACCGGCGCCTTGCTCGTGCCGCACGAGAATATGACGGATCGGCGAATCGATGATGGGGTCATACACCGGTAAAATTGCCCCGCCGGGTAACCCAAAGATGACCTCAACCCCCTCCATCTCGAGGGCCTTGATCAGGGCCTGTCCTCCGTTGAGCTGCATGGTGTCCCCTAGGGGTCGGTAGTGCCTGTTGCGGGCGTGCGGTTGGTGGGATCACGACGCCCCCCATGCAGTCTGGCCGCTAGGTGACGTGGCCCGAAAACTGCGACGACCTCCCGCTGGGGGAGGTCGAGGGGCGCACGCGAGGTGAAGACGTGCGCTACGTGGGTACTACTACGAGGCGAGTCAACGTCTTCATCGTTGCTAAGTCTGCCAGACCGCACCGTCATTCGGCAACCCACATGTTTGCCAGCCGACTGGCTCCAGCTCCATGGCCCGCTGGCCTATTGTCCAGAGATGAATGGCACGGCGGTCGGGTCTACAGGAGACCCGGTGATCGAGGTCTCCGGCGTAGACAAACGGTGGGGCAACACGCAGGTCTTTACGGGGACGAGCTGCACCATTGGCCCTGGCGTAACGGGCCTGCTTGGGGCCAACGGTGCCGGTAAAACCACCTTGCTCGGGATGATTCTCGGCCTCCATACGCCCGATGCCGGCCACATTCGCGTCTTCGGCCTCGACCCGGCAACCGCTGGTCCGGAGATCCGAGCCCGCGTCGGGTACAGCCCGGAACACCACCTCTTGCCGCCCGACGTAAAGGCGGTGGACTTCGTCCGGCATGTGGCCGAAGTCCATGGTCTCCCCCGGCGGGAGGCAACCACCCGCGCCAGCGATGCGCTTTGGCAGGTCGGCCTGGGCGAAGAACGTGGCCGGGCCATGGGCACCATGTCCACCGGTCAACGGCAGCGGGTCAAGCTGGCCCAGGCGCTGGCCCACGACCCCAAATTAGTCCTCTTGGACGAACCCACCGACGGCCTCGACCCCGTCCAGCGAGATGCGATGCTCGAACTGATCCACCGGATCGGCCACGAGTTTTCCATCACCGTGTTGCTGTCGTCGCACTTGTTGGAAGAAGTCGAGCGCATCTGCGATGCCGCGGTCATTCTCAACGGTGGCCGGGTGGCGGCGTCCGGACCACTCGACGTACTACGGGCCGGCGGCGAGGGGCTGGCGGTGGAGCTGGACGGGACCGAGGAGGAGGTCAATGCCGCACTCACCGCCGTTCATACAACCGGTGCGCACATCCGTGTGGACGGAGACCGCTACCTGATTACCGGAGATGACCGGTTGTTCGAAGTCGTCCGCGACGCGGTGGCCGACGCAGGGGCTGGCATCCGCAGGTTGGGCCGGCATACGACATCGCTGGAAGAAGTCTTCCTAGGCGTCGGCGCGGCCGAGGACCCCCGTCAGCCCACCGTCGGGGCACAGCCATGACCGATCTTGGGCCGGGCGAAGCCCGCATCATTGACCGCGGCTACCGCCACTACAGCGGCCAACGCTCCGGCGTTCCTGGTGCCATCCGCTCAGTCGTCCTGCACAGCATTCAGCGCGCCATGGGGCTGCGTCGCACCCTGTGGGCCAAGGTGCTCCCCTTCGCCGCCGTACTCATTGCCTATCTTCCGGCCATCGTCTTCGTCGGCGTCGTCGCCCTGTTCCCGGTAGAGGATGTCCCTACGGACTTCCTGCCCAGCTACGGCGACTACTACACCTTCGTCATCGCCGCGATCATGGTGTTCGTTGCCTTGGTTGCCCCGGAGGTGCTGTGCACCGATCGTCGCAGCGGCATGTTGGGCGTCTACCTCTCGTCACCGCTAAACCGAGACACCTATCTCCTGGCCAAGGCGCTGGCCATAGGCGCGGTGGTATCGCTGGTGTGCCTCGGCCCACCGCTGCTCATGTTGGTGGCCAACGTTCTGCAGAGCCAGGGCCCGACCGGTTTTGCCGACATCACCCTCACGTTTGTCCGGGTGCTGGGCGCCGGGCTGGTGCTCACCCTGCTCTACACGGGGGTCACCATGGGCGTGGCCACCCTGACGGATCGAAAGTCTGTTGCATCGGCCGCCATCATCTTGTTGTTCCTGGTCTCGTTGACCGTTACCGGCAGCCTCGCCAGCGTCGGCGACTCAGACGCCGCCCTGGTCGGATCGGTCACCGTCCTCAGCCTCGACCTGGCCACGCGGGTCCATGGCGAACAAACCCAGATCATTCAAGGCACGTCCTCAGCGGTGGTTTGGACGGCCTGGTTTCTGTGGACCGTCGGTGGGTTTGCACTCGCCCGGTTCAACCTCAAGCGGCTCCAGGTGACCCGATGACCACAACCCTCGGAATCGCGGCCCACACCACGCCCATCGTGGAGGTAAACGGCGTGTCCAAATGGTTCGGCGACGTGGTGTCCGTCTCCGATGTGTCGTTCTCGCTCGGCGTAGGCGTCACCGCCCTGCTCGGGCCTAACGGCGCTGGAAAGTCCACCCTCTTGCGGATGCTCTGCGGGCTCACGCCCCCGGACCAGGGAACGATCCGGGTGCTCGGCGCCGATCCCCGGACGGACCTGCCCGTTCGCGGTCGCATCGGCATCGTCCCCCAGCAAGAGGCCGTGTTTGAGGCGTTCGACGCATTCTCGTTCGTGCGCCTCGCCGCCATCCTCAACGGTGTTTCTGACCCCGATCTCGTCGCCCGCCAAGCGCTGGCCACGGTGGAACTGGACCCGGCCGATCGACGCAAGATCACCGCCTACTCCAAGGGCATGCGCCAGAGGGTCAAGGTGGCCCAGGCGCTGGTGAACGATCCGGTACTGCTGGTCCTCGATGAACCTCTGACCGGCCTCGACCCCCGCCAGCGCGGCCACATGATCGAACTGTTTGCTCGCCTCGGAGCCCAAGGGCGGTGCGTGCTGGTGTCCAGCCACGTCTTGGACGAGGTCGAGCGCTTCGGATCCCGCGTGCTCGTGGTGGCCCAGGGTCGGCTAGCCGCAACCGGGGATTTCCGGGCCATCCGAAACCTCATGGACGACCGTCCCCACCAGATCCGGGTCCGCACCGACAAGCCCCGAGATCTGGCCGCCGCCCTCCTGGAAAAGGGCGGTGTCCTCGGGGTACGCATCGAGGCCGCTGGGCCTGGGCGCCCCGCCTCGGTCGTCGTCGACACCACCGAAGCCCCCCGCTTCCGGCGCACCGTGGCCGTTCTGGCCCGCGACGTGAACGCCACATTGTGGGAAGTCACGCCGCTCGACGATGACCTCGAAAGCGTCTTCCGCTACTTGGTGCAGCCATGACCGCAACCGCGACCACCCCCACGAACACCCCCAATCAGTGGCCCGCCTTCGTGGCCGTCTATCGCCTACTCCTGCGCAGCGTTGCTACCCCGGGCCGCCTCATCGCCATCGGCGCGCTTGCTGCGGTCAGCATTTTCACCGCGGTGGTTGTGCATATCTCGAACCCGTACGACTCGCTCGGCGCGGCCACCGGCTATGCGAACGCCAACCTCTCTACGTTGGTTCCGGTGGCGGTTTTGGTCTTTGGTGCGGCCACCTTGGGGGACCTCGCCGACGATGGCTCGCTGGTCTATCTCTGGCTCCGCCCGGTGCCGGCACGGGTCCACGTGCTGGCGGCGTGGGCGGCCACCGTCACCATCTGCATCCCAATCGTCGGCGCCCCGGTGATTTTGGCCACCGCACTTATCGAGCCCGACAGCAGCCTTCTGGCCGGCACCGTCGTCGGGGGCCTTGTGGCCATCAGCGCCTACAGCGCGCTGTTCGTGATGGGCGGGATCCGCTTCCGGCGGGCCCTCCCCTGGGGGTTGGTTTACATCCTCATCTGGGAAGGCTTCGTCGCCTCGGCGGGACAAACCGCAGCCAAGCTCGCCATCCGTTCCTATATCCGCTCGATCCTGGCCGAGTACACGGGGCAATCGATCAAGTTGGCCGAGTTCACCCTGGCCAGCGGCATCCTCGTCCCGCTCGGTGTCACCGTTGTGGCCCTGGCCTACGCAAGCCGCCGACTGGCCCGCACCGACATCGCTTAGGGCGCTATGCCCCGCAGGACCAACGCAATGGCCTGCTGGATCACGTCGATGCCCACGTCGGCACCGGAGAAAAACAGTCGGTACAGCAGCGATCCCGTCAGCAGATCGATGCAGAGGTCGACGTCGGTCGAGGGGTCGACCTCTCCCCGACCAATCGCTCGCTGTATGGCGTCCTTCGCCGCCCCTCGCCGCATGGCAACGAAGGACCGGAGCCGGTCAGCCAACTCCGGGTTCACTGCGGCTTCGGCAGCCAAAGCCGGCATGAGCCTCGTTGCCGATTGCTGCGCCACCGGCTCAGCCATTGGTTCGTAGATCTGGCGAAGGTCGGTGGCGAGATCTCCCGTGTCGGGTGTGGCCATCAGCTGAACCTCGGTCGACAGGGCATCTAGAACCAGCTGCTCCTTGCCGTCCCAGCGCCGGTAGATCGTGGCCTTGCCGACGCCCGCTCGATGGGCCACCGCGTCGACCGTGAGGCCACCGAAACCAACCTCCGCTAAAAGCTCGACCACCGCCGTGAGGATGGCGGCGTCGGCCCGAGGGTCACGAGGGCGCCCCGGCAGGCGCACCCCAGACTTCGCTACCACTGGGGCGGCCATCAGGCCACCGGCGCCGGATCGAGCACCGGATCAAGGGCCGGCCGCTCGGCATCGACCAGCGGGACCAACGACTCGATGGCCGGTTCCGCAAAGGCGGAATCGACCGCTTGAGCAGGAAGAAAGACCAGGGCAACGATACAACCGGCTAGCGCCATGCCCGCCGCCACCAAGAGCCCCCGACCCATCGACGAGGCGAATGCATCCCGGGCCGCGTGAGCGAGGGCACGACCTGCGTTGGTGTCGATCACGTTCGGGTCACCACCCATACGGGCCGCGACGGTCAGAGCACCACCAATTGAGTCCCGGGAGGCATTCACGGCCACCGCGGGCAGACCGAACCCTCCGAGCTTGGCCGAAATTGTCGGCGCATAGTGCGACGAGAAGATGCTGCCAATGATCGCCACCCCGAGGGCCCCACCAACCTGACGAGTTGTATCATTCATGGCCGAGCCAACCCCGGCTTTCTCACGTGGCAACGACCCCATGACGGACTCCGTGGCCGGAGCCATAGCCAACGCAATGCCGATACCAAGGAGAAGTTGGGCCGGGAGGATCCGCCCGTAACCAAGCGCTGGAGTTGCTGTCGATGCAACGGTCAAACCGATGGCCACGATGGCCAGGCCCCCGGCCACCACTAATTTGGTGCCGATCCGCTCCACCAAACGGTGGGACTGAGGGGCAACCAGAATGAGCATGGAGGCCAGCGGGACCGAGCGAATGCCCGCTTCGAGCGGAGAAAACCCAAGTACGAACTGCATGAACTGCGTGATCACAAACATCGATCCAATCATGGCAAAGAAGGCCAAGGTGATGGCCAGGTTTGCCGCGCTGAACCGGGGGTTTTTGAAAAAACGCACGTCCAGCATCGGATGATCTGTAGTGGTCTGCCACCAGATAAAAACCGCGATGGCGCCAAACCCAAGGGCAAACGCCGTCAGCACGGTCGGCGACGTCCAGCCCTTCGCGGGCGCTTCGATGATCGCCCATACCAGCGAAACCAGGCCAACGATCGAGAGAACCGCACCCAACGGATCAAGCCGTGGACTGTCTTCGGCCCGTGAATCGGGCAGGAGGAAGTAACCAGCGGGGAGGGCAATCGCCACCACCGGCACGTTGATCAAGAACACCGACCCCCAAGCGAAATGCTCGAGCAACCAGCCACCCATCATCGGTCCGATAGCCACGCCAATCCCTGAGATGCCGGCCCAAATGCCAATGGCCTTGGCCCGTTCCTTGGGCTCGGTGAAGATGTTGGTGAGCAGCGACAAGGTTGCGGGCATGATGAACGCGCCGCCGACACCCATCACCGAACGGGTGGCAATCAACATTCCTGCGCTGGTGGCAAAGGCCGACGCGATCGAGCCGGCCACGAAGATCACCAGGCCGAGCGACAGGGCCGAGCGGCGTCCGTAGCGGTCTCCAAGGCTGCCCGTTGTGAGCAGCAGGCCAGCGAAGACGAGCGTGTACCCGTCCACAATCCACTGCAGTTGACTCGTGGTAGCCCCAAGCTCGGACGAGAGCTTGGGCAGGGCAACGCTGAGGATGGTGTTGTCCAGGCTCACCACTAACAGGCTCAGGCACAACACCCCGAGGCCAATCCACCGTCGGTCATACGCCGTCTTCGTATCCATGTGCTGTCTCTCTTCGGGTTTGTTCGCCCCCGCATTACAGCACCGTTCAGTTCCGAAACCAACCAGTCTCGTAAGTGATTTCAGTCACGTCATCCCGCTACATGTTGGCCTTTTGGGTTAGGAGCGCAGTTGCTGCCTTTCCGTCGGCTTGACCCTTGGTGGCCTTCATGATTTTGCCTACAAAGAAGCCGGTCATTTTTCCTCGAACCTTGGGATCGCCCGCTCGGAACTGCTCCCACTCGGCTGGGCTGGCGGCGATGACGGCGTCTACCGCGGCATCCAGGGCGCCCCGGGCCATGACTTCGAAACCTTTGGCGGCGGCCACCCCCGCCGCAGTGGCCGATGGGTCCGCCACTAGCTCGGCCAGGACCTGCTTGGCCTGAGTGGCGGTGAGTTCTCCGGCCACCTCCATGGTGACCAACTGTGCCAACTTCTCGGGTGAAACGGCTGCGCCGCCTTCGCCCCCAAGGTTCTGGGCAATGTGTACGAGCACGCGCCTGGGGTCCGCCCCCGCCGCGATGGCGGCCAGGGCCTGATCGTCTTGGGCGCGGTCCACGATGATGACGACGGATTCTGCGGTTCGCGCCTCGGCGGTTGCGGTGGCCAAGCGGGCTCGGCGAGCGGCGGGGAGCATGGGCAGCGAGGCGGCGATCTCCGCAATCCACTCCGGCGATGGGTCTACCGGAACGAGGTCCGGCTCGGGGAAGTACCGGTAGTCGTCGGCCTCCTCCTTGGAGCGCATGGTTCCGGTGCGGCCCTCGGCTTCATCCCAGTGGCGAGTCTCTTGGCGGACCTTCTCACCGGTTGCATGCAGATCCGCTTGGCGAGTGGCCTCGAATTCGATGGCCCGACCGAGTGAGCGAAGCGAGTTGAGGTTCTTGATCTCGCAACGGGTGCGGATCTCCTTGGTGCCTTCCCGACGGACCGACACGTTGGCGTCGACCCGCATGGAGCCTTCCTCCATTTTGCCGTCGGAGATACCACAGGCCACCAGGATGGAACGGAGTTCGGCGACGTACTGACGGGCCTGCTCGGTCGAACGCACATGCGGACGCGAGACGATCTCGAGGAGGGGGACGCCCGCCCGGTTGTAGTCCACGAGCGAGTGATCTGCCCCCGTGATCCGGCCTGCACCACCCACATGGGTGGACTTGCCGGTGTCCTCTTCCAGGTGGGCCCGCTCGATACCGACGACGTGACCCGAGGGGAGTTCCAGGGCCCCGTCGACCACGATCGGCTGGTCGTACTGCGAGATCTGAAAGTTCTTGGGCATGTCTGGGTAGAAGTAGTTCTTGCGGCTGAAAATCGAGCGGCGTATCGACTGG
>JANXNS010000010.1 GCA_025353965.1 Aquihabitans sp.
GTCGACCGCGCCCATGAACACCAAGCAGTCGAGGCCGAACAGCGCGGCGGCGGTCGCGGTGGCGACCCCGTGCTGGCCGGCGCCGGTCTCGGCGATCACGCGTCGCTTGCCCATACGCCGGGTCAGGAGCGCCTGGCCCAGCACGTTGTTGATCTTGTGCGAGCCGGTGTGGTTGAGGTCCTCCCGCTTGAGCAGCAGGCGCAGACCCAGCTCCTCCGACAGACGGTGACATTCGGTGAGCGGGGACGGACGCCCCGCGTAGTCGTGGAGCAGGCCGTCTAGCTCGGCCCGGAAGACGGGATCAGCCCACGCGTCACGGAAGGCGGCTTCAAGTTCGATGCACGCGGGCATCAAGGTTTCGGGGACGAACCGGCCACCGAATGGGCCAAAGCGGCCCGTGTCATCAGGTTCACCCATGAACGAAAAACTGGTATCAGGAACAGACATTGGGACTTCCTTTGGATCGAAAAACAGAAGGGGCGGGCGATCAGCCCGGCCAAGCTCCGTCTTTCGCGGCGCGAACAAACCACGCCAAGCGCGCGTAGGTAGCGCGCCTCGCGCCAGCACGCCGATGGATACTGCGGGGTCGCAAGGAGCGGCTCACAACGCCCCGTCCTGCATCCAGTCGTACGGACCAAGGTCCGCACCAACGTGTTCGAACGGCACCGCCCGCTTGGCGGCATCGATGAACGCCTTTACCTTCCGGGCATCTTTCTGGCCCGGCTCTCCACGATCAGCCTCCACGCCGGTGGCCACGTCTACACCCCACGGGCCAACCTGCTCAATGGCGGAGGCAACATTCTCTGGTGTGAGCCCACCCGCCAACATCACCCGGAGACGAGCCGCCCGACGGTGAGCGAGGCTCCAGTCGAACACCTCCCCAGACCCCGGCTGAGGCGCATCAAGCAACACCGCGTCTGCCCCAAAATCGGCAGCGCGGTCAAGCGCTTGATCGGCAGCGCTGAACGCCTTGACCACAATCGGTACCCGAGAACGGATCAGGCGGGTGCTCTCTGCCGACTCATGGCCGTGCAACTGAGCCGCCCGGAGACCGGTGGCATTCATGATCTCCACCACACGGCCCGGCGCTTCATCCCGGAACACACCGACGGTGAGAATCTCCGGAGGCAGCCGCTTCACGATGTCTCGGGCAATGCTCGGGGCGATCTGACGCTTGGACGGCGCAAAAATGAAGCCGACCGCGTCTGCCCCCATGGCCACCGCCAGAAGCGCATCGTCCTCACGGGTGATCCCGCAGATCTTCACGAACACCCCGTCAGGCTACGGGGTAACGGGGCTGGATCCTGGCATCGTTTTCCGCCGGGGATTGCCCTCCTCCATCTGCTCGTATCCCCACTTGAGGAAGCGATAGGAGATCTGGACCCACAGCAACACCATTCCGCCCACCTGAAGAATGGCGGCGGCGGTCTGCTGATCGGTCACTGCATCGAAACCAGCGAACACCCGGGGGGCAAATTCGTAGGTGGCGTAAATGGGGAAATCTGACCATGTCATGAAGAACCCAGGCAGAACTGGCACGATCGACTGACCGATCAAATAGGTCAGCGCGGCGCCACCGGTGAGGCGACGGACACCCGGGTGCGGGCACTGCACCGGCAGCCACAGGACAAACCCGGCAAAGACCCAGGCGGCATCCATGGTGAAGGCGCCATACGGAGTCTTGACCAGCGGATCCACCACCGCCGGTGCATTGACGGCGACAAGCGTGAGGGCAGCAACCGGCACCGCAAAGATCGGGCGAGCCATGAACCGCAGCACGCTCAGCCGCTTGCCCCAACCCACCAGATAGGCGGCCAACGGCGCAGGACAGGCGAAGAGCAGCAGCGGGGCGACAACCATGACCATGAGGATCTGCCGCGTCATTTGCGCGGCGGCCAAGTAGCCAGCGCCAAGCGACGCCAACGGCCAATCCAGGCAGGCCCACAGGCCCAGGGTGCCGAAGACCAGGGCAACGGTCCGGCCGGTGGTCGTTCCACCCACGTCGGTGACCACGGATCCTTCCGGCATCGCCGCAAGTTCCTCGCTATGGCGACCACGGAGCAGCCACCACAGCGCCAGTACAACAACACCGCCAACGATCAGCAGGGATCCGATGTAGGGCCGCGGGACCCACGTCCAGGTCTGCCGAGTGGACGAACACCACCAACTCATTTGAACGTGCCCTCGTCCAGGCGGGGCAGGTCCTTGACCCACTGGCTCTGGTGGATCTGGGCCGACAGGTACCGGCGGTGAGCCTTGTTATCCGGGCTGAATACATAAGACGCCGCTGGGTGACCAACCACGTAGTCGCCGTTCTGGTCGGGCACGCCGATCACCGGCGCCGCTTCATACAGATCCGCCAGCGCATCCACAATCATCGCCTCGACTTCGGCCTTGGTTGTCCCCGTGCCAGTCAGACCAATGAACGTTGGGTCGATATTGCCCAGGTATTTTTTCATGACGGCAGGGGTATCGCGGGCCACGTCCACCCCAACGAACAGCACGAGCGGACGGCTCCCGGGGCCCGACCCAATTCCTTCGATCGCACGAGCGATGGTGTTCAGGTAGACCGGGCAAATATCGGGGCAACTGGTGTAGCCGAAGAACAGAACGGTGAGCCGGCCTTCGGTCCTCTCCCGCAAGGGGAAGGGTTTCCCGTCAAAATCGGTGAAGGTGAAGTCAGGCTTCTCAAACGGCGGGTCCAGCAAGCTACCGGCCCAGTCGCCCTTGGCCGCAGGTTCGGCCGAGGTGTCCTGGCTGCTCCCTGCGCTCAGGCCACAACCAGCCAGCACTGCGCCAGCGGAGACGGCCGCGCCCAAGCCGAGCACCCGTCGCCGAGACCAATGGTGTCGCTCAACCGACATTGTCGCTGTGCTCCTCGGGGCGGGACGAATCGCCCTATCGCTTCTCGACCAGTGTGGTCCGTCCGGGCGCCGATGCGACATTCCGCGATCAACGGCCGATGGACCGCAG
>JANXNS010000016.1 GCA_025353965.1 Aquihabitans sp.
ACCCCCGGCGGATGCCGCCCCATCACCCTGAGCCACAAGTCCCCCGCGGTCTGACCGTTCTGCCCTGTCTCAAAGGAATCCCATGGCCATCACCACAAATGATCTTAAGAACGGCATGAGCCTCAACCTCTCCGAGGGTCTCTACCAGGTGGTTGAGTTTCAGCACGTGAAGCCGGGCAAGGGCGGGGCCTTCGTTCGCACCACGCTGCGCAACCTCCGGACAGGCAACTCGCTGGACAAGACCTTCCGGGCCGGAGAAAAGGTAGAGCAGGCCATGATCGACAAGCGTGAGATGCAATACCTCTACAACGACGGCACGGACTACGTCTTCATGGACACCCGGACGTTCGAGCAGCTCAACGTGGCCCCCGAGTCGCTGGGCTCGGCGTCGGATTACCTCTTGGAGACCGAGAACGCGGTGCTGCAGATGTACGGGGACGAAATCGTGGGCGTAGACCTGCCCGCGGCGGTTGAACTGGTGGTCACCGAGACCGAACCGGGCGTGCAGGGCGATCGCGTGTCGGGGGCCCGCAAGCCGGCCACGGTGCAGACCGGCAAGGTCATCCAGGTTCCGTTGTTCGTGAACATTGGCGACAAGCTCCGCATCGACACCCGCTCAGGCGACTACATCACGAGGGCCTAGTCGCCACTAATCCACCTATCCGCACCCCGAGCACTGGCCGTCCTTTGACAGATCCCCGCGACACCTTCCTCCCCCCAGACTTGACCCTCGCCGCCGACGACGTGATCGAGGCCGTCGAAGTAGTGGCCGAGCCGGAGGAGGAAGACGAAGTTCCCGAAGTCCAACGCACCTCTGGGTTCGACGGCATTGGTACCCGTCGGGAATCTCGGGAGCGGGCGCTCGCCCTGCTGTACGAAGCGGAACAAAAGGGCATCGTGCCGTTGGCGGACATTTTGGACACGCTCCCCGTTGCCCCGGAGGCCTTTGCCGGTGAGCTGGTGGTGGGCGTGAGTGACACCATCGAACGGGTCGACGGCCTCATCCGTCAGTTTGCGGTGGGCTGGACGCTGGAGCGGATGCCCGCAATCGACCGAGCTCTGCTCCGGCTTGGCACCTATGAGCTAGCCGAGACCAATGTCCCGATCGGGGCCTGCATTTCTGAGGCCGTCGAGCTGGCCAAGCGGTACTCCACTGACGATTCGCACAAGTTCATCAACGGGATGCTGGCCCGCGTCGCCCGTGAGGTTCGGCCCGAGGAATGAACCGTCCAGAATGGGCCATGGCCGATGACCTTGCGCCCTCGGGGCCGGCACCGCCCAAGTCTCAGCCGTTCGCGCTGCCGTCGCCCCCGCTCCGTAGGGACAACCCGAGCATTGCCTTGCGCCCGTGGGGGGTAGCACCGACCGATCCGGACACGTTGGTTGCGGCCTGGTCGGACCCTGACGTAGCCCGCTGGACATTGCGGCCCGATGTGCGAACTCGAGACGTTGCCGCCGCCTGGGTGGCGGCAGAGGGCAGCCGTCGCGCTGACGGCGTTGCCCTGGATCTGGTCATTACTGAATCGGGTGCGCCAGAGGTCGTGATCGGTGAAGTTGGCCTGGTACTGGTCCAGGCCGAACGTCGCTGGGCCGAGGTGGGCTACTGGCTGTTCCCGCAATGGCGGGGCCAGGGTCGGGCTACCGCTGCGCTCGACCTTTTCACCGAGTGGGCCCTACGGGTCATGCCCATCCAACGGTTGTTGGCGCGCACCCACGTGGACAACCCCGCCTCGTCGGCGGTGGCCAAACGGGCGGGCTATGAGCTGGCGGGCGAGCTTGCCACCGGCATGCAGGTCTGGGTGATCGACGCGACTGTTACGGTCTAGGTGACCGTGAAGCGAGTCCAGTGAGGCTCGTACGGACAGGAAGCGAGCCGAGATGGCCGAACGAGAACGTCGCCAAGCGCCCCCGTACGGGGGTGTTTTCGTAGCCCGGACCCGGGTGATGGATAGCGCCGATGTGCAGCGGGCGGTGTGGCGCATGGCCCACGAAATCATCGAGGCCAATAGCGGCACGGAGTCCGTAGTGCTGGTCGGGTTGCAGACGGGCGGCTTGGCCGTGTCGGACGCGGTGGCCGAGGCACTCACGTCGATCACCGGTCAGGACACGGAAGTCGGCAGCCTGGATGTGGCCTTCTACCGTGACGACATCGGGCTCCGCCCCGTCCTGCCAGAAGCCGTCACCCACATTCCCTGGAACCTCGATGGGCGCACAGTCGTGCTGTGCGACGACGTGCTCTTCACGGGGCGCACTATCCGGGCTGCGCTCAACGCGCTGTCGGATTACGGGCGGCCCCGGGCCGTGCAGCTCCTGGTGATGGTCGACCGTGGCCATCGTGAGTTGCCAATCCGCCCGGACTACGTCGGCAAGAACCTTCCGACCCGACGGGACGAGGTGGTGGATTTCCATCCCGACGGAGTCGACTTGGGGGAGATGGCCCGATGAGGCATCTCCTTGGTGTCGCGGACCTGGGTGGGGCGGAGGGCATCGAAGAGGTGATGCGGTTGACCGACTCGTTCGTGGAGGTGTCGGAGCGAGCGATTCCCCGGGTGCCGGCGCTGCGGGGCAAGACGGTTGCCTGGCTGTTCTACGAGGATTCCACCCGAACCCGGCTGTCGTTCGAGACCGCCGCCAAGCGGTTGTCGGCTGACACGATGAACTTCTCGGTGAGTTCCTCGTCGGTGAAAAAGGGCGAGTCCCTCCGTGACACGGCCCGCACCATCGAAGCCATGGGGATAGACGCGATCGTTGTCCGTCATGCATCCGCTGGCGCCCCCCATCGCATTGCCACCTGGGTGGATGCTGCGGTGGTGAATGCAGGCGATGGCTGGCATGAGCACCCCACGCAGGCGTTGCTGGATATCTACACGTTGCGTCAGCGCCTGGGCAGCCTGGAGGGCCGCCATATCGCCATCGTGGGCGACATCAAGCACAGTCGGGTGGCCCGCTCCGATGTCTGGGCCTTTACCGCTATGGGGGCGCGGGTCACCCTCGTCGCCCCGCCCACGCTGTTGCCGCCCAGCCTGGAAGGCTGGCCGGTCACCGTGAGCCAGGACCTGGATTCGGTGCTTTCCACCGTAGATGCGGTCTATCTCTTGCGCATGCAGCACGAGCGAATGACCGAAGCCCTGCTCCCATCATTGCGTGAGTACACGGCGTGCTTTGGACTCACCAATCAGCGGGTGGAACTGCTCCGTGACGATGCCTGGGTCATGCACCCGGGACCCATGAACCGCGGGGTCGAGATTGCCGCCGACGTAGCCGACCTGCCCCGGTCGCTCATCTTGGACCAGGTCCGTAACGGTGTGGCCGTACGGATGGCCGTGCTCTACCTGTTGCTCGGGGCCGGTTCAGATCTGGTTCCGCCGCCCGCTACTCCGAAGGAAGATTCTGTTGTCTGAAGCCGGTTCCCTGGTCATCAAGGGTGGTCGCGTTGTCGATGCGGCCGGTGAGCGTGACGCAGATGTGATCGTGGTCGACGGGCTGATCGCCGCAGTCGGGCCGGGTTTGTCCGCTGATCGTACGCTGGACGCCGGTGGTTGCATCGTTGGTCCTGGGCTGGTGGATCTGCATAGTCACCTTCGTGAGCCAGGCAAGGAGGAGGCCGAGACCATTGCGTCCGGCGCCCGGGGCGCGGCCCTTGGTGGGTACACGGCGGTGCTGGCCATGCCCAACACCACGCCGGCCATGGACAGCGCGGCGGTTGTTCGCCAGGTAGTGGAGATCGGTCGGACTGCACCGTGCGACGTGTATGCGTCGGGTGCGATCACGGTTGGTCGAAACGGTGAACAACTGGCCCCCATGGCAGAAATGGCGGCGCTTGGCGTACGGATTTTCACCGATGATGGGGCTGGGGTGCAGGACAACGGCCTCATGCGCCGGGCTATGGAATACGCGAGTGGGCTCGGGGTGACCTTGGCCCAGCACTGCGAGGACGATGCGTTGTGCGGCGGTGGTCATATGCACGAAGGGGAGTGGTCGGCCCGGCTTGGCATCCCCGGTCAGCCCGCCGAGGCGGAGGAATTGATGGTCATGCGAGATATCGCGTTGGCCCGCCTGACTGGCTGCCGAATCCATTTCCAGCATCTGTCCACGGCGCGCTCGGTCGAGATGGTTCGCACCGCCATTGCCTCCGGCTTGGCGGTTTCGGCGGAAGCCACGCCCCATCACTTCACCCTCACCCATGCGGAGTGTCAGTCGTACGACCCGATTTTCAAGGTGAACCCCCCGTTGCGTACCGCCCAAGATGTGGCCGCAGTGAAGGCCGGGCTGGCCGACGGAACCATCGCCGTGATTGCCACCGACCATGCGCCGCACACTCCAGAGACCAAGGAACTGCCTTTTGACCAGGCGCCGCCGGGGATGCTCGGTTTGGAGACGGCGCTGGCGTTGGCGCTCACGGAACTGGGCCTGCCCATTCAGCAGGTTTTGGGGGCGTTGTCATGGCGGCCTGCGGAGATCATTGGGGTGGGCGGCACCCATGGCTCGGTTGCGGTCGGTCGGGCCGCCAACCTGTGCGTGATCGATCCCGAGGTCACCTGGACGGTGGACGGAGCGGCCATGGCCAGCCGTTCGGCCAACACGCCGTTCCAAGGTCGGGAGCTGCGGGGCAAGGTTCGTCACACCGTGCTCCACGGCGAGCCCGTAGTGATCGACGGCCAAGCCCAGCGCTAGCGCCGAGCGGTCAGCCGCCGCCCCCGTTTAGTTTTTCCGTAGGCCCGGGTGACGGCTGGCCAGTAACGGCACCAGGATCGCCTTCGGCGTCAGGTGCGCAAACATTGCGACGGCACGGTTCGCTGGCCCAGGTATGGCCACGGGCTTTCCGTTGTCGAGTGCGGTCACGCCGCACGCCGCCACCGCTGCAGCGGTCTCCCACAGAAAGGCAGGCAGGGCCGCTTCGGCGTCTTCTTTGTCGAACCCAGCGGCCTCGCCAAAGCCCGTGTCAACCGGCCCCGGGCAGAGGGCAGTGGCGGAAACCCCAGTTCCGCGGAGCTCACCACCGAGCGACCGCGTGTACGACAGGACAAACGCCTTGCATCCCCCGTACCCCGCCTGGCCGGGAAGGGGCTGGAACGCGGCGGTGGATGCAACGTTGAGCACCCCACCCCGGCCCCGCTGGACCATGCCGGGTAGGAATCGGCTGCAGAGGTCGGCCACGGCGACCACGTCGACCTCGATCATGTTCATTTCGGCCTCGGGATCCGACGCCGCGACGGGGCCGAGGGTCGACAGCCCGGCATTGTTCACCAGGATGTCGGGCACCAGTCCGAGCTCAGTAACCCGCGAAAGCAGCCCGGCGCGAAGGGCGCGGTCCGACAGATCAGCAGCCAGCACCTCGGCCCGTACCCCGGCGCTACGGAGCTCGTCGGCCAGGTCGCTGAGCTTGTCGGCGCGACGGGCCACCAGGGTGACGCCATGGCCTCGTCGGACCAGCTCGCGAGCAATTTCGGCGCCAATGCCGGAGGACGCGCCGGTGACGATGGCAGTGCGATCGGGGGCGGGGGAAGGGAGGGTCATGGGTGCGTAGGTTATGGCCAAAAACGTAGGCTCGACCGATGGAAGTCGGAGCCGGAGGCGATCGGCGTGTAGGTTTCCTCCCTGACCGTGAAGTGGGTCCAGTGAGGCCCACACGGACAGGAGAGTACCGATGGATCAGCACACCTTCTTGCCAACGCCCCCGGTCGGGGGCGTTCTTTTTGCCCCGGGTCAAAACCTGATCGGGTCGAAGGGAGGCCCGGCGTGAGTGCCATCAGAGAGGCCCTGTTGGTTCTCACCGATGGCACCGTGTTCGAGGGCGAGGCCCTCGGTGCCACCCCGGCCCACGGGATTTCTACCGGCGAGGTGGTGTTCAACACGGTCCTCCACGGGTATCAGGAGGTCATTTCTGACCCGTCCTATGCCGGTCAGATCATCACGTTCACCTACCCCCACATCGGGAACTACGGGGTGAACCCCACCGACGACGAAGGCCGCCGTCCGTTCTGTCGCGGGGTCGTCGTGCGGGAGCCAGCCCGCCGCCGCTCCAACTGGCGGGCCACCGAAGACTTCGACGACTGGCTCGTCCGCCATGGCATTGCCGGTATCGGCGGGATCGACACCCGTCGCCTCACCCGCCACATCCGAGATACCGGCGCCGTGCCGGGGGCGTTCGGCGCTCTCGGCGAGGCCGCCGACGGCTCAACCGTGACCGAAAAATCCCTGCAATCGGCTGCGTTGGCCGAGCCTGGCACCGACGGGGTGGACTTGGTGGCCCAGGTCACCACTGAAGCCGCCTACACCGTGGGCAGCGATGCGCCGTTCCGGGTGGTGGCCTACGACTTCGGTATCAAGGCCACGATCCTGCGCCATCTGGCCGGGTTCGCCAACGTGACCGTGGTTCCGGCCCGCACCCCCGCCGCGGAGGTCCTGGCCCGGCATCCTCACGGTGTCTTCCTCTCCAACGGCCCGGGAGACCCGGCGGCGGTGCCCTACGCGGTGGAAGCAACCCGTGAGCTACTAGGCAAGGTCCCCGTCTTCGGAATCTGCCTCGGCCACCAGATCCTGGGTCTCGCCTTGGGTGCTCAGACGGTGAAGCTCCCCTTCGGCCACCACGGCGGTAACCACCCGGTGATGCGGCTGCGCGACGGCAAGGTGGAGATCACCAGCCAGAACCACAACTTTGCTATCGACCCCGAGACACTGGTCGATGCCGAGGTAACGCACGTGAACCTCAACGACGGCGTGGTGCAGGGCATTCGGGCTACCAAGGTGTCCGCCTTCTCGGTCCAGCATCACCCGGAGGCTGGGCCCGGCCCGCACGACTCCGCTTACCTGTTCGACGACTTTGCGTTGGCCATGGCTGGCTTCCACCCCGACGCTGACCTACCCACTACCCCCAAGCCCGAATTGGTGTCAGGTCAGGAACCACACGGCTTGCTCGAGGGTCACTTACGTCGGCCGCCGGCCACTTCCATCACCAACACCGGAGGCGAGGTCTGATGCCCAAGCGCACCGATATCAAGAGCATTCTGCTCATCGGCTCCGGCCCGATCGTGATCGGCCAGGCCTGTGAGTTCGACTACTCCGGCACCCAGGCCTGCCGGGTCCTCCGCGAGGAGGGGTACCGGGTGATCTTGGCCAACTCAAACCCGGCCACGATCATGACCGATCCGGATTTCGCGGATGCAACCTATGTGGAACCGCTCGACGTCGACATCCTCACCAAGATCATCGAGAAGGAACGGCCCGATGCGTTGCTTCCCACCATGGGTGGGCAGACGGCGCTGAACCTGGCCATGGAACTGGTGGAACTGGGCGTGCTGGACCGGTTCGGCGTGGAGCTGATCGGGGCCGATGCCCAAGCCATTGCCACTGCAGAAGATCGCAGCCTGTTCAAGCAGGCCATGATCGGTATCGGCCTCCAGGTTCCATCGTCGGGCATCGCCGCGCCGCCCAAGGAGCTGGCCGACGCCCGTGAACCGCGGGCCACCAAGGCTCAACTTGTGGCCGCGGCCATGGTCTCTGCCCGAGAAGTTGTGGTGGAGATCGGCCTACCGGTGGTGATCCGACCTGCGTACATCCTCGGCGGCAAGGGCACCGGCATTGCGGCCACCGCTGCGGAGTTTGAGCGCCTGGCGAGCCTGGGCCTCGATGCCAGCCCGATCACCGAAATTCTCATCGAGGAGAGCATCGCCGGCTGGAAGGAATATGAGCTCGAGGTCATGCGGGACCACGCCGACAACTGCGTGATCATTTGCTCGATCGAAAATGTCGACCCGATGGGCGTGCACACCGGGGACTCCATCACCGTCGCCCCCGCCCAGACCCTGTCGGACGTGGAATATCAGCGGATGCGAGATGCGGCCTTCGCCTGCATTCGTCGCGTCGGGGTGGAAACCGGGGGTTCAAACGTGCAGTTCGCGATCAACCCTGAGAACGGCGACCTCGTGGTGATCGAGATGAACCCCCGGGTGAGCCGTTCATCCGCGCTGGCTTCCAAGGCAACGGGTTTCCCGATCGCCAAGATCGCCGCCCGGCTGGCGGTGGGCTACACGCTCGATGAGATTCCGAACGACATCACCCGCAAGACCCCCGCCAGCTTTGAACCCAGCATCGACTACGTCGTCACCAAGGTGCCGCGTTGGGCCTTCGAGAAGTTCCCCGGCCAAGAGCCGGTGTTGGGCACCCAGATGCAGTCGGTGGGCGAGGCCATGGCCATTGGCCGCACATTTCCCGAGTCTCTCCAAAAGGCGCTTCGATCCCTGGAGCAAGGCCGGCTGGGTCTCAACGGAGACCCCGGTGAGGTGGCCTACGACGACTTGACCGACGACGAGTTGGTGGCCGCCGCGTCGATTGGCACCCCGGACCGCCCCTTCCAGCTCGAGCGGGCCATTTGGCGGGGGATCGACCTCGATCGCATCCACGCCGAGACCAAGGTCGACCCGTGGTTTCTCGATCAGATGAGCCTCATCACCGAGGAGCGCAAGGTCCTGGAGGACGTGGGCTTTGCGGCAATGACGCGTGCCGCGTGGAGGCGGGCCAAGCGCCTGGGCTTCGGCGATGCCCAGCTGGCGCACCTGTGGAAGATGACTGAGGACGAGGTCCGGGCCGCCCGTCTAGCTGCGGGCGTGAAGGTCACGTTCAAGACGGTCGACACCTGTGGTGCCGAGTTCGAGTCCGAGACGCCCTATCACTACTCGACCTACGAGGACGAGGACGAGGTGCGCCCCGGGGACCGGCCCAAGGTCCTCATCCTTGGTTCAGGTCCGAACCGGATCGGCCAGGGCATCGAGTTCGACTACTGCTGTGTCCACGCCAGCTTTGCCCTGCGAGATGCGGGTTTCGAAACGATCATGTTGAACTGCAACCCGGAGACCGTGTCCACCGATACGACACCTCCGATCGTCTCTACTTCGAGCCGCTCACCTACGAAGACGTGCTGAATGTGATCGAGGCGGAGCAGGCGGCGGGCGAGGGCGCCTTGGTTGGCGTAATCGTGTCGCTCGGCGGGCAGACCCCGCTCAAGCTGTCCGGGCGTCTACCGGAGGGTTTGGTGCTGGGGACGTCGGCCGCGTCTATCGACCTGGCCGAGGATCGCGAGGGCTGGAACGTGCTGTGTCATCAGCTCGGTATCGCCCAACCGCCCGGTGGCACGGCCACCACCTACGAGGCAGCCAAGGTCATTGCCGACGCCATCGGCTACCCGGTGTTGGTCCGCCCGTCGTATGTGCTCGGTGGCCGGGCCATGGAAATCGTCTACGACGATGCCCAGCTCGAACGGGCCATGGCCCAGCTGGCCGGGTTCGGCTCGCTGGGTAAAGAGGGTGGGCTATCAGCCGAACGTCCCGTCTTGGTGGACCGCTTCCTTGAGGACGCAACTGAGGTCGACGTCGACGCGATCCGAGATCACACGGGGGCCTGCATCATCGGCGGGGTCATGGAACACGTGGAGGAAGCGGGCGTGCACTCGGGGGATTCGGCGTGTGCCATTCCCCCCTATTCGCTCACGCCCGAGACCATCGGCGCCATTGAGGACTGCACCCGCCGCATTGCCGATGCGCTCGACGTGCGAGGCCTGATCAACGTCCAGTTTGCGGTGCGAGATGGCGAGGTCTTCGTGATCGAGGCCAACCCGCGTGCCAGCCGTACCGTGCCCTTCGTGGCCAAGGCCACCGGCGTGCCCTTGGTGAAGGTTGCGGCACGGGTGATGGTGGGCGCAACGCTGGCCGAACTGCGTAAAGAAGGCTTGCTACGCGACCCCGACACCGCGGGCCACGTTGCCGTCAAGGAGGCGGTGCTGCCGTTCAACCGGTTCCCCGACGCTGATCGGGTACTGGGCCCGGAGATGCGCTCGACCGGTGAGGTCATGGGGATCGATCGGTCCTTTGGTCTGGCCTTCGCAAAGAGCCAGATTG
>JANXNS010000051.1 GCA_025353965.1 Aquihabitans sp.
CGATGGACCGCAGCCCAGCCACGCCCGCAACCGCATCTTCTGCCGTGACCAGTGACTCACCAACCAGGACGGCGTGGTAGCCCGCCTCAGCCAAACGGGTGGCATCCGCCACCCCCCGCACACCGGACTCGGCTACCCGAACAACGCCGACGGGCATGAGTGGGGCCATACGAACAGCGCGGTCCGTGTCCACCTCAAACGTCACGAGATCTCGCTGGTTGACGCCGATCAACGAGGCACCCACCGCCAGCGCCCGCTCAAGTTCGGCCTCGTCGTGAATCTCCACGAGCACATCCAGGGTCAGTTCCCGGGCCAGCGCATGGAACGCGGCCAACTCGGCGTCGTCCAGCGCGGCGGCGATGAGGAGCACCGCATCGGCGCCCATCAACCGCGCATCGCACACGTCGGCCTCCGTAACCGTGAAGTCCTTGCGCAAAACCGGTATGGACACCGCGCCGTGGGCGGCAGTCAGATCTGCTCGAGATCCACCGAACCAATCCTCGTCAGTCAGAACCGACAAGCACGTTGCCCCGCCGGTCTCATAGTCAGCAGCCAACGACGCCGGGTCGAGATCAAGGACCAGGGCGCCCTTGGACGGTGACCGGCGTTTTACCTCCGCAATAACCGCAAGCCCCGCAGCCTGGGCCACCGCAGCGGTGAAACCCCGCACCGGCCCGGCTACGAGCAAGGCCTCCGTGATGAGGTGGACCATCGGTCGGGTATCACGGGCAGCCTTGGCCCGATGGTCAGCCAGGATGCGATCAAGGTACGTGGCCACGAGAAGACGGTACCGCCCGGCCCCGGTCCGGCCCGAGCCGGAAAGCAAGGCCGTCAGTCTCGGTGGCGACCCCGTGACATTTCGTAGATCGGCAGCACCACAAAGAGGGCGCCCGACGCGGCGACCCCGATGAAGGCGGCAGCCAGCAATGGCCGGGAACTCAACACGAGCCCGAGCAAGCCACAAAGCACAGCGAAGCCAAAGAGCACAACCGGGATCACGCTCAAGGCCCCTCGATGACCGGGACCACCAGGACCATCGGGCGCCAGCGGCTCGTCCTCATTGGCCCAGGAGCGGAAATCGCGCTGCCAGCCGTCATCGCCTCGGCGCGGTGTCCATGCCTTCCCGGCGGGAACGACCGGGTCACGGTTGGGCCGGATCCGTTCCGTCGGCGGTCCAAATGGAATCCGCAGGGTGAGGTCGTAGCGCCGCCGCGCGTCCGGGTCGCCTAGGACCTCCCACGCCTCGTTGACCACCTGCATCTTCCGAGCATGGAAAACCTGCGTCGCCTCATCGGCGGCCACATGAAAATCGGGGTGATGACGGCGCGCCGATGCCAAATATGCCTGCCGAACATCTGAAGCGCCTGCTCCAGCGGGCACACCGAGCGCCTCATAGTGGTTCCTCACAGCCTTGGCATCGTAGAGGCCCGCACCACCCCGTTGTCCGATTCCTGGCTCGCCATTCATAGCTTCCTCATATCGGCACGCGAACAGGGAAATGTGAGCACTGAACCAGCGACTGTTGTGGTGGTCGAAGACGATCCGAACATCGCTGGCCTGGTTGATGCTCGACGCGAGTTGGCCGCCACCGCCCGACCCGATACCCGGACCGTCAGTCTGAATCGAGCAACGGCAAAGCGACGATGCCCACCCCCTGCCCTCCAATTTCCGCCACCGATGGCACCTCCGCGGCGCGAGCAATAAAGGCGAGGGCAACCGAACCACCCGCCACTGGGTCCGGCGCGCTGCTGGTCACCGTGCCCACTACCGCCCCATCAACCGTGACCTCCGCCCCGACCGCGGGTGGGGGGCCGTCGACCACGATGGCGGCCAGCCGCCGGGGGACATTGCCTCCCCGGCTGTCGATGCGGGCCACCAGTTCCTGTCCGGTGTAACAGCCCTTGGTAAAGCTCACGGCGGCCACGATCGCCCACTGGCCCACCGTGGCCGGGATGGTCTCCGCGTCGACCTCCGCACCCCAACGGGGGAACCCAGCCCGGATCCTCAGCCCCTCAAGAGCATCCGCATCGATCTCCGTTGCGCCTTCGGCCACCAGCGCGTCGACGACCTCACCGCCGGCTTCGAGATAGTCGACGCCGACCGTGCCCGGCCAGCCTGCGGGCAAACCGGCCTCGGGGGCCGATCCCCGCACCGCAACCGCGGGCACGTCGGTCGCCAAGTCCAGGTCTGCTTTGGTACGAAGCTTGAAACGGTTGAGCCGGGTCATCCAGGCCGCCCCCGCTCCAGGATCGACATCGATACGAACCGAATCGTCGGTGATGCGCTGAATGCGACCCCATCCGTCGACCTTGCCTTGCGGTGCCAGCACAAACGTGAGGGCGGCCTCGCCCGGCGCCAAACGGGAAATGTCTTGGCTCAACTGACCCTGCAGCCAGGTCACTGCCTCGGGGCCGGTCACGGTGATGACATCACGAGTAGTGCGAGCAACGACGACGGTCATGTCTCCAGTGTGCCGTGGGCGAAGGCAACCACCCGCAACCGTCCAGGGATACCTACCCTGGACCAATGCGCCATGCCGTATTCATGCCGATCTTCGGGGAGCTCGCCGAACCCATCACGGTTGCTCGCTTAGCCGCCAAGGCCGAGTCTGTGGGGTGGGATGGGTTCTTCGTCTGGGATCACATCGCGTACCGCCGGGTCGACGAC
>JANXNS010000055.1 GCA_025353965.1 Aquihabitans sp.
GTCGACCATGGCTTCGATGTTGTCGAGTTCGCCCAGGTCGCAGCGGTAGATCCACGCACGGCGTCCGGCGGCTTCGATCTCGGCGGCCACCTCTTCGGCCGCATCGTGACGCTGGCGGTAGGTCACCACGACGTCGGCTCCCTGGCGGGCCAGAAGCTTGGCGGTTGCGGCCCCCAGGCCGCGAGAAGATCCCGTGACAAGGGCGGTGCGGCCAGCGAAAAGGATGGGCTCGGCTTCGGTCATGGCCGCCAGAACCCGCATCAGGCGATCCCCGTCGATTGGCGACCAAGCTGGTCGTCGAAGAAAGCCAGCGTTCGCTCCCAAGCCAGTGCCGAGGCATTGGCGTGAAATCCAGGACGAAGGTCGCAATTGAACCCGTGGCTAGCCCCCTCGTAGCGGTGGACGACCGCAGTGGGCCACCGTTCGGCTAGCGCATCACCGTCGGCTGGCGTCACTCCGGGATCCTCGTTGCCGATGTGGATCAGGAGCGGCCGATGGATCTGGTCCTCGGTCAGCAGCTGTGCGGCCTGGCTTGGGTAGTAGGCCACGGCCGCGGCTAGGTGGTCGGCCGCTCGGCTGGTGAGCGCGGCGGCGAGCATGCCGCCGTAACAGAAGCCGACGGCGCCGACGTTGTTGACGCCGCCGAGTTCGGCCGTCAGCGCGTCCGCGGTTGCGGTGAGGTCTGCCAGGGCAGGATCGATGGTTGGTTGCGCCCACGCGATGTCTCGGCCGCGGGTCACGCCATCGGCGTCGTAGGCGAGCTCGACTCCACGTTCCACCCGGTCGAACAACGCAGGGGCAATGGCCAGGTAGCCAGCGGCGGCGAAGCGATCGACCACCGCCCGAATGTGTTCGTTGACGCCAAAGATTTCTTGAATCACCACGACGCCACCCTTCGGTGGGCCATTCGGATCGGCCCGGTAGGCGGTGAAGGTGTGTCCGTCAGCAGCGGTGAGATCAGTGTCAGCCATGGGGCCGAAACTTAGGTGGTCTCGCCGCTGCGTGGATCCGAGGGAGGTAATGGTTCGGGGCTGCGGGCGGCGGCGACGCTGCTAACGATCCCCGTGATGTGGGCGGCGGTGAGGCCCAAACCGCGGCCGGCGAGGTCGATGACACGACGCTGATCGGCGGTGACTGTGCCGCCCGCCAGCGCAACGCGTACGAGGTCCGAGAGCAGGCGTTCCTTGCCGGCGATCTGGATTCCTTCGGCGAGCGGTGCAACGTATTGCTCGGCTTGGGCGGGGTCGACCGCAGCAAGGTCGCTGGTGAGCGTGGCTTCGTCATACGTCGGATCAACGGCTCGGACGTCTTCGGTGGCCGCGGCGCGCATGGCCGCGCTGCTGTGGTCTCCGGTGCGCACGACCATGGCGGTCACCACGCGCACCGCATTGCCCAGAATCACCTGCAGGCTCGCGGTGGTGGGCTGTTCGGCCACCGCCGGCTCGAACCGGGTGTGACAAGTGGTGCACTCCAGCACTTCTCCCATCTGATTGAGCGGGATGACGGGGATCCAAAAGATGGTGAACCACCGGCGGGCAGAGCGCTGGTTTCCCTGGCGGTCGCCCCCACAGCGGGGGCAGAAAAATTCGATGGTTGCAGTGGTTCGGAAGTTGATCCGGAACCCGAAGATGATGAGCATGGCGGCCTCGGGGTCGGGTGGTCGGTCGACGGAAACTCTACGGCGGTGGGAGCGCATCCGGTCTGCGGCGGGTGCCGGTATCCTGATTGGCGCTATGGACGACACCACCACCACCGATACCACCGCTACAGGCCCGGGCGCAGACACCGGCCCCGCCCCGATCGTGTCTCCCTTCGCCCCGGCCGCGCCAGCTGCTGTCCCCGCCGACGGCGGTAAAGCGGTGCCGCTCAAGGTGAGCGATGCCGCGCTCGAGCAGGTCATGAGCATCCTGGCGGCGGAGGACGATCCGGACTCCCTCGGGTTGCGTATCGAGGTCACGGGCTCAAAAGGCGCCGAATACGCCTACGACTTGTCGTTCGAGGAGCGGGCGTTGGCGGAGCCGGAGGACCTCGTCTACAACCAGGGCGAGCTGGTGGTCATGATCCCGATCGACAGTGTTGATCCGTTGTGGGGCGCAACTTTGGACCTCCCCTCGGCCTCGGGCCAGGGTGGCTTGGTGATCCGCAATCCCAACCGGCCGGACCCCATGTCGGCCTATGACGTGAACTTGAGCGGCACGGTCTCGGAGCGCATTAACCAGCTACTCGAACAGTCGATCAACCCGGCCCTGGCGTCGCACGGCGGCTTCGCCAAGCTGGAGCGCATCGTGGAGGACACCAAGGCGGTGGTCACCATGGGCGGCGGCTGCCAGGGCTGCGCTGTGAGCGCCATGACCTTGCGAGATGGCATCCAGAAGTCGATTCTCGAGCACATCCCCGAGATCACCGAGGTTCTCGACGCCACCGACCACGCCGCCGGCGAAAACCCTTTCTATACCGACGCTTGACGCCCTCCTGGGGTTGAGATGCAGTTGGTAGTGGTTCCTGAACCAATACCTACTGACCGCGAGCCGCTTCCAACGAACGCCGTGTGGTTGTAGCTATGCCGCGAGCATCTAGGCCGAGATCGGCCAGGATGGCGTCGGGCTTGCCGTGGGCAATGAACTCGACCGGCGTTCCGCACACGGTTACCCGCGGGTTGCGGCCCGAACCGAGGGTGCGGGTGGCGATGGCGTCGGCAATGGCTGCCCCGATGCCGCCAACCCGGAGGCCATCCTCCACGGTAACGATGTGATCGAATCGGGCGGCGTCGTCGAGCATGACGTGGTCGAGCGGCTTGATGACCCGGGGATCCCACACGGTTGCTTCAATGCCTTCGGTGGCCAGCATTGCGGCCGCTTCCAAACAGAAGCTCAGCATCTTGCCAACGCCGATAAGGCAGACGGTTTCACCGTCACGGGCCTTCCGGGCGGAAAGGCCGTGGCCGACCTCATGTTCTTCGACCATGGGGGCGGGAGTGTTGGCCCAGCGCAGCGACGCGGGTCCGTCACACAGCTCAAGCGCGTCATGGAACTGGACCTGAAGTTCTTGGTACGACGAGGGGGCAAACATGGTGATGCCGGGGATTTTGGACAGCAGGACCATGTCCAGCACGCCATGGTGGGAAGCACCGTTGTCGCCGGTGATTCCGGCCCGGTCCAGAGCAAAAACCACGGGTAGGTGATGGAGTCCGACGTCGAGATTGGCTTGGTCGAAGGCCCGGGTGAGGAACGTGGAATAGATGGCGACGACGGGCCGAAGGCCGCCCAGAGCCATGCCGGCAGCGGCCGTGACGGCATGCTGTTCGGCGATGCCCACGTCGACAAAGCGATCGGGGAACCGTTGCTCAAACGGGAGCAAGCCGGTGGAGCCGGGCATGGCGGCGGTGATAGCCACCAACTCGGGCCGGGCTTCCGCCTCTTTCACAATGGCCTCGGTGAACGCTCCGGTGTAGCTGGGCTTGCTCGGAGCGCCGGATGACTGGGGTCCGACCTCCGGGTTGAATGCCTTTGCGTCGTGCAGGTTTTGTTCTTCATCCTGCTCAGCGGGCGGGTAGCCCTTCCCCTTCTTGGTGAGCACGTGGACAACGACCGGCCCGTCGAACTCTGCGGCGTTGCGGAGCGCCTCTTCCATTCGGGGAATGTCGTGGCCGTCGAAGGGGCCGCTGTAGCGGACGCCGAGGGTTTCGAAGAAAATCGGGGGTTCGAACATTTCTCGGAGCCCAGCGCGGGCTCCAGCCAGGCCCCAGGCCACGTGCTGGCCAACCATGGGCATCTGCCGAACCATTTCTTCGGCCCGGCGCCGCTGGCGAACATAGCGAGGGTCGAGTCGGATCCGCGAGATGCTTGACGTGAGCCGCCCCACGGTTGGGGCATAGGAACGGCCGTTGTCGTTGAGGATGATGATGGCCTTGCGCCCGCTGTGGCCAAGGTTGTTCAAGGCCTCGTAGGCCATCCCGCCGGTGAGAGCGCCGTCGCCGATGATGGCTACGACCTCGCGACGTCGCTGGCGGATCGAAGTGGCTGATTCGCCGGACTTCTCGAGCGCCTCGAGGCGCAAATCTTCGGCCATGGAGAGGCCGTGGGCATACGAAAGCGCAGTGCTGGCATGGCTGTTTTCGATGATGTCGTGCTCGGACTCCGCCTGGCTTGGGTAGCCGGAGAGCCCACCTGCCTGGCGTAGATGGTCGAACCCGGCCTGGCGACCGGTGAGGAGCTTGTGGACGTAGGCGAGGTGGCCGGTGTCCCACAGGATGCGATCGTGCGGTGAATCGAAGACCCGGTGCACGGCCAAGGTGAGCTCAACCACACCAAGGTTGGAACCGAGATGGCCGCCGTTGCGGGCCACGGCACCAACAATGAACGTGCGAATTTCGGTAGCTAGCTCGCCCAACTGCCGTTCGTTGAGGCCGCGTAGGTCCGCGGGCGACGTGATCGATTCGAGCAACACAGCGGGGTCCTCCGGGCAACAGCATGTGGGTGTGAGGACACCGCACCTGCGCAGCCTCAACCCAACGACAAACGATACCCGCGCAGAACCGCGATCTCCGAGCGCAGAATGTGCAGATCTGGTGTGGACCGGAGATCGACGTTGCCCGCCGGGCTTCCCGGCCAGATGAACAAGCGCCTATCGACCTCGTCAGGAGCGCGCCGCTTGGCGCCGTGGCCCCTGATGGAACCCGCGGAGCGTACGGATCGGGGGACCCATCTACGATGAGCAGCCGTGGCACCGGTCGAGCGAGCGAAGGCAGCGGGCGAGCAAGCCTTGGCCTCGCTGCGCCGGTCCGTCTCGGAGCGCCTGGCCGATGTGATTCGGAGCGACCCTTCGTGGGCTGCTCAGGCCGCCGATGTTGGGCTGATCGATCGGGCGTGGCTGGACAGCCCAGTGGAGAACCCATTCCGCACCGCCCCGCCCACGGAAATGGTGCAGCGATTCTTGGAGCGTTCGGCCGAGCAGCGGCCATCGGTCCTTGCTTCTATGGGCCTGAGCACCCTGCAAGCCCTTTCATTGGCCCGGGCTGATCCGGTAGAGGCGGGAACCAGCACGCCCGTCACGGTGATGTTCACGGACCTCGAAGGGTTCACCCGATTCACCACGAAACAAGGCGATGAGGTGGCGGCGGGCCTCATCGCGGAGCATCAGCGGGTGGCGGGTCCGATCGTGCGGAGCCGAGGCGGAAAAATCGTGAAGCGTTTGGGTGATGGACTCATGCTCACCTTCCCGGCGCCCGAGGCGGCGGTGTTGGCCGCGCTTGAATTGGTCGACGCAATCGATCGGCCACTTCGGTTGCGGGCGGGGATCCACATGGGTGAGGCCGTGGTGACCCACGACGATGTGTTCGGCCATGTCGTGAACGTGGCGGCGCGCATCACCGAGGAAGCAACCGGGGGCATGGTCCTGGCATCCGTTGACGTTCGTCAGGCGGTTGCCCCACTGCCGGAGGTTCAGTTCGGGCGGGCAAGGCGGACGAGGCTCAAGGGGGTCGACCCCATGTCACTGTGCCGGATCGAGCGCAACACTCCGTGAGACCCGTTCGCCGGGACCAGCCCGGCACGGCCGAGCTTCGCCAGACGATCGAGACGCAGCGCATCGGCTGTGAGATGGCCGGCTCGGCGCTGTATGCCCATGTGCTCAGTGCTGTGGCCACCGATGTCACCGTCGGTGGCCCCTGTGCCCGTTTGCTCGCGCCCTTTGCGAGTGCGCCGTTTGGTGACGCGGTCTTGCTCCGGTTCTTGGCTGCCCTGCACCTAGTGGTGTTGGACGGGCGGGAGCCCGACCTGGCCTCGCACTATCCGTCGGTGGGCGGTCTTCCCGGTCCGGCCGCTGGGCTGGCCTTTGTGGCCGCCGCGCAGCGTCACGAGGCCGAGGTGGCGAGGCTCTTACACCTCGGGGTGCAGACCAACGAGGTGGGTCGAAGCGCGTCTCTACTGGGCGGCTTTCTGGCCTTGGGTCGCCTCGGCCTGCCGTTGCGCGTTCTGGAAATTGGGGCCAGTGCCGGTTTGAACCTGCGATTCGACCGCTATCGCTACGAGGCCGGTGGCGCGTCGTTCGGGCCAGTTGACAGCCCGTTGCGGTTCGTTGATCCCTGGGTTGGCCGGGCGCCGGACCTAGCCAGTCCGCTGGTTATCGCCAGCCGCCGGGGGTGCGATCTGGACCCGATTGACCCCACTTCAGTGGCTGGCCGTCGTCGGTTGCAGGCCTACATCTGGCCCGACCAGCCCCAGCGTCGGGCCCGGCTCGACGCTGCCCTGGCTGTAGCCGGGAAGTTTCCGGTCGTCATCGATGCCGCTGACGCCGTGGTGTGGGCCTCCGAGTATCTCGCCGATTCGGTGCCAGGCCAGCTCACCGTGCTGGTGCACTCAATCATGTTCCAGTACCTCCCGCCTGACAGCCGCCGGGCACTCCTCATGGTGATCGACCGAGCGGGCGCCTGTGCTACGACCGACGCGCCCGTGGCTTGGTTGCGCATGGAACCGGGTGGCGACGTCGCGGAAACGCGCCTCACCGTCTGGCCACCGGGGATACCGCACCTGATGGCCACCAGTTCGTACCACGGTCCGCCGGTGGCCTGGGTGGCCACTGACCAGGCGTCAGCCCAATGAGTGCAGCCCGGATCGACTATGTGCGGTCGAGGGTCTCGGCACGGGTGGCTTCGCCGGGCGCCCAGCCGGTTGTGCTGGGACTGTTGGTCCTACTCACCCGGCTCCCCGGGTTGGTTACCGCCAAGCTCTTCAACACCGACGAAGCCACCCTCAGTATCGGTGGCCGAGAATTGGCGAATGGGGGAGCGCTGTATGTGGGGGTGATCGACCGCAAGCCGCCGCTGCCGTTCCTGGCCTACGCCTTGGTCGGCACGGCCGATGTCCGCCCGGTGCGGTTCTTGATTGCGCTGGCGATCTTTGCCTCCGCGCTTGTTGTGGCCAGTGAGGCACGACGCCGATGGGGATCGACTGCTGGTTGGGTGGCGGGCGTGGTGGTAGTTCTGGCCGCGTCGGCGCTCGGCGCTCGAGATGCTCAGGCTGCCAACTTTGAGCTGTTCGCGCTGTTGCCGATCACCGTTTCTGTCGTGGCCGCCGCTCGGGGCCGGGCGGCGCTGGCGGGCGCGGCGCTGGCGGTCGCGGTCTTGTGTAAGCAACCGGCGGCGGTAACCATCGTGCCGGTCGCTTGGTCGTGGTGGCAGACGAAACGCTGGCGTGGCGTGGGTGTGGGGTTGGCCGTCGGGGCCGTTGCTGGGATGGCGTTGGCTGTCGCCTTTGGCTTTGCCAACGTGTTGGAGTGGTCGTTGCTCGGGACCGGCGGCTACCTGGGCATGGACCCCGCCGACGTGGGTTTTGCGTTGGGCCGGTTAGCGGCGTTGGTGGCGTTGGCGGTGGGCTTCTGGGGTGGAGCGATGCTCCTGGCGGCCGCGCCCCGGGGAAACGAACAGCGTTCCGCCGACACCGATCTTTGGTTGCTGCTCGGTGGTTCGCTGCTGGGGGTGGTGGCCGGGTTCCGGTTCTTCCCCCACTATCTCGTGCAGCTCATCCCGGCGCTGGCGTTGCTGGCCGGGAGGGGCGTCGCGTCGCGGCCCGCGTGGGGTCGACCGGCCCTGGTGTGGGGTGTTGCGGCCTCGGTGCTGGCGAGTGGATTGGCCTGGGGGTCGGTGGCCTCGGCGGATCCGCCGTACCCGTCGAACCTGGGTTCCTATGCCCGCGCCCACAGCGACTCGGGTGACTTGATCCTGGTTTGGGGCAACGTGCCGGAGGTGTACTGGCGGGCCCATCGCCAACCGGCTGGTGGTTACACCCACAGCGAGTTCTTCACCGGCTATTCGGGTGGCCGCCGGCACCGTTTGGCAACGGAGGCCACGGTGCCGGACGAGAAGCTCTATCGGACCTGGTTAGCTCGCCTTCGGGCGGACCCACCGGAGTTGATCTTCGACACTGCGGCCGCTCACCTTCGGGGCGGCCAATGGTTCCCGCTGGCTGGGTTCGATGCGCTGGCGGGCTTCGTGCACGATCGTTACGAACGGGTAGCCATCATCAATCATGTTCCCGTGTACCGGCTGAAGGGTTCACCCGCGTCGTGACCATCACCCGTGCCCAGCTCGAGGTCAAGGCCCGAGCGGACTTGGCCGAGCTTCAATCACCAGAGGGTTGGCTGCAGGCCGGTCTGCCCCGCTTCGCCCGTCTCTTTGGTCGGGATGGGTGTATCTCGGCCCTGCAGCTTTTGCCAGAGGATCCAAGCATCGCCCAGGCCACCATCCGGGCGCTCGCGTCGCGTCAAGGTCAGGTGTTCAACCGCCGCCGAGAGGAAGAACCGGGCAAAATTGCCCATGAGATTCCGGTCCGCCGGGAGGATCTCATCCGGCTCGAGCTCCGCAAGTGGTTCCGCTGGGGGTTCCCCTATTTCGGCAGTATCGATGCAACCGGTTGGTGGGTGATTTTAGTGGATCGTTATGTGGCGGCCACCGGAGATCTCGCCCTGCGGGACGAGGTGGCGCCAAACCTGGCCCGGGCCGGTGCGTGGATGGCCGGTGTGGCCCGAATTGGGGTCAATAATTTTGTGGCCTATCGCCGCCAGAACCCCGCGGGATTGCTGCATCAGGGCTGGCGAGATTCGGACCTCGGGACAGTGCCCATTCAACCGGCCGTGTCGCTCGTTGAGGTCCAGGGGTATTACGCGGAGGCGGCCGAGGCCTTGGCCCGGTTGGGTATCGGTGTTCCCGTAGCTGCCGGCGGCGACGCGGTCGCCTTTGAACAACGGTTTTGGATGGAGGACGAGGGCACCTATGCCCTGGCCGTAGGGGGCGATGGCGTCGCGGTACGGATTGTGACCTCGAACGCGGGACACCTCCTGGGCTCGCCCCTCCTAAACGCAACGCGGGCGACGGCGGTCGCTGATCGGCTGTTCGGTGAGGACCTCTGGACCGAGGGAGGGATCCGCACGCACTCGTCGAAGGACGCCCATTTCGACCCCGACAGCTACCACCGGGGCTCGATCTGGCCGCATGACAACTGGGTTATCCACCAGGGGCTGCGGGCGGTCGGCCGCCACGACGATGCCGCTCGGGTTCGCGCCGCCGTGCTGGATGCCTTGTGCCGCCTCGAACTCATCCCGGAGCTCTACGCGGTGCACGGCGACACGCCCGTGGCCTTGGCCGTTGCCCAGCCCCAGCAGGCCTGGAGTAGCGGGGCCGTGTTGTCGTTCCTGGCCGCCGAGCGCGAGGGCTAGCCAGTTGCGAGCGTGGCCCGGCCTTCCCGGCGGCCATGCAAGTATTCGGCCCCGCGCGCCAGGAGCCACCCACCGGTGAGGGCGACGCCCCCAAAGAACGCGTCGAGCCAGAAATGGTTGGCGGTGACGAGAATGCAGAACAGGGTGACGGCCGGGTAGAGAAACGCGAACCAGCGCGGCCGACCCTTGCCGATCACGATTACCAGGGTGATGGCGCACCAGGTGGACCAGCCGAAATGGAGGCTGGGCATGGCGGCGTACTGATTGGACACGTTGGCCATGCCGCCCGACCCGAACTTCCAGATGCCGCCCCACTGCTCGATCGTGTCGATCAGCCCGTAGCGATTGCAGCCCGCCGTCTGGCCTGCGCAAGCCCCAAAATGGGATGGGGAATCCAGCAGGCGTGGTGGCATGAGGGTGTAGGTGGCAAACCCAATCAGGGCCAACAGTGTTGTGCCCGCCAGCATGGTTCGTAGGAATCGATAGCGCGCTGGAGCACGGTGAAACGCGAACGCCAAGATGGCTATGGTGACGAAAAAATGGGCCGTGCCGTAAAAAATGTTCCAGCCCCGAATGAACCCACTCCCGGGCAAGCTGAGGTACCAATGCTGCAGCCGCGGCTCGAACCAGAGGCCAAGTGCTCGCTCTACTTTGATGACACCACGGGCATGGCGGAAGGCAATATCTCGAGATTCTGGCCCGGCGCCGAACTTGTTTCGGACCATCGAATAGAGCACATAGAAGGTGAGAGCAATGAGTACCTCCCGCCACCACTTGAGTGTTGGTTTGCTGGCCGCCGCCGGGGCCAGATCGGTGCTCATATGGGCATCGTCTCGGGGTCGGACTCGCTGTTGGTGTTGGCCTGCACCCGGTGGCCCACCGCAAAGGCGGGAGCGCCGAACAAACTCACCACCAGGTTGAGCAGGTAGAGCAACAGGCCCAAGGCAACGGCCTGGGAGCGGGGTACGCCGAGGGGATTGAGGAAGAGCACAAACAAGCCTTCTCGGACACCGAGTCCGGAAATGGAGATGGGTAAGACCTGAGCGGTGAGCACAGCCGGGACGAAGGCCAACAGGGCGGTGGGCCCGGCGCCGGCAGGGAGGTTGAGGGCCCGGGCGGCCATCAGGGCGGAGCTGATCAGAATGAGTTGGTAGGTGAACCCGGTGGCCAAGATCCGGGCGGTAGCCGCGGGTTGGTGGACCAGACGGTGAATGCCAAAGCGAACTGCACCGGTAAAGCGACGCCAGCCTTCGTTGTGCTCCAGCCGTTCTTCTATGCCCTCGGCACGGCGCGTGGTGAGCAGGATCACGACGGCCAGCAGGACGAGGGTGCCGGTAGCAACCCCGAAGGCCACCGCCGAAGCTCGGCCGAGGTCACGGAGGCCAGGGTTGACGGCCAGGCCCACCAACGTGATCACCGGCAGCACGAGCCAGCCGGTGAGCCGCTCAAGCACCACGGAGGCAAAGACGGTTGGACCCTCGCCGGTGTCCTTGGAAAGGCGGGTGACGCGCAGCGCATCGCCGCCAATGGTGCTGGGCAGGACGTTGCCCATGAATTGCCCGGCAAAGTACAGCGACAGCAGCCGACGAAACGGTGGGTGCACGCCGAGGGCGCTGAGTACCGCGCTCCAGCGGGCCGCAGAAAGCACCACGCCAGCAAAGGTGACCACGAGCGCTCCGGCCAACCAGGCGAAGGTGTGCGCAGTCGGGTCCGGTATGGCCTCGTACCAGTTGCTCCCGATCTTGGTGACGAGAACCCACAGCAAAAGCGCGCTGATGATCAGGCGCGCCGCCAGGATCAGTTGTTGTCGGGAGAGGCGCACGAACCGGTCCGCTGAGGTCGTCAAAGGTGACGAGAACCCTACCTCCCGCCCCCTCTGACTCCGGGGCGCCGATACCATCGTCACACCCGGCTCGGTCCGCCCGATCCGCAGGTCGACCCGGAGGATCCGTTGATGTCCCAGACCACGTCGGTTTCAGTGGTGCCACTTGGCCCACTCAACTTCTCGGTGGCCGAAGCGGGCCGCGGTGGACGGCCTTTGCTGCTGGTCCACGGGTTCACCGGTGCGAAGGAAGATTTCTTCGATTGGATGGACGCCTTGGCGGACGAGGGCTGGTGGGCTGTTGCCCCGGACCTTCGAGGCCACGGCGGGAGCCCAATGCCGGAGGACGAGGCCAGCTATTCATTGGCCGTGTTCTCGGCGGACCTGGTGGCATTGGTCGATCATTTCGGCTGGGAGACCTTCGCCCTGCTGGGGCACTCGATGGGCGGGATGATCGCTCAGGAACTGGTGCTGGATCATCCTTCCCGCGTCGAGCGCCTCGTGCTCATGGACACCAACCATGGCCCGGCCGAGGGTATGGACCCGGCCGTGGTGGACATGGGAATTGAGGTTTTGCGGACCCAAGGCTTGCCGGCCCTGTTGGATTTGATCGAGGAACTTCAATTTCAACCACGGTCCCCGTCCGATGAGCGGGTGCGGGCCACGCGCCCGGGCTACATCGAGTGGAGCGATCAGAAGGTTCGGACGTGTTCCCCGTCCATGTACGCATCAATGGCCGGGAAACTCCTGAACCGGCCCGATCGCCTGGCCGAGTTGGCCACCCTCACCCTGCCCACCCGGGTTCTGGTGGGAGAGGAGGATACGAACTTTCTCGGAGCGTCACGCCGGATGGCAGAGGCCATGGATTCAGCCGATTTGGTCGTCATCGCCGATGCGGCCCATTGCCCCCAAATCGAGAACCCCGAGGGATGGTGGGCCGCAGTTGCCCCGTTCCTCCATGCCGCCCAGTTGGTCTAAGGCGGGGCGAGCCAGGCGGGGAGTTCGGTGATGCTGGCCAAGGTGGCGACGGTACCGTCGTGGTCCACCTGCTCGTGGGCCCAGGTCACGTGGTACGGAATGTGGACGGCGTGGCCACCGAGTTCCAGTACCGGCAGCACGTCGGACCGAACGGAGTTGCCGACCATGCAGAACGCGGCGGGGTCGACCCCCATCGAAGCAATGACCCGCCGGTAGGTGGCCGGGTCCTTCTCCGCCACGATTTCCAGGCGCTCAAAGCGCTGCGCCAGGCCCGATGCTGCGATTTTGCGTTCCTGATGGTGGAGGTCCCCTTTGGTCACCAGGAGGAGGCGGTAACCAGCCGTGGCCAGGGCGGTGAGCGTGTCGTCGACCCCGTCGATGAGGTCTACGGGGTGGTCCAACATGGTTCGGCCCGAGGCCATGATCTGGGCGAGCTCGTCGGTACCGATGGCCCCGTCGGTGATCTCGATGGCCGCCTCCACCATGGAGAGCGTGAACCCTTTGATTCCGTAGCCATAGGCCGCAAGGTTGCGGTGTTCGACGGCCACCAAGGCGGCGTCGATGTCGAGGTCTGGATCGACGTAGCGGCGAATCAGATCGGTGAACCGGCGTTGGGTCCGCTCGAAGTACACCTCCGAGTGCCAGAGGGTGTCGTCGGCGTCGAGGGCGACCACCTCGATCGGTGAGTCGTAGGCCGTTGGGCGAGCGCTCATCTGCTCTTGTCGAGGAAGCGTTCGCGCTCCACCACCACACGGGTGACTTTGCCCGCGGCCACCAAGCCACGCTCGTCGCTCACCGATACCGAGAACTTGAGCCGACGCCCCTCGACCTTTTCGAGCCGGGCATCGGCCTTGACCAGACCCCCGACCGCAGTGGGCGCGAGGTGGTCCAACTGGATCCGCATGCTGACGGTGGTTTCGCCTTCGGGAAAGCGCCCGTCGACGGCAGCAACGGCGGCTTCCTCGCACAGCGCAACCAACCGCGGCGTGGACAAGACAGCTACATCGCCGCTGTGGAAGGCGACTGCGGTGTCGGCCTCGGCTACGACGAGCTCGATGTGGCCGCACAGGCCGGGTTGCACGGACACGTCGTTACGATATGCCCCTGGCCACCGTCACCACCAAGTGCCGTCGGTGGCCGGCGTGCCCCCTACGCGTCAGAGAGAGGTCCATCGTGATCGAAGAAGCCGTGATTTCCCGAGTACTGGGCCAGGCCCTGCGTACCGGTGGAGATTTTGCCGAGGTGTTCGTCGAGGACAAGCGGTCGTCGTCGGGACGCTTCGATGATGGCAAGGTGGAAGAACTCGGCTCGGGTCGTGACCGGGGGGCGGGCATCCGTGTGGTGGTGGGAGAAACCACCGGGTTCGCCCACACGGCTGACCTATCGGAGACCGGCCTGCTAGCTGCTGCTGAGGCGGCCGCCGGTGCTGCCCGCGGTGGTGGCGGCGGGGTCCGGGTGGTGGAACTCAGCCGGGTGGACACGTCGTCGCAGCCCGTCGGCACCCGCCCAGAAGAGGTGGCCAAGGCCACCAAGGTGGAGCTGCTCCAGCGGGCCGACGCAGTGGCCCGTAGCGCGGGTGGTGGCGCCGTCAAGCAGGTGTCGGCGTCTTATGGCGACAGCCGCCGTCGCATCCTCGTGGCCAACTCCGACGGCCTCTTGGCCTCGGACGACCAGACCCGCACCCTCTTTGTGGTTGGGGTCGTGGCCGCAGGAGATGCCGGTATGCAGACCGGGCGCCGTTCCATCGGCCACACCATGGGCTTCGAGCTCTTTGATCGGTATCAGGTGGAGGACTTGGCTCGGGAGGCAGCTGAACAAGCCCTGACCAAGCTTCAGGCGCGGCCCGCACCCAGTGGTGCGTTGCCCGTGGTGATCGGCAAGGGCGGTGGTGGTGTGCTCTTCCACGAGGCCTGCGGCCACGGCTTGGAGGCCGATCACATTCAGAAAAATGTGTCCGTCTTCGCTGGTCGGGTTGGTCAACTGGTCGCTTCGCCGTTGGTAACGATCATCGACGACGGCACCATCGCCAACGAGTGGGGCACGTTCGCCATAGACGACGAAGGCACCCCCGCCCAACGCAATATCCTCATCCAAGATGGGGTGCTCACCGATTACATGTGGGATCAGATCCGGGCCCGCAAAGAGGGGCGTGCCCTGTCCGGCAATGGCCGCCGCCAGAGTTACAAGCATCTGCCCATGGTGCGCATGACCAACACGGTGCTCACCAACGGTGACACTGCGCCAGAAGACATCATCGCCGACACCCCAAATGGGGTCTACGTGGCCCACCTTGGCGGGGGCCAGGTCAACACGGCCACCGGGGATTTCGTGTTCGGGATGACCGAGGCATACCTCATCGAGGACGGCAAGATCACTGAGCCGCTGCGAGAAGGCAACCTGATCGGCAACGGTCCCAAGGTGCTCGAAATGATCGACGCAGTGGGCAACGACTTCGAGATGGGGCCGCCGGGAACCTGCGGCAAGGACGGCCAGGGCGTGCCCGTGGGAGACGGCGTCCCGACCCTGCGGGTAACCAGTCTCACCGTCGGCGGGACGGCGGCCTGATGTCCGAAGAGCTGCTGCAGATCGGCGACCGCATCGTTGCGTTGGCCAAGGCCGGCGAACAGGTCGAGGTAGTGGTGGGCCGGTCGACCTCCACCGAAGTGCGGGTCTACGAGGGCGATGTCGAACAACTGGCCTCGGCCACCTCCGCCGGCATCGGTGTCCGGGTCATCTCGGGAAACCGGCAGGGGTTCGCCTACGCAGGAAGCCTGGACCAAGACGTACTGGCCGAAACCCTGGCCGAGGCCCGAGACAACGCCACCTTTGCCACGCCCGACGAATGGTTGGGCCTGGCCGAGCCGGACGGCGTGGCCGTGCCGTCGCTGGACCTCTACCGCGAGGGCCTGTCCAAGATCTCCACCGAGTCCAAGATCGATCTGGCTATCGAACTCGAGAAAGCTGTGCGGGCGTCGGATCGCCGCATCACCGGAATCGATGCGGCCGACTACGCCGACGGCGTGTCCGAGGGCGCGGTCGTGACCACGACCGGCATCCGAGCCGCCAGTAGAGATTCGTCGTGCTACGTGTCGGTCTCATGCGTTGCCCACGACGGCGACGACACCCAGACCGGGTTTGGGTTCTCGGTTGGCCGTATGCCGGAGGACCTCGACATTGAGGCGGCGGCGGCCGACGCCGGGCGTCGGGCCACTCGGCTCCTGGGTGCCACCCAGCCCAAGAGTGGCCGTGCGACCGTGGTGCTCGACCCCTATGTGACCGCGCAATTCCTGGGAATCATTGGCTCGACATTGTCGGGAGAAGCGGTGCTCAAGGGCCGTTCGCTGTTCGCCGAGCGCATCGGTGAGGAGGTGGCTGCCGCCGCGTTCACCCTGATCGACGATGCCACCAACCCGCTGGCCTACAGCGCGAGCGAGACCGACGGCGAAGGCCTGGCATCACGGCGCAACCTGCTCATCGAGGGCGGCCGCCTGAACCAGTTCGTCCAGAACGCCTACACGGCGCGGCGGTCGGGAACGGTCTCCACCGCCAACGCGGTACGCGGGTTCTCGTCCACCCCATCGGTTGGGTGCCGGGCGCTTTCGCTGGCCCCGGGAACCAAGCTCCAGCCCGAGCTGCTCGCCGACCTTGGCGATGGCGTGCTGATCAGTTCGGTGTCCGGCCTGCACTCCGGGGTGAACCCGGTGTCAGGGGATTTCTCGACCGGGGCCGAAGGCCTCCGGATCTCTGGTGGCCAGTTGGCGGAGCCGCTCCGCGAATTCACCATTGCTTCCACCCTCCAGCGGATGTTGGCCGAGGTTCTGGCCGTCGGTGCAGACCTGGAATGGCTCCCCATGCGCTCCGCAGGCGTAAGCCTTGTCGTCAGAGACGTGACCGTCTCCGGCGCTTGAATCCTACCTGGGTAACGAGGGAAACGGCCGACGGCTATTGGCCGCCGGCGCCGGCGCCAGCGGCCATTCGGACATTGTTCGACCATCGCTTTAGTGGTCGATGCTGGTCCGCTCTACGCCTACGTCGACCGGGACGATCGTCATCACCGGGCCAGTCTTGACCTCCTCGAACGACACCCGGGTCCGCTCATCGTTCCGATGTTGGTCATTACCGAGGTCGCCTACCTGCTCAGTTCGCGCCTTGGGGTAGACCCAGAGGTGCGATTTCTGGGCGACCTGGCCGCGGGCAACCTCATTCCGGAGCCGGTCGCAGCCGCCGACTGGCTCCGAATCGCAGAACTGGTCGCAAGGTACGGCGACCTTCCGCTGGGCACGGTGGACGCCTCCGTTGTTGCCGCGGAATGGCCACTTCACCCTGTTGCCTTAGCGGCCTATCCGATGGTGGAGTCAAGTGTGGCCGTGGTTGGGGCTCCCCGGTAGCTTGAGCGGCCCGGCCGGTTTTGCCCGCCCCTTACTTGCCCCGAGGCACGCTCCCGCCAATGTCGACTATCCAAGCCATCATCATGGGCATCGTCCAGGGACTCACCGAGTTCTTGCCGGTCAGTTCCAGCGCCCACCTCCGCATCGTCCCGGCCTTGTTCGGATGGGACGATCCTGGGTCCTCGTTCACTGCGGTCATCCAACTGGGGACGATGGCCGCCGTGGTCATCTATTTCTGGAAGGACCTCTGGCGGATTACCACGGCCTGGTTTGCGTCGCTTCGCCATGCTGAGCGCCGGGCCGATCTCGACGCCCGCATGGGGTGGTACCTGATCGTGGCCACCATTCCGATTGGCCTGCTGGGTCTGGCATTCAAGGACCAGATTGAGACTGGCGCCCGAGATCTTCGGCTCATTGCGGGCACGCTGATTGTTGGTGGCTTGGTTTTGCTCTACGCCGAAAAGGTTGCCACCCGCCGCAAGCACCTGGCCGAGGTTGATACGCGAGATGGCGTGACCATCGGGCTGGCCCAGGCCATGGCGTTGGTCCCCGGTGTGTCGCGATCGGGTGCGACGATCAGCGCGGGTTTGTTCCTCGGTTACACACGTGAGGACGCAGCCCGTTTCTCGTTCTTGTTGTCGATCCCGGCGGTGGTGCTTTCTGGGTTGTTCTCGCTCAAGGATGTGGGTGCTGGTGATGGCCCCGCCGCCTCGGCCACGATCATCGCCACCATCGTCTCGTTCGCGGTTGGCTACGCCGCCATTGCGTGGTTCCTGAAGTTCCTCGTGAGCCACAGCACCAAGGTCTTTGTGGCCTACCGGGTTGCGCTGGGCCTGCTGCTGATCGTGCTGCTGGTGACCAACACCATCGACGCCCGCTAGCTAGCCGCTGGCCACCAGGGTCACCGTTGCGAGGGCTACGGCCTCGGCGACACCGGATACCTCGGCGGGCTGTACGGCCACCACCACGGTTGTGGGGCCGGCCGAGGTGACCAACGCCGCCACCGCGATCCGTTTGGTGGTGAGCTCGGCCCCGGCCAGCGATGGGTCCACCGTCGCCCAGATATCCACCCGTTCTCCCGGTGAGAGGGGGAGCCGGGCGGTGCCGGTGGCCACGGCAACACGCTTGCGGGCACCAACGCCCAGTCCGCCCCCGGCCAGCGCGGCGTTGGTAAGCGGCATGCCTTGGGCCAAGGGCTCCGCAGAGCGGGCGTGGCTGGGCAGACGGGTGAGGGTCCCCTGGGGGATCAGCCCAATCGGCCACTGTGCCGCCTCCGTCGCGCCGGCAAGGCTCTCGCCCGGCTGGATGGGGACCCGCGCCACGATCACCGTGCGGGTGTCGCCCCAGCGATGACGTGCGGCGGCCGCCCCCGAAACGAGGTGGCTCGTCGTTGTGGCCGCCACCAATGCCAAGGCCACCGCTATGAGCCAGCGCCGAAACACTGCGGGATCGGCGAAAGGCCGCCGGTGGAGCGGAAGCCGGCTCCGGGGCCGACGATCGGAACGGAGAGAATGGCCAAGGAACGAGCAGACGCGACCCACGGGGACGCACCTCCAAAGGGGGAGAGGCGGATGACCGGGGAAGGTGAAGCGCAACCTAGAGCGCTGGACTCACCCTGACTAGGGCTGGTCCGGAAAAGCCGCTGGTGATAGTCAGAAGCCGGGCCCGGCCTCAAGCCGATCCTTGGGGAGGGGCGCAGCCAAGGCCCGAAACAGGACCCGCCGCACGGTCTCCAAGTTGGCGTGGAAGAAGGCAAGCACGTCTTCTTGGGTGACGGCGGGGATGTCTTGGCCGTCGAGCCCCGCGTCGAAATCGGTGATGAGGGCAATGGCCGCGTAACGCAGCCCGGCCTCCCGGCAGAGCACGGCTTCTGGGTGTTGGGTCATATTGATGACCTCCCAGCCGTTGCCGCCGAACCACCTGGACTCCGCCCGGGTGGAGAACCGGGGGCCTTGAACGGCCACGATGGTTCCGCCGTCATGAACCTCTACGTTCTCTATCCGGCACGCCGCAATGGCCACTTGGCGGAGTGCGTCGTCATAGGGGTCGGCAAAGGTCACGTGGTGAACGACGGGACCATCGAAGAACGTGTCTGGTCGGCCGTGGGTGCGGTCCACCAACTGGTCCGGCACGACAAAGCTGCCGGGCACAACGTGGCCTTGCAGCGAGCCGGACGCACACGGGCCAAACACGTTGGTTACCCCTAGGGAGTGCAGGGCCCAGACGTTGGCCCGGTAGGGAACCAGGTGCGGTGAAAACTGGTGTTGAGCGCCGTGCCTGGGCAGAAAGGCCACGGTCCGTTCGCCCACCTGACCGATGGAGATCGGGGCCGAGGTTGGTCCATAGGGGGTGTCGACATTGACCTCGGTCACGTCGTCCAGGAAGCGGTAGAAGCCTGAGCCGCCGAATACCCCGACATCGGCCGTTCCGGGACCCACCGTCAGGTCTTGCTTGGTGCGGCCGAGGGCTTGGGGCTCGATGGGCCAGAGCTGCTCTTGTCCGACGACGTACTGGCCGCCGGCTTCTTGTCGGCACTCTTGGTATCTGCGGTCGTGGTGTCCGTGCTCGCCGACGACGACGAATCGGAGCTTGAATTTGCTGCCTCGGTGCTCTTCTTGGCGTCGGTTCGATCAGCGTCTTTGGCCGAGCCGAACGTGCCTGCCGAACGGCTATCGGTCTTGTAAAAGCCGGAGCCTTTGAACGTGATGCCGACGTTGCCGAAGACCTTCTTCAAGACGCCACCACACTCCGGGCAGTCGGTGAGGTTGTCATCGGAGAAGGCTTGGACCACATCGAACTGGTGGTCGCAGCTCTTGCAGCGGTATTCGTAGGTGGGCATTGGGTCCTCGGTGGCTGGTCGCCGTCGGATGGCGACCGTTAGCAGTCGACGGGGCGGACTGCCAGTGTAGGGAGCCACCCGGGGACGCAGCACGTCTGCGTGTGTCCCCGAGCAGGCGGAGTGGCCGCGCGAGACTCCCCGGCGTGAGGAACCCACCGATCGTGCGCAAAGCCGTGATCCCCGCGGCTGGTCTCGGCACCCGTTTCCTTCCGGCCACCAAGGCCCAGCCCAAGGAGATGCTGCCTGTCGTCGACAAGCCCGCCATCCAATACGTGGTGGAGGAGGCAGTGGCGGCCGGCATCGACGACATTCTGATCATTACCGGCCGTTCGAAGCGTTCGATCGAGGACCATTTCGACCGGCAGTTCGAGTTGGAATATTACCTCGATGCGGCGGGCAAGCACGGCGAACGGAAGGAGGTGGTTGCCCTCACCGAATTGGCCGACATCCACTTTGTGCGCCAGGGCTCACCCTTAGGGCTCGGTCATGCCGTGTCGGTGGCCCGCAAACACGTTGGCGACAATCCCTTCGTCGTGCTGCTGGGCGACGAATTCATGTCCAAGGATCACACCCTGCTCTCGGACATGATTCGCATCCATGGCCAATACGGCCGCTCAGTTCTGGCTCTGCAAGAGGTCGAACTAGCGGAAATCAATCGCTACGGCTGCGCGAAGCCCGAGCGGATTTCTGATCATCTCGTGCAGATCCTCGACATTGTGGAGAAGCCTGATCCCGCAGATGCGCCGTCCAATCTGGCCGTCATGGGCCGCTATGTGTTCACGCCAGAGATTTTCGAGAAGCTCGAACACGTCCAGCCCGGTGTCGGTGGAGAGATCCAGCTGACCGATGCCATCGCCTTGTTGCTGGCGGACCAAGCAGTTTACGGCGTCACGTTTGACGGTGGCCGTTGGGATACGGGCACCGTGCCCGCCTACCTCGAGACCATCGTGGAATTGGCCCTCGAACGCCCCGATCTCGGCCCGGAGTTTGGCGCCTTCTTGGCCAAGCTCGTCCGGGCCAAGGGCCTGGTCTGAGCTTGCCGCAGTGATTCCATTCGCCGAGGCTCGCCAATTCGTCCTGGATCGATGTGAGCCGTTGGCGCCCGCCGAGCGTTCGCTCAATGATGCTCTCGGTGCGGTGCTGGCCTTCGATGCGGTGGCCGCCGAGGCGGTTCCGCCTTTCGCTAACTCGGGCATGGACGGCTATGCGGTGCGTGCCGCCGATGTGGCCGCGGCCGCGGAGGGCCGCCCCGTGCGCCTGCGGGTGGCGGGCACGATCGCGGCGGGCGCCGCCCCTGACATCGCAGTCACTCCAGGCGTCGCCGTGCGGATCATGACCGGCGCGCCTATCCCGCCCGGAGCCGACGCGGTGGTCATGGTGGAGCGATCAGAACGGGTTGGCGACAACGAGGTGGACCTCACCCAGGCGGCGCCGTTTGGGCTCCACGTCCGTGCCGCCGGAGATGACGTTCCCGCCGGCACCCAGGTGGTGGCGGCTGGCACTCGGCTGCACCCAGCTCATCTCGGGGTGCTGGCCTCGGTCAATATCCGGCGGCCAATGGTGGTCCCGCGTCCCCGGGTGGGTGTGATCTCCACTGGAGATGAGTTGGTAGATGATGGCCGTGCGCTCGCTCCCGGCCAGATTCGTGAGTCGAACCGGCCCACCTTGGTCGCCGCTTTGCGATCCTATGGTTTCGATGCCGTTGACCTGGGAACCGTGGCCGACGACCACCACGCGCTCACGCAAGCGCTGCCCGCCGCGGCCGCGGCCTACGACGCAGTGGTCACCAGCGGCGGCGTGAGCATGGGCGACTTCGATCTGGTGAAGGTCGTGCTCGAGGAGCTGGCCGACATGCGGTGGATGCAGATCGACATCCGGCCCGCCAAGCCATTTGCATTCGGCGTACTCAACGGCACGCCCGTGTTTGGCCTGCCGGGCAACCCGGTGTCGTCGTTGGTGTCGCTGTCGTTGTTGGGCGTGCCGGGGCTGCGCCGTCGGGCTGGCCGGGCGGACCTCGACCTCCCCCAGGTCACTGCTCGGGCCGGTTCGGGCCTCGGCCGCCGCCCGGATGGTCGCACGGCATATCTCCGGGTCAGATGCCGGTGGGCCGACGGGGGATTGGTGGCGGAACCGGTGGGCCAACAGGGCTCGCACCATCTGGCGGCCACCGCGACCGCCAATGCCCTCGCGGTACTACCGGACGGAGACGGCGTGGCCGAGGGGGGCCAGGTCACCGTGGTCCTGCTTCATGATCCTTTTGTCACCTGATCGATCTACCCTGGCCCGGTGACCTCCAGCGAGATCCCGCAACCCTTGGTCGACGGCTTTGGCCGTGAGCACCGAGACCTGCGGATTTCGATCACCGATCGGTGCAACTTCCGCTGTACCTATTGCATGCCAGCGGAGGGAATGGTGTGGCAGCCACGGGATCATCTCCTCACGTTCGAGGAGATCGAGCGCATCGCTCGGGTATGCGTGCAGCGATTCGGGTTCGATTCCATTCGCCTAACCGGCGGTGAGCCCACGGTGCGGGCCCGCCTTCCCCTACTGGTCAAGAAGCTCGCCGCCTTGGGGGTCGACCTCTCCATGACTACCAACGGATCGACGTTGCTGGCCAACGCACACGACCTCTGGGCCGCGGGCCTGAACCGCATCAACATCTCGCTCGATTCGCTTCGCCCGGAACGGTTCTTCGAACTCACTCGCCGGGACGAACTGCCCCGCGTCATGGAAGGCATACGTGCCGCGGTGGGCGCTGGCTTCGATCCGGTGAAGGTCAATGTGGTGGTGGTGCGCGGGTCCAACGACGACGAGATCGTGGACTTCGCTCGCTTCGGCCGGACCGAAGGCGTTCGGGTTCGCTTCATCGAGTTCATGCCACTCGACGCGGACAACCAGTGGGATCGAGACGCAGTCGTGGCATCGGCCGAGATCGTTGCCGCCATTCACGCTGAGTTCCCGTTGGAGCGCCTGACGCGAGACCACGACCCCGCAGAACGCCACCGCTACCTAGACGGGCGCGGCGAGATTGGAGTGATCGGGAGCGTGACGGAACCGTTCTGTGCCAGTTGCGACCGGGTCCGGCTGACCTCCGACGGGCAGTTGCGCGCTTGCCTCTTTGCTACCGACGAGACGGATCTGCGGGCCTTGCTTCGGACCGGTGCAGACGATGGTGCGCTCGCCGCGGCCCTCGCCACCACCGTTGCGGGCAAGTGGGCAGGGCATGGAATCAGCAACGTGAACTTCATTCGCCCGGCCCGTTCGATGAGCGAAATCGGCGGCTGAGACCACTCGGGCGGTGGGGGCCGCGGGTCCCTCCTACACTTCGATCATGCCCGAGCGCCTGACCCACCTCGATCCGCTGGGCCGTGCCCGCATGGTCGACGTCACCCCCAAGGAACCGTCTCATCGGCGGGCCGTGGCCCGAGGGCGGGTTCAAATGCAACCCGAGACCACTGCACTGGTGGCCAGGGGATCGGTCGGCAAGGGAGACGTGCTCAACGTGGCCCGGGTGGCCGGCATCCAGGCGGCCAAGCGAGCGTCAGACCTCATCCCGCTGTGCCATCCGCTCCTGGTGGGGGCGGTGTTGGTCAACTTTCATATCGACGACACGTTCATCGAGATCGAGGCCCACGTGGACACGGTGGACCGGACCGGGGTGGAGATGGAGGCGCTCACCGCGGTGTCGGTCGCCGCACTCACCATCTACGACATGTGCAAGTCAGCGGACCGATCCATGACCATTTCCGACATTGCCTTGTGGGAGAAAACAGGGGGTCGATCAGGCGTTTTCCGCCGCGAATCCAACGATCCAGAGCTGGACCTCGGGCTGTGACTCCTAGCGGGCCGCTGGCAGCGGCCCGCCGTCCCGTAGTAGAACTGTAACAACCGAGGTTTCCCCGGATCGTCCCATCCACCTGCAGCGTGCGGTTGGTCACTACGGTCCTCGATAGGTAAAGGCAGGCCTGGAGAACGTGACAATGATCGTGTTGGTCATCTTGGCAGCAGTGTGGGCGGCGGTCCTGGTACCACCGTTTGTGCGCAACCGTCGTGATGCTCGGCCCGATAACTCGGTTGTCTCGTTCCGTGCGCAGCTTTCGACGCTCGAGCGGGCCACTCCCGGCACCTCGTTGCGCAACATGGGCCATGCGGCTTCGATGGTGATGAACCGGTCGGATGCCAAGCGCCGCCGCCGGGAGATCTTGGTTGCGCTTCTCGCCGCCACCGGCCTCACGTTTTTGCTCCTAGCTACCTTCGGCGGCACCATCAGCGTCTTGTTGTTCCTGGCGTCGGCCAGTGCCCTTGGTTCTTACGTGTTTGCCCTGCGGCAGGTGCAGATTCGGTCGATGGAACGGGTTACCAAGGTTCGTACCCTGGCCCCACGGGTTATGCCAGCTCCGGTCTTGGCCTTTCGCCGCACCGCCGTCAACTAGCACCTCACCTGCAGGTTCTCTCCCTATAGGCCATATGCCCCTAGGCCGGGCGGTAGTCGAGCTTTTCGCTCAAGGTCCACCCCAAGAGTGCCGAAGCAAGTGGCATGGCCTCCATCCTCCCCACTCGCACCCCTCGCCGGGTTGCATCTGTTGCCATGGCGGTCGTCACCCTCCTGTTCGCATCTGGTTGCCTGAGGACCAGTCAGAATCAGGTCCAGTATGAGTTGAACGGCGATCGCAGCGCACAGCAGCTGCGTAGCTTGGGAACCCAGGCGGATGCACAGGCCAAGGCCCAGGCGTGGGCGGAGAAGTTGGCCCGGGAAAACAAGCTCTACCACTCGAACTTGTCTGACGGCATCCATGTGCGCTGGTGCGTGCTCGGCGAGAACGTGGGCTACGGCGCCGACGTGCCGGTCATCGAAGATGCCTACATGAAATCAGCCGGACACCGGGCGAACATTCTCTCCACTACGTGGAATGGCGTCGGCGTCGGCTACGCCAGGAACGGCAGCCGAGTCTTCACGGTCCAGGTCTTCATCAAGACCTGCTAGCCGGTGTTGCCCCCGCGCTAAGGTGAGCTTCCCATTTCATGGGGGTGTAGCTCAGTTGGTAGAGCGCCTCGGTCGCATCGAGGAGGCCAGGGGTTCGATTCCCCTCATCTCCACTTGGGGGTTTCTATAGGGGTCAGGGAATGTCAGGGACTGTTACCTGGTAAGGGTTTACGGTCCTGGTGGGTTCAGGGGGGATCAGCGAATCCCTGGAGCGTTACTACCCCGGTTACTACCCACGCTAGGATCTGAGCGCGGGGAAGCGCATCGCTTCCCCTCTGGGTAGCAACCCGGTTACTACCCACCGGACCACCGACAGGGGCACGAACATGGCATCACGGCCGAAAGGCAAGCGCCAAGATGGGCCAGACCAGGCCCGAACGGTTGCGGGGAAAAACTCCAACGGTGCTGGCTCGATCTACCTCGACGCCCGCGGTGCCTACAGAGCCACCTTCATCGATCCGGTTTCTGGCAAGCGCCGGACAGTCACCGCTAAGACGAAGGCCGAAGTGGAGGCACGTCGCGCCGCAGCTATGGCCACCGCCTCTGAATCGTCGCCTAACGGGCAGCTTGGACCGGCGCCAACGATGGCCGAGCTCGGTGCCTGGTGGCTTCATAACGTGGCCGCGGTCCAAGTCCGACCTGCAACCTTGCACGCCTATTCAAAGGACGTAGCACGCATCGTCGGCCAACTAGGCGAGACTCAGGTGGCCGCCCTCGACACTGAGGCGGTGACAGAGTTTCTGGCCGAGCTTCGCCGTAACGGAAGGGCCACGGGGACAATCAGGAACACCCGCGCCACGCTTCGCCAGATCGCGGAGACAGCGGTCGATCTTGGTTACCTCACCGCGAATCCTGTCATCCGCGTCCGCGTCCCCAAAGGTACCGCCGAGGAACGGACCGTTCGACGTGTCCTCACTGTCGACGAGATCCACCGCCTCCTCGAAGCACTGGACCCGGCCCGGCCGTATGACGCCGTGATCTCGTTGCTGTTCACTTCGGGAAATCGTGTTAGCGAGGTGCTTGGCCTTGCATGGTCGGACCTGGATCTCGATGCCGGTACCGCCACCGTGCGCCGCGCGTGCACTTACTCGGGCGGGGGTGTCGGCACACGCCTCGACTCGCCCAAGACAGCCAGCACCGCGGGCGTGCACCATCTCGCACCCTCCGCCGTCGCTGCCCTTCGTGCCCGGCGGGTCAGGCAACTAAGCGACAGGCTCGCAGCGGGGCCCGCATGGGAACAACTCACCTACGAGGGGGCCGAGATAGACCTCTGTTTCACCACGGTTCGAGGTGGCCTCGTGGCACGGCAACATGTCTCCAAAGCGCTCACTGACGCTTGCATCCGGGCCGGTATAGACCCGTCCGGCGTTGGTACACATACTGGCCGCCGCTCTACTGTCACCGCCTTGTATGTTGCTGGGGTTGCTCTCGATGATGTGGCTCGGCACGTCGGGCACTCGTCGCCGGAAACCACGGCGCGTTATGTCTCAGATCTCGGGGACCGTCCGAGAGACACAGCTTCGATAGCGGCGCGATTGCTCGACCCCGCTGCCGGACGTGATTAGTTCAGCGGTGGAAAGCCTCGCGAGACCGGGCGCCTGTATCCACCTGGAATAGGGGCCTTCGCCGTCCTGGAATCTGGGAGTCGGTCGCCGGACGCATAGCCTCGGATGTGTTCTCCGATCCGGACGAAAGTTCGCCCCTCGCGGATGGCGGCAAGCACGGCGTGCTCTACGTCCAGGGCCCGGACCCGGCACCTCCGGGCGCACGCCTTGCCTTTGCATTTATAGCTGAGCACATGAGGTAAGCCCCGGGCTCCGGTGATGTGTGTGGGTCCAGACGAGATGACGCGGCCCCGGGTCGGCCGTCGGAGTTCGCCGCAACGCTCATCGAGGCGCCACGATTCGAGCGTCGATCCGCACGCCTCGCACAGCAGCTTTACCGGCCGGGCTCCCAACAACGACGGCCGTCGCTCCGGTGGCTCGAATGGCATGCTTGTAACTTAGCCCCGCTAGGTGTACAGTATTGCCATCGGTCGAGGCCGACGGGAACGGCCAGGCAATCCCGCGTAAACCTGCCACGGTCGCCCTACGTCGGCGGCGCGAGGTTACCGCGCCATGCCTTCCACCGACCGTCGGCCACCGCTTTCCGCTGTCGAGGCCGCTAAATATCTAGGCCTCACTCACCGCCATATCCTTTCGCTGCGGACCAGGCATGAAATCCCATACATTAAACTGGGTCGCCTTGTCCGCTTCGATCCGGATCAGCTTGACGCCTGGATAAATGCTAGGCGCCACGGCGAAGCGGCGGCGAAGTAATGGCCACCACGCCAGCACCCGGCGACCAGTCCGCTGCTCGGATCGCTTACCTCATGGCGCGACCCACGATGTCCGTGGCAGAGGCCGTCGAGGTCACCGGGCTCAGCGAATCCACGATCAAGCGGGCAATCCTCGCGGGCACGATCCCTGTCCGTCGGGTCGGCGCCAGGGTGCTGCTGTCCACCGCCGATGTGTTGGCCTTCGTTGGCGTGGAGGTGACATCGTGACCGCCGCCATCGAACTTGAGCGGGCCATTCTCTGCGCCGCCATGTGGGGTCCGGACGCCCGCCAGAACAGGTCCGCCCTCGCCGCGTCCGTCGGCAACTTCCAAGACGAGTGGGCGCGGGCCGTTGGTCTCGCCGTCGTGAGGGTTCTCGAGGACGACGAGCCCGGCGAACCGGCCGGATGGGGAGAGGTGGCCTTGGCGGTTCACTCCCGCCTTGTAGCCGACGGAGCGCACGGCGCCGACGATTTCCACCGGCTCGTTTTCTCCGACGTCCCTGCGCTCGGGTATGCGTTGGCATCGAGTCCGCTCCTGCTGGAGCTCCACTCCGAGTGCGTCGAGCGACGAGAGCAGCGCTCCGACCTCATACGGTTGGCGGAGGCGCTGGACGCCCAAGAGCGCCGTGCCGCGCATGCCGGGAAAACTGCGCCAGCGATGGTGGCCGCATGAGCGCCGGAGGCTTGTACATGGTCGCGGGAGAGGTCGAACCTGACCACGTTCTTTTCGCGGGAGAGGACGAATATGGCGATTACGACGCGCCGGCGAGCCGATCGACAGCCGCCCGGCCGGTGCCCGATACCGCGCCCGACGAGGCCGCAACTCCGCCCCCGCCAAACCTCCCCGCCTCCTTCTGGGATGAGCTGCCAGAACTGGCCCAGATCCGTGACGCTGCCCACTCCACTGCACGAAGCGCGGACGCCGTACTCGGAGCCATGCTGGCACGCGTTAGCGCCATCACCCCGCCAACGCTGCGCGGTCCTTCGCCGGTCGGCATGCCCTCAACGTTCGACGTGTGCGTCGCCATCGTTGGTTCGACCGGGACCGGCAAGTCGTCGGCTGGCGATGTCGCCGCCGCCCTCCTGCCGATCAACGACGCCCAGATTCTGGAAGCCTCACTTGGTTCTGGGGAAGGGCTTGAGGAGTCTTATTTCGGCATGGTCATTGAGCCCGACGAAAACGGTAAGAACCAGAAAGTGAAACGGCAAGTCCGGCGAGCCTTTCTGGCGACGCTCGACGAGGGTCAAGCCTTGGTAGAAATGGGGTCGCGAAAAGGTTCGACGCTGCTGCCTACAATCAGAAGCGCGTGGTCGGGGCAGCGGCTCGGAAAACAGAACGCAAGCGGCGAGACCACCCGCCAGCTCGCCCCCGCTTCGTACAGGTTAGCGCTTCTCGCTGGGTTCCAAACCGAGCTGGCTACGGCGCTGCTCGACGACGCCTCGGGCGGCACACCACAAAGGTTCGTGTATTTCGCCGCTGCCGACCCCTCGATTCCAGACATCGCTCCACCGTGGCCGGGACCGTTCAACATCCAGCTGCCGCGACATCAAGCTGGTGAGCAGGTGGACCTCGCCGGCGAGGTCACCGCCGAGATCCGCGGCAGATCGTTAGCCCGCTCGCGCGGTGACATCGTGATCGACACACTCGACAGCCACCGCGACTTGTCACGGCTGAAAATCGCCGGGCTGTTCGCGGTCATGGCCGGGCGTAAGAACATCACCGCCGACGACTGGCGCCGCTCCGGTGACGTCCTGGACGCCTCTGATCGGACGAGACAACGCATCGTCGACGCCGCCCAGTACCGGGCCTTCGCATCGGCCCGCACACGCTCCGCTGGGGTAGCAAGCCAGGCTGCCTACCTCGACGATTCCGCCAGCGAGCGCGCCCTCGCCTCGATGGCCAAGGCCATCGCCCGGCACGTTCATAAGGGCGTGTGTGAGGGGGCGTGCCGCCGCCGATGTGTGTCGCGATCCACCTCCGGTAAGCAGCGGCAGATCGTCACACTCGACGAGGCCCTCGATGTTGCCGCCGCTCGCGGTTGGATCGTCATCGAGGCAGACGCGATCACACCCGGCGCTGGGGTCCCGTGACATGCCCCCGATTTGTCGGAATGTCGGAACATGTCGGAACACCCCCGCGCACTTTCTGCCCGTAATTCCCCAAGTCATCTGTAATCATCATCTGACATGCAGTTATACAGAATCTTCGAAAAGAGAGCGCGCGGTGGTCCGACAGTCCGACAGTCCGACAAGTCCGACAAAGTCCGACATTCGCGGCCCCGGGGTGCACCTCGATGCGACTTCAGCCACCGGCCAAGGCAGCTCGCTTCCGACTGCGATTCGTGCACAGTGACCCCCGGATGTGAGGCCGCCAGCGGCGGCGCGCACGGTATCTGGGAGGGTCCCTCTCGCCGGTCCCGCCGCGCAGCGGAACGGGCAGGGTACGCGTGAGTGCGCGTCCAGCGGACGGGGCGCGGGCGATAGAGGCTGCGCAGCGGATTGTTCATGCGGAGCGCGGCCTACTCGTCGAGTGTTGGGCTGCGGTCCTGCGGGTCCCGTCGGATGGACTCTCCGCGGTCGAGCTCCTGCGGGCCGCGGCGGATCGGCTGGACGCAGACCGGCAACGGCCGCCTCGCCGCCCCTGACCGATGCTCTAACCGCTTTGGAGGGGGAACATGCTGGTCGTGGGGATTTCGTCCCCCCCCATCCCGTACAGGTGGACGCAAGCTAGCCGGCTCCGGTGGTGCACTCTCCGTGGTCAAAAAACTACGGTGGGGGCCTAGAGCGGGGCTCGGAGTCGGCTCTACCTGCGCCCTCAAGTGCGTCCTAAGCGCCTCCGGGCCGACTTGGGTAGCCTGGTGGCCCCGTGTTCGCCGCTCGCTCAGCGCCCTCGTGGTGGATCGACCCATGCTGCGGAGTCCACCGCTGCACCTAGCGGATGGTGTACGTCGGGCTGTTGTGGTGGCGCCGTGACAGTGCCCGCGAGGGGCCGTTCTGAGGTGCGTTACTACTCCGGTTGCTGCTCATCGCCGCTTGTCAGGCCTCTGACCTGCACGTTTACGGTTTTAAGTGTATTCCCCTCACCTCCACCATTTGGCCCTTATTCGAACCCCGGTCCCGCACAGCGGCGCCGGGGTTCGTTGTTTCCTCCGAAAGTTCGGCCAGGAGGTCCTCTGCGAGCAGGTGGGCGAAGGCTGGCGTCAAGGTGACTTCGGTCCCGTCTTCGTCAACGTCGATCCTGGTGAACACCGCCAGGTTGATCCGACGTCGGATTTGCGGAGTCGCGTCTTCGTACGCCTTGGCGAACACCGAAGCCAGGGCCAGCGCCTGGTCGAGGTTGCTCTCGATCTGCTCCCAGTTGATCTCGGTGGCCGCGAGCGCCCCACCGGCGTTGGCCAACTCGGACATGATGCGCTCCTGTTCCTCCTTCAACAGTTCGACAGGGATCGCCCCAGCGAGGTGGGCTTGAAGGAGCTTTCGCCGTTCGGCCTCAAGTCGTTGGATCCGTCGTCGT
>JANXNS010000080.1 GCA_025353965.1 Aquihabitans sp.
GCTGACACCGTCGAAGATCACCGCTTGGTTGGACTGCGCCCATTTCTTGACGTTGCGCCACCAAGTGGAGGCGGGCCTGGTGGAGGCGCCGCGGCCCACGTTTGGCTCGCTGGCCCAACTGCTGGCCGACAAGGGCTTGGCCCACGAGGCCGCGTGCCTGGCGGAGTACGCGCGCCAGGGCAAGTCCATCTTGAAGGTGCCGGACCGCAATCGTGAGGCCCGCGAATCGTTTGCGGCGTGGGTGGAGCGGGTCGGCAACCCGTTCGATCAGGGCTGGGACGTGATCTTCCAGATGCCCTTCGTGCACGACGGGATTCGGGGCATCGCCGACTTCCTCATTCGGGTGATCGACCCGGACACGGGGGCGGTGAGCTACGAACCGGTCGACGCCAAGCTGGCCCGCAAGGAGGCCAAGCCGGGCCACGTCCTGCAGCTTTGTTTCTATGCCGACGCGATCGAAGCGCTCAGCGGGATCGCGCCCAAGCACGTGCATCTCTGGCTTGGGTCCGGCGAGATTGAGACGTTGTTGACGACGGACTTTGGGGCCTACTGGCGTCGGCTTCGGGGGCAGCTGGCTGCTGTCCTCGAGGACGGGCCGGACCAAGAAGCCCAGACCACTCCCGAGCCGTGTGATCACTGCGACTATTGCGAGTTCCTGGTGAGGTGTACGCAGCAGTGGCGGGACACGGACTCGCTCGGGTTTGTGGCTGGCATTCGTCGCCACGAAGGGGCGGCCCTGACGGCGGGCGCCGTGTCCACGTTGGCGGCGCTGGCGGCGCTGGGCGAGGCCGAGGAAGGGGTGGAGGGGGTGCGGCCGGAGCGGCTGCGTCGGCTGGTGGATCAGGCGGTACTGCAGGTGGAAGAGCGTGAGTCCTCGCCGAAACATCCGCCGTTCCGAATGCTGGCGGAGACGGAGGATCCGACGTGGGGCCGGGGCTTTGAGTTGCTGCCGGAGCCCGATGCGGGCGACATCTTTTTGGACTTCGAGGGCCACCCGTTTTGGCGGGCCAGCGTTGGGTTGTTCTTCCTGTTTGGGTGGATCGAGAGCGATGGGTCTGGCGGGTGGCGGTATCGGACGGTGTGGGCGCACGATCTGGCCGAGGAGGCGGACGCCACTCGGGCAGTGATTGAGGAGTTCGCCGCTCGGCGGGCGGACCACCCGGGCATGCACGTGTACCACTACAACCACACGGAGCGGTCGGCGTTGGAGTCTCTGGCGGCCACACATGGGGTGGCGGAACGGACGTTGGCCGAGCTGGTGGACACGGGCCTGTTTGTGGACTTGTTGATTGTGGCCCGCAACTCGTTGCAGGCGGGCGTGGAGTCCTATGGCCTGAAATATTTGGAGCGGTTGACGGACTACGAGCGCGGCCATGACATTGATCAGGGCGCGGGTGCGGTGGTCGAGTACGAGGAGTACATGGCGTCGGGCGAGCAGGTCTTGCTGGACCGGATTGCCGCTTATAACGAAGACGATGTGCGGGCGACGATGGCGTTGCGGGATTGGTTGGTGGGCCACCGTCCGCTGTCGGTGGAGTGGCGCGAGCCGTGGTTGGAGGCGGAGGAACCGGACGTTGAGCGGGACGCACAGGTCGAGGCCCTGCATGGGTTTGCGCCCGGTTCGGCCGAGCATGTGTTGGGCGACTTGCTCGGGTATTGGGTGCGGGAGGGGCGGGCGTTTTTTGCCCCGAAGATGGCCAAGTTTGGTCAGGACACGTCTGACCTGTTGGACGATCCGGAGGTGATTGCGGGCCTTGTTTGCGTCGGCCCTCAGGTTCGCCTGAGCGAGAAGACGGGCAAGCCGATCACCGGTGCCATGAGGTTCGAGTGGCCTGAGCAGAAGATCGATGGCTTCAAGGAAGGCAAGACGCTCAGCGTGATGTTCGAGGGGTCGGACGGGCCGCCGGGGTACGCGGGGATCGCGGATCTGGACCGGACGGCGCTGGTGGTGGACCTGGTTTGGAACCCGAAAGCGGAGGAGGCGGGGGTGATCCCGTCGGCCGTTGTTCTCAACGATTCAGTGTCGCCGAAGCCCAAGCCCGAGTCACTGCAGGAGCTGGCCAGCAGCGTGTTGGGGGCGGGGTCTGGCAAGGCAGAGGCGAACCGGGCGTCGCTGGCGCTGTTGCGTCGGGACCTGCCGGCGTTCACCGCTGGCCACGGCCCGGCCGGCGGGACGTTCACCGACGACATCGACGAGATGACCGAGTGGGTGCGTCACCTGGACCACAGCTTTGTGGCCATCCAGGGGCCTCCGGGAACGGGGAAGACGTATCGGGGCGCGCACCTGATCCGCAGCTTGGTCTTGGCTGGGCAGCGGGTGGGGATCACCGCCATGAGCCATGCGGCGATCGAGAACCTGATGGCGGCGGTGGTGAAGGTGTTCGAGGAGGCGGGTGATCTGGAGGAGCTTCGGGCCGTCCGCAAGGTGACGGACATGCCGTCGGTGGAGTTGGCGGGGGTGACCTACATCGTGGGCTCGAACAAGCCGTGTGCTCGGACAGAGTTCAACGTGGTTGCGGGCACGTCGTGGCTGTTCTCGGGCAATGACTTGGCCGGGGCCCCGGTGGACGTGTTGGTGGTAGATGAGGCGGGGCAGATGGCGTTGGCCGACGCGGTGGCGGCATCTCGGTCGGCCGGCAATGTGGTGTTGTTGGGGGACCCGTTGCAGCTGGCCCAGGTTTCGCTGGCGCTGCACCCCGGTGGGGCGGGGGCGAGCGTGCTGGAGCATGTGTTGGGCGCCGACGTGACCATTCCCGATGATCGGGGCGTGTTCTTGCCGGTGACCCGGCGGATGCACCCGGACGTGTGCTCGTTTATCTCTGAGCAGATCTATGAGGGTCGGCTCACGAGCCACGAGAGTTGTGCGGTGCAGGCGACGTCGGCGGGCACGGGGCTGCGGTGGCTGCGAGCGCATCACGCTTCCCGGTCGACCGAGTCTGCGGAGGAGGCGGAGTTGGTGGCCGCCGAGATCAGGCGGCTGATGGGCACGCCGTGGACGAACAAGGACGGGGTGGTTTCGCCGCTGACGACGGGCGATTTCATGGTGGTTGCGCCGTTCAACGATCAGGTCAACTTGTTGCTCTTGCGGCTGGATGCGGATGACCGCACCCGAGGTGTGCGGGTGGGGACGGTCGACAAGTTCCAGGGCGGTGAGGCGCCGGTGGTGTTCTTCACGATGACGACGTCGAGTGGCGACGACATGACCCGCGGGGCCGATTTCCTGTTCTCCCGCAACCGGCTCAACGTGGCCATCAGCCGGGCCCGGTGCCTGGCCTACCTCGTGTGCACCGAGGAGCTGCTCAACACCCGGGCCAGAACGGTTGAGGAGATGCGCCTGATCTCCACCCTCGCCGCATTCGTCGAACACTTGGGCGCCTGAGTTCTCGGCTTCTCCTTGTGATCCGGGTCGAAATACGACCCCGATCACAAGGGAAACGGTTAGGCCCAGCTGGTGGCGGCCCGGTCGGTGGACGTGTTGTCCAACCTCAGTGCGACGTTCGGTAAGACGATCGTGAAGGCCTAACCCGGGCGGCGGTGGTAGCCGCCGATGGGGGTGCCGTCCTTGCGCTGGTAGGGCGCAACCCACCCGGGGATGGCTGGGCGGGCGGAGTCGACTTCGGCCGGCAGGGTGCGCAGGTCGGTCGAGAGGGCCTCTTGCGCGAAGGATCGAGACCAAGCCCGGACTGCTTCGATGTCGGCTTCTGGCGGCCATTCCCTGTCCGGGCGGGCAATGGTCCGCTCGACCATTTCGGCCAGGACGTCGACCAGAAAGCCGTCATCCTTGGCCTTGGCGTCTCGGAGCATGTCGGCAATCGGGAGGTGGTCGGCGAGAAGGGCGAGGTCGCAGAGGTCCCTTGGCTTGATGCGTCCGAACGCCGCCAGCACCTTGTTGGCGGCCAGTTCTCGCATGGTCAGAGTGGGACCCACGGAGGTCTCCTGGGTGCCCCACATGATCGAGTCCTGCCCTAGTTCCACCACCACCTGGGTGCGTCGGCGTCGTCCGGTCGTGACCACGAGCCGACAGAAGGCAGGGCCTTCCCGGTCGGTCTCCACGTCCCAGCCAGCGGCCGAGAAGGCCTTGACGGCAGCCGCAGCAGCGACGGAGACATCGGCACACGTGGACGAGAACAAGTCGATGTCGTCGCTCAGCCTGCCGCTAAGCCCAATGGCGTTCAGCGCCGCGCCGCCACCCATTGCGAATCCAAAGGGGGCGACGGCCTTGGACAGGATGAGCGCCACCTTCTTCTGCGACGCGGTGAGGTTGTTAGCCACGGATTTCGTCGAGCATGTCGGCCACTGGGCCTAGGAGGTGTCGGGCGATGGGCAGGTCTGGCCAGAGGTCCTGGAGCGCGTCGGGGTCGATCCAAATGGCGATGTCGGACGCACTCCCCTCCTCAATGATCTGGGCGTAGGTGGCAGCGCGCTCGGTCAGGTCGGTGAGGTCCCGGTTGGGCTCACGGCGGGCGGACCAGTCCAGCCGGGTGGGCAAGACCACGGTGGCCGCAGGGCTGATGGCCGACACCCACCGGACCGTCGGCAGGTCCACCGTGCGGCCCCGTACGACCCCGTGGGACCGGTGCGGTGTGAGGATGGCGGCATGGGTGGCCTCGAGCCAGGCGAGGGCCGGCCCGGTAGGCCGCCGACGGCCCGACTCATAGGCCGCAATGGCCGGCTGCGTGATGCCGAGGATCGCCGCCAGCTGTTGCTGCGTGAGCCCAACCGCCCGTCGAGCCTCCTCAAAGGAGATCATTTACTTATCATAACGGGCCTGCAGGCGAAGGCGCGGAGTTTCAGCGGTGGGGGAAGTGGTGTTGGAGGTAGCTGATGTAGCGGTCGGCTGGGCCTCGGAACTCGGCTAGGTCGCCTTCGGTTGCGGGGTGGCGTTCGCCCGTCTTTAGGTCGACGTGGCCGAGGTGGAACGTGCTGACCGACGGGTCGATCAGGGTGCAGCAGAGCCGTTGCCTGCCGAAGGCCCGCCACTCCTGGCCCACCAGGACCGACGTGTGGGATCGGGCGATCTTGCTCAGCAGGCGACCGCCCCACAGCCGGGTGGCCACCTTGGGGAGGTCGCCGGGGGCCAGCTTCATGCCGGTGGGGTCTGCGGCGGCGAGGAGGGTGGTGGCGAACTTGGCTTCGTCGCCGGTGCAGTCGATGGTGGTGGCGCCGGTGTTGATGTCGGTCCAGCCGAGCGAGGTGCCCGCCCTATCCTTGAGGTAGAGGCGGTGGTGGCCGGCCTTGCGCCAGGGGCTCAGGTAGTAGAAGCGGTGGGCACGTTCGAAGAGCGGCGACGGCGGGCCCCAGTCGGTAACCGCGGTGGTGGGCGGCGGCGGGAGGGTGCGCAGCCGGGCGGCCTCGGCTCCTTTGCCGGCGGGAGGGAAGGCGGTGTCGAGCGTGTGGGCGATGGCGTCGACGAGGTCACCCGCGAGGTCGCCCTTGACCTTGGAGAGGCGGCCGACAAGCCGGTTCACGCCAAGGATCCGAAGGTCGCCGACGGCCTTGACGTCCGGCAGCTTGTCGAGTGCCTTTTGCCAGTCGACAACGCGACGCTCCGCGGCTGCGAGCGCCCCGCCGATAGCGTGCACTGCCGAGTCCAG
>JANXNS010000110.1 GCA_025353965.1 Aquihabitans sp.
GACCCGGGGGCGGTCGACCAGCTAGCCGATCCGATCCTCCAGCGGCGTGCCCGCCATGTGATTACCGAAAATGCACGGGTCCGGGCCTTTGTGGCGGCCCTTCAGGCCGGATTGCTCCCTGAGGCAGGCCGCCTCATGGCCGCAAGCCATGCGTCGCTTCGTGACGATTTTGAGGTCTCAACTCCCGGGCTGGACTGCCTCGTGGAGAGACTTTCCGCCCGGCCCGGCGTATTCGGGGTACGGCTCACCGGAGCTGGCTTTGGTGGGTGTGTTGTGGCCTTGACCGAACCGGGCGCTATCGAGGAGGGGTGGCTGGTACGGGCGGCCGACGGCGCCCGCCTCACATCCGGCCGAGCAACTCCACCTTCTTCGCCTGATACTCAGCGTCGCTGAGCACGCCGCGCTGGTGGAGCTCCGCCAGCTTGTCGATCTGTTCGGGGATGCTGCCGCCACTGGCTTGGGGAGTGGTTGCATCCACGGGCCGACCGGCGGCGTTGGCCGCCGAGGTATTCATGCGGTCGAACTTGCGGTTCTCGTTGGCCTCCATTTGCACGTAGACCTCTTTTTGCACGATGTGAGGCTTACGAATATTGGAGAACGCTTCGCTGCCCCGCTCACCAGCGGACTCGATAGTGAGATCCCCCGAGCCAAGTATCCGCTCGAAGAGCGACTGCTTGAAGAACACCGTGTTGACCCGCTCCAGAGGAATTTCGACGCCTTGTTTGGAGAGCACACCCTTGCGGCTCAAGATGCGGTCGCTGGTGAGAACAAACATGGTGTTGTTCCAGACAAGGTACGTCCACCCAAGCCACAGCAGGGATCCGGCCACTAACACGCCGCACACCACGTTGACCACGGTGCTGAGGCTGTCCGGTGGGGTCCAGACCGCCAGGCCAAGGATCGCCACCACGACGGAAGCGAACACGGCCAGGGCCGCCTTGGACAGGAAGTACCAGTGCGGGCGGAGATCGAGAACGAGCTCCTCGTTTTGGTTGAGAAGGTTGCGAGGAAAGGCCACGTCAGGATCTTACGACGGCGGCTGGGTGTGAGCGTCGTACCATCGGCGGGTGGATCCGGAACGGTTGCTCGATGGGCTCGACCCGGCACAACGTCGGGCCGTCACCGCTACCACCCACCCGTTGGCCATCCTGGCTGGCGCCGGCTCCGGCAAGACCCGGGTGCTGACCCGCCGCATCGCCTACCGGTGCGCCACCGGCGATGCCGATGCCCGTCACGTCCTAGCCGTAACCTTCACCCGCAAGGCGGCCAACGAACTGGACGGTCGCCTGCGGTCATTCGGCCTGCGAGACCTTCCCGCGGCGGGGACATTCCATGCGCTGGCCTACGCACAACTCCGCACGGCATGGGCCGGTGACGGGCGCGGTCCGCCCACGCTGTTGGACCGCAAGGGTCGGGTGCTCGCCAGAATCCTCGGCAACACCAAACGGGTACGCCCCGCCGATCTTGCTACCGAAATCGAGTGGTCGAAGGCTCGCCTGGTCACGCCGGACGGGTATGTGGATGCCGTTCACCGTGCCGGTCGCCTTACCGGGTTTGATCCAGAGAAGATGGCCGACTGGTTCCGCCGCTACGAGGACGAAAAGCGCAAACGTGGCCTGATCGACTTCGATGACCTCTTGGCACGGTGCGCCGAACTCATCGAGCAAGATCCGTCGTTTGCCGCCGCGCAGCGATGGCGATTTCGGCATCTTTTTGTCGACGAGTATCAGGATGTAAACCCGCTCCAGGAACGCCTGCTCCGGGCCTGGCTGGGCGACCGCAAGGACCTGTGCGTGGTCGGCGACGAGAACCAGGCCATCTACGGCTGGAACGGCGCCGACGCTGGCTACCTCAACAGCTTCACCCGCCATCACCCGGGTGCGGATGTTGTGGAGCTTCGAGATAGCTACCGATCGACCCCGCAGATTTTGGCCGTGGCCGCTTCTGTCTTGGCCGGCGGCAGAACGGTGGCGCAGCCACTCACCGCCCACCGTGGAGATGGCGCGCTGCCGGCGGTGGTTGGCTACGAATCAGATGGAGACGAAGCCAACGGGATCGCTCGCGCTGTTCGCGAGCATCACGGCCCGGGGCGGCCGTGGTCCTCACAGGCGGTCCTTCTCCGCACCAACGCACAGGGCGCAGTGATCGAAGCGGCATTCCGGCGAGCGGCCATTCCGTATCGCGTCCGCGGCGCGCATCGTTTCCTGGACGATCCAGAGGTCAGGGAACTTCTCCGCCGGTTCGACCGCCTGGCCGAGCCGCTCTCCACCACCCTGGCCGACTTGGATGCCCAGGTTGGGCGCCAGCGGGCAGAGCTGTTGGGCATGGGCGGCGACCGATACCGCGAGCTGGACGATGGTGACGACGACCGTGCCCCGGACCCGCAAGATCGTGAACTACCCGATACTGCCGCCGGACGCCGGCTCGCCTCGTTCGAGCAGATCGTCCGCTTGGGTCAGGAAATGCTGGTGCTCGATCCGGGCGCTCGAACCGATGCGCTTCCGGGTTGGCTCCGGACTGTGCTGCTCGACGACGGGCCCGATGCCGCCGACGCGGTGACTATTGCCTCGTTCCACTCGGCCAAGGGCCTGGAATGGGATGTCGTCCACCTTGCTGGCGTGGAGAAGGGGTACGTCCCCATCAGCCACGCCCGAACCCCCGACGCCAGGCTGGAAGAGGAACGGCTCTTCTACGTGGCCGTCACTCGCGCTTCCAACGTGTTGCGTTGTTCCTGGGCCAAGACCCGGACCTTTGGCTCTGATCCGGTGGACCGAAGCCCCTCGCCATACCTCGGGTGGGTGCGTGGCATTGTCACCGAGTTGGCCAGATCGGGTGCGGCCACACCGGCCCACGACGACGGAATCGGCCGCTCTCGCGTTGCGCTCGGCTCGGCACCGGAGCTCGCCCCTGCTGCAGTGATTGATCCCCTTCTCCTCACCTCAGCCGTGGCCGCGGGCCTCCGAGCCTGGCGGGCAGAGCAGGCCCGCAAAGCCAGGGTCCGCCCGACTGTTGTGCTCTCCGATCGGGCGCTCGACGCCATCTCCAGGGACCGACCGCAAACGGCCGCTGAACTGGCCGCGCTACCTGGTTTGGGTCCCGCCGCCCGCGAACGGCACGGGGCTAGGTTGCTGGCGATCGTTGCTGACCATACGGAGGCCGCATGCGGTTCGAGCTGACCCAGCACTACGAATCTTCGGCCCATGCGGTGACGGCCGCCTACGCAAATCCCGAGCTCTACCCCACCTTGGTGGGCCTTCCGAAGCTCGGTGGGACAGAGGTCCTCGGCCACACGATGTCCACCAACAGCGCCAACCTTCGGATTCGGTTCCGGTTCACCGGTCACCTTCCCAGCGCGGTCACGGCGGTGATCGACCCCGAGCGACTCACCTGGATCCAGGAGACCACGCACGACCTCACCGCCGGCACAACCTCGTTCCGGCTCGTGCCCGACTACTACCCGGACCGGCTCGAGTCTTCCGGCACGTTCCGGGTCTCGGCCGAGGGAACTGGCGCTATCCGCGTGGTGACTGGTGAACTCACAGTCCGCGCACCGCTGGTGGGCGGCAAAGTTGAGAAAGCCATCGTGAGCGGGCTGAAGGAATACCTGGAGGCGGAAGCCCCAGAGGTTGACGCCTACCTACGCCCTTAGCGCTGCTCTTCTTGCCGGCGTTCGCGTTCGGCGATGATGTCCAGGAACGCACCCGGCTGCATGGAGATGAAGATCCCCTTGGCCGTGGCCGTGAGCGTGTCGCCTGCGTAACAGGCGCCTTCCACGAAAATCTTGCGCCGCTCCACCCCAACGAGCCGCCCTTCGAACCGCAGATCTGTCTGCAACGGCGTGGGCTTTTCGTAGCGAACGGTGAGGGTGCCAGTCATGCCTGGTGCGCCGGACAATGACTGTGTCGCTCCCAGCACCTCGTCGAACGCGGCCGCCACGTAGCCCCCGTGCACACAGCCGGGTGGCCCCTCGTAGGCCTGGCCAAAGTTCACCTCGGCCGCAATAATCCCGCCCACCTCGCGGAGGCTCATGGGCGGCGCCAGCGGGTTGGCGATACCGATCAGGGGGCTGTGGTCGTAGAGCGGGTCTTCTCGGTCACCGGCGTTGGCCGCTTCGCTGAAACCGTAGAGGGTGCCCTGGTGATAGTCCGCGAAGCGATCCGCCGCCGCTTGCACCTCCACGGTTGCGGCTCGCACTACGTCCTCGGGAGCATCCGTGGCCACCAGCCGGTCCACCAGCAAACGGGCCGCATCGGCCAAATCCTTCAGTGATTGCCGGCGGGAAGAGAGCTCGCCGTGCGATGCCGCCTGGATCCGCTTGGTGACCATGGAGAGACGCTCAGGATCCGCTTCCCCCGCCATCTTGGGCAGGTAGTCGGTACTCCACCGGGCATCGGAAATGTCGATACGCGGACGCTCGGCCGGGGTATCAGATGAGTCAGTCATGGTGTCCTGTCGGAGTGAACGTCAGTCGGCAATGTCGATGATCACGGGGGCGTGGTCCGACGGCTGTTGGCCCTTGCGGGCGTTGCGATCGATGGTGGCGAAGGTGACCCGATCGGCCACCGACTGGGTGCCCATCACGAGGTCGATACGCATGCCTTCGTGCTTGTGAAAGCGACCAGCGCGGTAGTCCCACCAGCTGTAGAGCCGGGGCTCCGGCTGCAGTAGGCGGAAGGTATCGATGAGTCCCCAGGACTCAAGCTCAGCCAACGCATCCCGCTCGGGCCGGCTGGTGTGGGTGGCATCGACGAAGTGCTTGGGATCCCACACGTCGGCGTCGGTGGGGGCGATGTTGTAGTCGCCCGCCACGATGATCGCCTGCGCTGGGTCTTCTGATGCGGCGAGTTGGTCCCGCAGCCGGGCCAACCACCGGAGCTTGTACTGGTAGTGGTCATCGTCAAGCGAGCGGCCATTTGGTACATAGGCGCTGGCGATCCGGACGCCCCCGCAGGTGGCCCAGATCAGCCGCGCCTGGGGGTCTGGATCTTCTGGGCCGAACCCGTTCACCGGGTTGTCCAAGCCAACCCGGCTGAGGATGGCGACACCATTCCAGCGGCCTTCGCCGTGGTGAACGCTGTCATACCCGAGGGCTTGAAACGCCATGGCGGGGAATGCGCCATCGGCGAGCTTGGTCTCCTGGAGGCACACCACATCGGGCTGTACATCTGCCAGCCACTCCTCTACCCGGGCGAGCCGGGCCTTGAGTGAGTTGACGTTCCAGGTGGCAATTCGCACGAGGCGAACCTAGCGCCGCCAACACCGTGTGCTGGCCGAACCGGCGTCGATCGTGGGGGCCGCGACCAGTGGCCGTGCGGGCGTGACCGGAGCGTACGCTTCTCGCCGTGGAAGCAGTCTGTTGGAGCGACTACCTGTGCCCCTGGTGCTACGTGGGCCAGCATCGAGACACGGTGTTGGAATCACTCGGCGTCTCCGTGACCCATCTCCCGTTCGAACTCCACCCGGAGATCCCGGCAGCAGGGCGGCCGGTTCGGGCGGACGGACCGATGCAGGAAACGTTCGACCGTATAGAGGCCTCGTGTGCGGAGGTTGGGTTGCCGTTTCGGCGGCCCACCCGAACGCCCAACACTCGCCGAGCACTCGAGACGGCTGAGTGGGTTCGGGTCCACCACCAGGCGGCTTTCCCGGCGCTGCATCGGGCACTGTTCCATGCCCAGTTCGTGACGGGCGAAGCGCTCGATGACGCCGACGTGCTCGATCGGCTGGTGACCGACGCCAGTGGGTCAGCAGTAGAGGTGCGCGCCGCAGTGGACCGGGGTGATGCTGCTGCGCTGGTGGCCGCCTCGATGCACCGGGCACGCGAGGCCGGCGTGATGTCTACCCCCACGTGGTTGGTGGGGGAACTCGTACTTCCCGGTGCGCTCGATCCCGCTTCGATGAAGCGTTGGGTCAAGAAAATCCTGGCCCGTAACCCGGGGGCTTGATTCCCGAGGAGGGGACCGGGCGCGAAACACGCCCGGTCCCCTACCAGCGAGGAGTCCGCTGCGGGGTGGTCAGCGGGTGGTCTTCTTGGCCGCAGCCTTTTTGGCCACTGGCGCCTTCTTTGCGGGTGCCTTCTTGGCCGCAGCCTTTTTGGCCACTGGCGCCTTCTTTGCGGGTGCCTTCTTGGCCACAGCCTTCTTGGCCGGTGCGGCCTTCTTGGCCACAGCCTTCCTGGCCGGCGCAGCCTTCTTGACTACAGCCTTCTTGGCCACAGCCTTCTTGGCCGGTGCGGCCTTCTTGGCCACAGCCTTCTTGGCCGGCGCAGCCTTCTTAGCCACAGCCTTCCTGGCCGGCGCAGCCTTCTTAGCCACAGCCTTCCTGGCCGGCGCAGCCTTCTTAGCCACGGCCTTCCTGGCCGGTGCGGCCTTCTTGACTACGGCCTTCTTGGCGGGCGTGGCTTTCTTGGCCACGGCCTTCTTTTTTACTGCCATGCTGGGTGCCTCCTCGGCTGGTTCGTGCTCCCGGGACGGGAACCCGTCGTTATGACGGTCTGCTGCTGAAGGTTCGGACGGCTCGGGCACCACCACACCGGGGAGTGCAACGTCGATACCCCGACGAGGGGAATCGAACGCCGTAACCACGAAGGTCCGGACCTCGCCAACGGTCAGCACTTCGCGTGCCTTGGTTGGAGCGGGATCCGCCATTGCCTTCAGCGGGATGTAGCACTGGGCATCACCGTCAGTGACGGCGTAGGCCCCGTGCGACGAGAACCGATCAACCGTTGCCTCAAACTCGGAACCGACTGGATAGTTGGTGACGAAATGGAGAAACGGCATTGGTTCGTTGATGGGGTCGGCCGCCTTGCCGCTGGACCGACGACGTCGGTTCCGGCTCGAGGAGGCAGACGACTCCGACACCGCAGCGGTGTCGGCGATCTTGGCGGGAGCATTGGCTCCACTCCGCTTGCGGGGTTGACGCTTTCGGCCGCCAGCACTGGCCGGTTCAGCCTTGGGCTCGACGTCGACATCGGGAGAGCTTTCAGCTGCAACCCCACCGCCGCGGCGACGTGGCGGTGGCTTGGAAGGAACCGGCGCCGGACCTAACCGACGGGCAGCCGGATCTCCGGAGGCCCGAGACTCTCGCGTGGCTCGGCGGCTGGTGGGCCCGCGGACTGGGGTGCGGAGCACGAAGACCCAACCGACACTCGGTACCGGTTTGCCGCCGACGAGACGACCTTCTTCGAAGAGCCACTCATAGGTGCCGTGGAACTCTTGAAACGAATCGTTGGAGAAGACCGCAGCGCCGGCCTTGTCGGCAATCTGCAGAATGAACGCGTCGCCTCGGCCAATGGCGCCAGCCGGAGGGGACACCAATTCACCGTTGACGATGCCCGCTTCGAACTCTTCGCGTTCGCTCTCGTCTATGCGGTGCCCGAAGGTTGCGTCGACCACCACGGTGAGCGCGACATCGCCGTAGGCATCGAGAAAAGCGCGCACGGCTTCGTCGAGCTGAGCGAGGCTGGGGGCGGTTCGGCCCTCGGTTGCAATGTTGGATCCGTCGACAACGACGTGTTTCATAGCCATGTGACTCATAAGTCAACCAGCTAACTAAGAGGTGACGAGGGATCGTCTCGTGTGTGCCGTCGCGGATCGTTGTGTCACAACACTTCGCTCGGCGCCTTAGCATCGTCGGCCGTGACTGTCACCGCTGCACTCTTCGACTTCGGCGGGGTGATTTTGTCGAGTCCCTTCGATGCGTTTGCCCGCTACGAGTTGGACCACGACCTGCCTGTCGACTTCATCCGGTCCGTCAACGCCACGAGTCCAGACACCAATGCGTGGGCCCGGCTTGAGCGCAACGAGGTTGACCTCGATGGGTTCGCCAGTGCGTTCGAAGGCGAGTCCGATGCGCTCGGCCACCGGGTACCCGGGTGGGATGTGCTCGGGCTTTTGGCTGGCGACATTCGGCCCGAGATGGTTGAGGCCGTGCGTCGCTGCGGGGCACGTCTCAAGACCGCGCTGCTCACCAACAACGTGACCGGTATGCAAGTCAACCCGGCAATGGCGGAGATCATTGCGCTGTTCGATGTGGTGGTTGAGTCCAGCGTGGTCGGTGTCCGCAAGCCCGATGCCGAGTTCTATGCGATCGCGTGCACGCGCCTGGACATCGAACCGAATCAGGCCGTCTTTCTGGACGACCTTGGTGTCAACCTCAAACCAGCCCGGGCCATGGGCATGCAAACAATCAAGGTTGGCGACCCCGCCATTGCCATCGCTGAGCTCGAGGCGATCGTGGGCTTCGCTCTCGGGTGACTACTTGTAGCCAGCCGCAATGTGGTCCATCCACCACGCTGGAGCGGCGGCCATTAGCGAGGTGAAATCGAGATAGTCCCACCAGCGATAGATCAAGCCGTCGCGTACTTCTTGGACCGATGTGAACGCGAGCGTGGTGGACACGCCCTCTTCGAAGGTCCAGGTCTCGCCATGTTCGGTCACCACGTGATCGCCGCTGGCCACGATGAGGCCGTCGTGGAGCTCATAGGCCAGCAACGGCTCTAGGCCCAGGCGCAGCCTGGCCTCGGTCTCGGCCGGGCCGAAGGCGCCATCGTCGACGCCAATGACGGGCACGTCGACGTAGTGGCCTTGGGGGGCCATGAACGCACCGCAGGCCGCAAAGTCCCGACGGTTGAGTGCCGCCCAGAACTGCTCGACCACCGCAATATTGGCGGCGACCTTGGCAGCATCGTTTTCGGTTGGAGATGGGTTGGTATCAGCCATGGCCTGATGTCTACTTGGCGTCCGCCCAGCTACGACCAAACGAAAGGTTCACCTCTAGCGGTACCCGGAGGTCCGCCGCATCGTGCATGACCTGATTCGTGAGGGCGGCGAGCTCATCGTGTTCGTCGGCCGGGACCTCGAGGATGACCTCGTCGTGCACTTGCAACACCACACGGCTGACGGCGCCGCGCTCTACTAAGGCTTGGTCCAAACGGATGAGCGCAACCTTGAAGATGTCTGCCGCCAACCCTTGGATACCGGCGTTCATGGCCTGACGTTCACCCGCCATACGGATCTGGCGGTTACTCGACGACAACTCGGGGATCGGGCGCCGCCGCCCAAACAGCGTCTCGGTGTATCCACGCTCGCGAGCCTCGGCCACGGTGGATTCCATGTAGGCCTTCACCGCCGGAAAGGCCACAAAGTAAGCGTCAAGAATTTCGGATGCCTCGCCGCGGGGAATGTTCAGCCGCTGGGCCAGCCCGTAGGCCTCCATGCCATAGGCCAAGCCGTAAGAGACCATCTTGGACTTGGACCGTTGCATCCCCGTCACGTCCTCGGGCGCAACATGGAAGATGCGTGAGGCCGTGGCGGTGTGAATGTCGTCGCCCGCTTCGAAAGCGGAGATCAGGCCGGGGTCCTCGGCCAAGTGGGCAATACAGCGCAACTCAATCTGGTTGTAGTCAGCCACCAGGAGGTCGAAGCCCGAGGCTGGCACGAAGGCTTTGCGGAACTCTTTGCCCATCTCGGATCGAACCGGAATGTTGTGCAGGTTGGGCGCATCTGACGACAACCGACCGGTGCGGGCCACCGTCTGGTTGAACGTTGCATGGATACGTCCATCTGCCGCGACCTCCGACAACAGCCCCTCCCCGTAGGTGGAGCGCAACTTTTCCACCTCTCGGTACCGCAGGAGGTGATCGATGATCGGGTGCTGGCCCGCCAACTTTTCCAGCGAGGCGGCATCGGTGGAGTAGCCGGTCTTGGTCTTCTTCTGCGGGGCCAAGCCCAGCTTCTCGAACAAGATGACCCGAAGCTGGGGGGTGGAGTTCACGTTGAACTCCTCTCCCGCATCTTCTTGAATCCGAGCGCCGAGCTCGATCACCTCTGCGCTGAGCCGATCGTTGAGCGCCTGCAACTCTGCCCGGTCCACCCCAACACCGAGGTGCTCCATGCGGGCCAGAACCGCAACGAGCGGCGTCTCCAGCTCATCGTTCAACTGACGGAGACCTTGGGCGTCTAAGGCGGCCAGGATGGGCTCGACCAGACGATCAATGGCCAGCACGCGCCGCGCCGTGACCTGAGCGGCATCGGCCGTGTCACCGTCGGCGCTGAGGTCGAGCTGGCCTTCCGGGGCCGCATCTCCGGCTGGCAACTCCAGTTGGGCGTAGCGGCGGAGCAAGTCCTCTATGGCGTAGCGGGTCTCAGCTGGGTCCAGCAGGTACGCCGCGAGCGTGGTGTCGACGGCGATCTGTGGGAGCGGGCGATCGGGCGCAGTGGCGAGGAGGCTGCGCAGGATGGGCTTGGCCGGGTGGGCGGCAAGGGGCCGAGCTACCAGCACCGCGGCCAGGGCTTTGTCCACCGCGGGCGTGGCCAAGAGGCTGGCCGAGAGCCAAGCGACTTCGGCCACGTCGGCATGCAACATGAGGGCGAGCCCATCGAGCGGCGTGCGCCCTGGCGTGCCGACCCAGGTGGCGGCCACGGCCAACGGGCCAGTTCCGGCCGCGATCTCGCTCAGCGCGTCCACGGCGTCGGCCGCCGACTCGAACCGAACGACCTCTGCCTCGATGGTGTCGACCGCCCCGGGCGCTTCGCCCAGATCAGTTTCCAGTGCCTCGCTGAGGCGCTTGTGGAGCGTGTTGAATTCTAGGAAATCAAACAGGCTGCGGACTTCGTCGGTGTCGGGCTTGGGGTAGCCAATGTCGTCCAAGCCAATGGGCAGCTCGACATCTCTCATCAACTCCATCATCTCGACGTTGCTGCGAGCCTGGGCCTCGAACTCGGTGAGGTTCTGACGCAGCTTGGGCGTCTGTTCGTCAACGTGGGAGAAGATTCCGTCTAGTCCGCCGTAGGTGTTGATCAGCTTGGCCGCCGTCTTCTCGCCCACCCCGGGCACCCCTGGAAGGTTGTCGCTCGGATCGCCGCGCAGCGCGGCGTATTGCACGTATTTGGTGGGGTGGACGCCGGTGCGCTCCTGAATGCCAGCCTCGTCGTAGTAGGCGTAGTCCGAGACGCCGCGCTTGTTGTAGATGACCTTTACGTGCGGGTCCTCCACCAGCTGGTAGCTGTCTCGGTCCCCGGTCACGATCATCACGTCGTCGCCACGGTTCTTGGCCATGGTGGCCAGGGTGGCGATGATGTCATCGGCCTCCACGCCGGCGAGCTCGATGGCGGTCACACCGAGCGTGTCGACCACCTGGCGCACGAGGCCAAGTTGTTGCCGGAGGATGTCGGGGGCGGCGTCGCGGTTGGCTTTATACCCCGGGTCCCGGAGGTGGCGGAACGTTGGCTCGGGGCGATCGAAGGCCACCGCAATGGCATCGGGCTTGTGGTCGCGCACCAAGTTGATGAACATCGACGTGAAGCCGAACACCGCATTGGTGACCTGCCCGGAGGCGGTCACCAGGTCTGTGGGCAGGGCGTGGAACGCCCGGTAGGCAAGGGAGTTCCCGTCGATCAGCATGAACCGCATAGGCGGCCGACACTACGGCGAATCAGGACCCGCCGAGACCGGCCTGGTTCAGCTCTGGGCGGGGACGAGGTCTCCGTCTATGACACGCTGCGCTACCGAGCGCATGGTCTGTCGTTCCTTCATGGCCGTCTTCTGGATGAACCCGAACGCCGCCGCCTCGGTGAGGCCGGCCTGATCCATCAGTTGACCCTTGGCCCGGTCGACGACCTTGCGGGTCTCGAGCTGATCCGACAACGACGTGGCTTGGTCGTGCAGGGCTTTGAGTTCCTTGAACCGACCCAGGGCAACCTCTATGGCCGGTAGGAGGTCTGACTTCTGGAAGGGCTTGACAAGGTAAGCCAACGCACCTGCATCTCGTGCCCGCTCGATCAAATCTCGCTGGCTGAAGGCCGTAAGAATGACCACCGCAGCGCGACGCTCGCCGGCAATTTCCCGGGCGGCCGAGAGCCCGTCCAGGCCGGGCATCTTGATATCGAGAATGGCGACATCTGGATTGTGCAGACGGACCAGCTCAACGGCTTCATCGCCCCGGCCAGTCTCGGCGACAACTTCATATCCCTCTTCTTCGAGGGTCTCTTTGAGGTCGAGGCGAATAATCGCTTCGTCTTCAGCAATGACGACACGGGTGGGCACCGTTGCGCTCCTGTGTGATTCCAATGGACGGGCGATCAGATTCCGGCGGCGACGAGCCGGTCAAGCAGGTTGTCCTGCGACACTTCCAGCTGGCGCACCTCAGCGAGCAGCTCATCGCGATGACGACGCATTGCCTCGGCATGACGCTGGGCCTCGTGGTGTTCCTGCTCGGCGAGGGGCGTCTCCGAGACCAAGGCCCGAAGGCGGGCCTCATCGGCATCGTCAGCAAAATGGGCAAGCTGTTCCTCCGCAACGCCAAGATCACGATTGACCGCCTTGAGGCGGTCAGAAACGTCGCGAAGACGCCGTTCGATCAGGGTGCGGCCCACGGCAACAGTCTAGGTCCGAACCTGCCAGTCCCCCCGCCACCACCAGCAATCCATCGAAAGGTCAAGCCGACCGCAGCCGCTGCCACCAGGGCCACAATGGGGAGGTGCCATCCCCAACCTCCCCCGACCTAGCCGACCCGAACGGGTTGGCCCCATGGGGCATTGAACCCGGTTACACCGACGTGTTCGGCCGCTGGTGCGCACCCAGCGCAGAGACCGTTTCCCTGCTCCGTCAGGCGATGGGCGCCTCGACGGCTGACCCGTTTGAACGGCCTCCAGCCGTCACCCCGCTGATGATCGTTCGCCCCGGACAAGTTGTCCCTCTCGCCCGCCCGGCCAACCTGGTACTCGAGGACGGCACCGTGTTGGGTCTCACCACCTCGACGCCGCCGGATCTGCCCCTCGGCTACCACCGGATAGAAGCCGACGATGCGCAACGTGGGGAGGGCCCACCAAGCACCAACTTGATCGTCGCCCCCAGCCGGGTCACGTTGCCGCCCGAATTGCGAGTGTGGGGCATCACTGCGCAGCTCTACGCCGCCCGGTCCCAACACAGCTGGGGCATCGGCGACCTGGCGGACCTGCGCCGGCTGATCGACTGGGCCACCGAACGAGGCGCAGGGCTTGTCGGCATCAACCCACTGCACGCCCCGGACCCGCTCCCCAACCAGCCCAACAGCCCGTATTCGCCCAGCAGCCGCCTCTGGCGTGACCCGATCTACCTGGCCATTGCGGACGTGCCCGGGGCCGAATCGCTTCCCTCCGCCCAGAACAGTGCCACCGCTGCGTTGAGGCTCAATGCGCCGAGTCGGATCGATCGAAGCGCGGTTTGGGCCGCCAAGCGGGTGGTGCTGGACCAACTCTGGGGGCAGTTCCGGGGATCGAAGGCGTTCGATCAGTTCCGGACCGAACACGGCACAACGCTCCTCGGCTGGGCCACCTATTGCGCGTTGGCAGACCACCACGGTTCGAGCTGGCGGTCCTGGCCCGCTGAGCATCAACACCCGGGCTCACCGGCGGTTGCTCGCTTCGCCGCGGACAACGCCCAATCGGTGAGCTTCTTTGCCTGGTTGCAGTGGTTGTTGGACCTCCAACTGGCCGCCAGCGGCGCCGACGCCGCAGTGGTAGCGGACCTGGCCGTGGGCTTCGACGCCGGGGGCGCCGATGCCTGGCAGTGGCAAGACCTCCTGGCCGACGGCGTCCACATCGGTGCCCCACCCGACCTTCTCGGCCCCGACGGCCAGGACTGGGGCCTCCCCCCGTTCATCCCGTGGAAGCTGCGCGACGACGCCTACCAACCGTTCGCCGCCACCATTCGCGCCGTCGCCCGTCACGCCCGCGGCCTGCGCATAGACCACGTGATGGGGCTCTTCCGGCTCCTCTGGATCCCACCGGGCCACACCGCCGCAGACGCCGCATACGTGCGCTTCCCCGGCCGCGAACTGCTCGACATCGTTGCCCTCGAGAGCGCCCGGTCCGGCGCCCTCGTCATAGGCGAGGACCTCGGCACCGTCGAACCAGGAGTGCGAGAAATTCTGGGCGACGCCGGGGTGCTGTCCACCCGGCTGCTGTGGTTCGAAGATGACACGCCCGCCGCGTGGCCGCGTCAATCCATGGCCGCCGTCAGCACCCATGACCTCCCCACCATCGCCGGAGTCTGGACCGGCATCGACCTGGCCGACCAACGCCAAGCCGGCGTCACCATCGCCGAGACCGCCGACGAACCGCTGCGCTACCGCCTCCGAGTTGCCGCCATCGTCGACGACGGCGCCCCGACCGAGCGGGTGGTCCTGGCCACCCACCGACGGCTGGCCGAGGCGCCCTCCATGATCGTGACCGCAACCCTCGACGACCTCTTGGGTGCCGAGCACCGACCCAACCTCCCCGGCACTATCGACCAGCACCCCAACTGGCGCATTCCGCTGCCGGTCCCGCTGGAGGATCTCCCCGGTTACCCCCTCGCCGAGTCCATCGCCAAGATCCTCAACACCGCAGTAACCGCCCCACCCACCACCCCCCCCACCCGCGAGCTAGCGCTGGCGCGTCCCGGCCAGTGCAAGGCACTGATGGTCGCCGAGGCCAACCGACCGCGCGGTCGCTTTGCACGCTGGGTGGTCAACCTCCACGTTCGGTAGTCAACTTCCAACTCGGTAGTCAGCTTTGACGTAGCGTCTGACGCCGTGGACATGGGCGGGGCTCAGGAGCGGTGATCGGTGCATCAGAGGAGCCGCACGTGGGGTACTGCCGGCTCGCTGACGGTGCCCAGGTGGCCTACGCCACCGCGGGGGTGGGGTCGCCGCTCGTGCTCACCCCGGGCTGGCTGTCGCACGTCGAACAGGTGTGGACGCACCCGTCGGCAGCTTCCACGCTGGCGCAGCTCACCGAGCACCACCGTCTCATCTGGTATGACCGTGTGGGTGGCGGTCTGTCCGACCGCACTCGCACCACCGACACGATTGCGGACGACCTCGCTCAGCTCCATGCTGTGCTGGACGCCACCGGCGTCGACCGGGCTCGTTTCATCGGCTACTCGGCTGGTGGGCCGGTGGCCACCGTGTTCGCCGCTGCTCACCCAGACCGCGTCGAGCGCCTCGTTCTCTACTCCACCTACGCGCGCGGCACCGACCTCAACACGCAGGAGGAGCACGAGGGTCTGATAACTATCATCGGCACCAACTGGAAGCTGGCCACGCTGGCCCTGTCATCACTCTTCCTGCCCAACGGCGGCCACGACGACCTCCGTTGGTTCAGTCGCTTCCAACGCCAAGCCGCCGACCCCACCGCCGCGACTGCCCTCCTCCGCTACATGCGCACCCATGACGTCCGAGACGAGCTTGCCCGCACCAGCGTGCCCACCACGGTCATCACCAACCGCCACGATCCGGCCGTGCGACCCGAGCTCAGCCGGGAGATCGCCCGACTCGTACCGGGCGCCCAGCTCCACGTGCTCGACGGCAACGAGCACGACCCCTTCATCCGTGACAGCGGCGACGTGGTCCAGGCGATTCTGGCCGCGGTCGAGGGACGCCCCTTCACGCCCTCGCCGCCCCCGGCCGCAACCGTGTCGCTCAGCCCCCGCGAGACCGAGGTGCTCACGCTCCTGGGGCGAGGCTCCTCAAACAAGGACATCGCCCGCAAACTCGGCGTGCAGCCCTCAACGGTAGAGCGCCACGTCACCAACCTGTACCGCAAGCTCGACGCCAAGGGTCGAGCCGACGCGGCCGTGCACGCCGTAGCCCGCGGCCTCGTCACGCCACCTCGCTGACGTACGAACACGGGATATCCCGTAGACCGAACCCCTGGATATCCGCGAAGTCAGCAACCCACCGAAATTCGTACGGTCAGCCCATGACCACAATCCAGGAAACGAACGCCGCCCGAGCGACCATCGACACCGCCACGCTGCTCGGCCAAGACGCCGACCGCCGATGGACCGAACTCGATGAAGCCCGCCGCCTGCCCGCTGACCTCTACCAGGCCGCACTTGTCGCCGGACTGTTCCGCACCCTCGTGCCGCCGGCGCTCGGCGGTAGCGGTGGCTCACCGGTCGAGTGGTTCCGCATCGGCCTCGAGCTGGCCTGGCACGAAGCGTCCGTCGGCTGGGTCGTGTCCCAAGGTGCCGCCGAGCTCGGCTGGCTCGCTGTCGCCAGCGACCCTGCCTTCGCTCGGGAGGTGCTCGCCGACCCGCTCGGCTCCCCGTCGACCACCATCGCCGGCATCGGCGAGCTCGCCATCGACGGGGACAGCGCCACCTTCGGCGGACAGTGGGCCTTCAACACTGGCTGCACCGGCGCAACATGGATCGGCGGCCTCGCCATCATCTCTGGCGCCCTGAGCCCCGAGGGCCTCCCCGAGCTGCGCTTCGCCTGTGTGCCCGCCGACCGAGCCGAGCTCGCCGACGACTGGAACCCAACCGGTCTGCGCGGCACCGGTAGCCACAGCGTCACCATCCCCAAGCAGACCATCGACCCCACATGGACCTATACACCCTTCGAACCCACCCCCCACGACTACGGCCCGCACCGCTGCCTCGTGGGCAACGGCAACTGGCCCATCGCCACCTCCGTCGCCGCCACCCAACTGGGCGCCGCCCGACGCGCCCTCGACGAGGCCAAGCAGATCCTCATCACCAAAGCCCCCCCGCCCACGTTCGTGCCCCTGGCCAACAACGCCGCCGTTCAGCGCGCCTACCTGCGAGCCGAGGGGCTCTGGAACGCGTGCCGGTCCGCAGTGGAGAGCGAGCTAGCGCTGATGTGGGACGAGGCCGAGCGCTTCGGCGAGCTGTCAACTGCGCAGCGTGTGCGACTCTTCGCCGCCAACGCCACCGCAAACGAACAGGCCGTAGCCATCATCGACTCGATGTGCGAGCTCACCGGCACCGTCACCGTCGACCGCACCCACCCGCTCAGCCGGTGCCGGCGCGACACGGAGGTGCTCCGTGGCCACCTCGCCGCCAACGGCCAGTCGGTGGAGTACGGAGGCGCGGTGGCCCTCGGCGTGTCGCCCAAAGAAACGAGGGTGTGACATGCCGACCGTCGCCCGCGACGATTCTGCCAAGGCTTCCCCGGTCGCCCACGTCGCTCCACTCGGGGCGGCCACCTGCCCAAACTATCGGACCCAGCCAGCGGAGTCGTTGTCTTGGTGGGCTGTGTGCGGGCAAACCGTGAGCAGCACTCAGCAGTGCGCATGTCGGTTGCTTTCCATGTGTTGCCGCACCCGGCGCCGCTGGCCGCGGCCCTCGCCGCACCACCGCTGAACTGCATTTCAGATGGTGCCCGGAGCGGGATTCGAACCCGCACGCCCTTTCGGACAGCTGAGTTTGAGTCAGCCGCGTCTGCCATTCCGCCACCCGGGCGGGTGGATCGTCGGAGAAGTCTAGGCGGGCGCCCCACCTAGCTCCGAAGCGGTTGAACCAAACGGTTCGTCAACCCGCTGCGAGTGCCTTGAGAAGGTTGGCCGGGGTGTCCTTGGGGCTGACCTTGGGCCAGGCCGCCTCGACCTTCCCCTTCTCATCGATCAGGAACGCGGAGCGCACAATGCCCATGTACTTCTTGCCGTACATGCTCTTCTCACCCCACACCCCGAACGCCTCCGCAGTGGCGTGATCCGGGTCTGAGAGCAAGGTGAAACCGAGCCCATACTTCTCATCGAACTTGGCCAGCTTGGGCGGCAAGTCCGGGCTGATTCCAAGAATCACCGTGTCGCCTATGTCCCCCGCAACGTCTCGGAGACCGCAAGACTGCGTGGTGCAGCCGGGCGTGTCGGCCTTTGGGTAGAAGTACACGAGGACCTTGCGACCCTTGAAACTCGACAACCTGACCTTGTCGTCTTTCTGGTCGGCCAGGTTGAACGCAGGAGCACTTTCACCAGCAACGGGAGCATCAGCCATAACGCTCACCGTACCCAATCAATCCGTCAGCCCGGGCCGTTGATCATGGCGGTTGCACCCATCTCGAAGTAGGCCAACAACCTTTGCTCAAGGGCAGGGGCCAGATTCTCGGCGTGTACGGCGACGGTCATGTGGTGGATCCAACGGTCCCGTTCGGCCTGGCCAATCACCACGTGACCGTGGCGCATACGCAGGCGAGGATGACCCCGTTCATCTGAATAGTGCACGGTCCCGCCACCCCAGTACTGAGCCAGAAACCCCGCGGTATGCGCGATCGATTCGGTGAGGTCATCTGGGTAAAGCGGCCGGATGACGGGGTCATCGGCCACCCCCGTATAGAAACGGGCCACCATGCGATCAAAGAATGGGCGGCCACCCACCGCTTCGAACACGTTCACGTCCGGGCCGTCCACCGCCATTGGTTCGGTCATCGACCGAGCACCCGCCCCGGCCCACCACCGGGCCCAAAGAAGCCGTTTTCCGGGCGACCATGAATGTGGAAATGATTCGGGATGGACCGCATGTTGTCGTCGAACCAGTGCCCACCGAACACCCCCGTGGTGACCCGGGTCAGCTGAGCCAGCATGTGTTCACGCTCATGATCGGGCGGGTTGGTGCCGTGGCCTCGCCACACCACCATCGGCGTTGCACACACCTCGCAATCCGCCACCCAACAAATGTCGTCCTCATGATGCCAAGGGGTGATGCGGGCCGCCTCACACAACGGGCAGTCGGGATTCAGTTCACGGGCGCTGGTCACCCCGCCAGCGTACGGCCGCGCCGGGCACCCCGCCCACGCCGCTACGGTCGCAGCCATGAGTGGTCCCTATGGTCCCGCCGGCTCCGGATACGCGGTGGTGCCAGATTCCGGCAGCGGCCCTGGCGTCCTAGTCCTCCACGCCTGGTGGGGCCTCACCCCCTTCTTCAAAGACCTCTGCGATCGCCTGGCCGACGCGGGGTTTGTCGCCCTGGCCCCAGACCTCCACGGCGAAAACCTCACCGCTGACACCCCAGACGAAGCCGAAGCACTCCTCGCCTCCACGGACCCAAACCGCACCGCCAACCTGGTCGTCGGCGCCATTTCCACGCTCCGGTCCATGCCAGCAACACCCGCCGGCCGCATTGGCATAGTCGGCTTCTCCATGGGCGGAAGCTGGGCGCTGTGGGCCGCCGCCCGCTTCCCGGACGACGTCGCCGCCGTGAGCGCTTACTACGGCAGCCAAGACGTGGACTTCGGCCCGGCCGAAGCGGCCTTCCAAGGCCACTTCGCCGAGATCGACGAGTTCGAATCAGAAGACGACGTGGCGTACCTGGAAGCCCAGCTCCGCCTGGCCGGCCACCACACCGAGTTCCACCGCTACCCCGGGACCGGGCACTGGTTCGCCGAATCTGACCGCCCCGCCGCCTACGACCAGGCCGCCGCCGACATCGCCTGGGACCGCACCCTGACCTTCCTCCATGCCCAGCTCGACCAAGACTGACCCACACAGACCTGGAGCCCCGATGACCAACCCCGTAGCGCGGGTTTCGGGCCGGTTCCGCTACGCCTACCTTGCCACCGCGGCCACCGGTACGGTTTCCCCATGCTCCTCGCCCCTCGGACCCGTCGATTCGCCCTGGTAGCGGCGCTGGCCATCACCACCGGGGCATGCACCAAGAGCGACAACGAGCCCAAACACCCGACCAAGCTCGGTCCAGCGGTCACCGTCACCTCCACGTCGCCCACCACTGCCCCTAGGTCGACCACGCCGACCACCGCGGTCGCGCCGGTCGGCGTGCCCGACGGGGAAACCGCCGCCCGCCGGCTCTACGACGCATGGGTGGCCAACGACCGGGCCGCAGCCGCAAAAATTGCGGACGCCGCCGCCATCGACGCCGTTTTCTCCGCCCCCAAGGGCACCTATGAGCTCTATCGAGGCTGCGACACCGGCGAGTTCGGAACCGGCGGCTGCCTCTTCAGAAATCGCGCCAACAACAACACCATTCAGATCGACTTGGAAAAGCGCGCCACCGGCTGGGTCGTCTCCGGCGCCTTCTTCAGCACCAGCTGAACCCGGCTTAGGACTGGTCGAGGGCTTCGCGGATCGACGAAATGAAGGTGTGGAGATCGGTTGGGCTTCCCCCATCGAGGATGCGGCGGACCACGGCGGTGCCAACGATGGCCCCGTCGGCCTCCCGACTCACCTCCACCGCTTGCTCAGGCGTGGAAACACCAAAGCCCATGAGCACCGGCTTGTCCGTCAATGCCTTCATCCGGCGAGCCAAAACCGCGCCCTGTTCCCCAAGCGACTCCCGCTCACCGGTAATGCCCATGAGGTTGACGCCATAGACATAGCCGCGGCTCTGCTCACAAACCTGGGCCAGGCGGTCATCGGGGGTAACCGGACCGGCCAGGAGGACCGTTTCTATCCCGGCAGGGTCCGCGGCTCCACGCCACGGACCCTGCTCTTCCATGGGCGCGTCCGGAAGGATTATGCCGGAGAAGCCAGCCTCCACCAGCTCCCCCGCAAAGCGCTCTTCCCCCATATGGAAGGCCAGGTTGTAATACGTCATGGCCACCAAAGGGACACCCGCATCGACCCCGCGTATGGCCGCAAAGATAGAGCCAGGGGTGGTCCCCTGGCGCAAAGCCTGCTCCGAAGCCTGCTGAATGACCGGCCCATCCATGGCCGGATCCGAGAAAGGAATGCCCACCTCGATCGCATCGGCACCGGCATCGGCCATGGCCCGAATCAATTCTGTCCACGGCCCCAAACCGCCGGTGAGGTACGGCACCAACAGCTTGCGGCCGCTAGCACGCTGTGCTCGCAGCCGGACTTCCATGGGACCACGGACCGGAGCCGCCAGTAGCGGGGCCATCAGTTCTGCCCCTCGCCGTCGAGGATGTCCATCATCTGGGCAACGTCCTTGTCCCCACGGCCAGACAGGTTCAGCAACACGGTCTGGCCCGCCATGGATGGCGCCTCCCGGATGACCCACGCCAGCGCATGAGCCGGCTCCAAGGCCGGGATGATGCCCTCGGTACGGGTCAGGACTTGGAACGCGTTAATCACCTCATCGTCGGTGACCGACGGGTAGGTGGCCCGGCCGATATCGGCCAAGTGGGCATGCTCGGGGCCAACCCCCGGGTAATCGAGCCCAGCGGAAATGGAGTGCGCCTCCTCGACCTGACCCCACTCGTCCTGCTTCAAATACGACGCCATGCCGTGGACCACACCAGGCATGGCACCACCGACGGCGGCACCACCCGCTGGCTCCACGCCAACTAGGCGAGCACTGGTGTCGGCAAAGCCCGAGAAGATCCCGGCCGCATTGGAGCCTCCACCCACGCACGCCACGATCACATCGGGATCCGCACCGTTCAGAAGCAACCGCGACTGCTCCCGGGCCTCCGTACCAAGCACCCGGTGCAGTTCGCGCACCATCCACGGGTAGGGATGCGGACCCATCACCGAACCAAGGCAGTAGTGAGAATCCTCCACCGTGGCCACCCAGTCCCGCATGGCCTCGTTCACCGCATCCTTGAGGGTTCGGCTGCCGGACATCGCCGGGCGAACCTCCGCGCCCAGGAGCTTCATGCGGAACACGTTGAGCTTCTGCCGCTCCATGTCCACCTCGCCCATGTACACCACGCACTCGAAACCCAACAGCGCCGCCACCGTTGCCGTGGCCACACCGTGCTGACCGGCACCAGTTTCCGCCAGCAGTCGGGTTTTGCCCATGCGATTGGTGAGCAACCCTTGGCCCAACACGTTGTTG
>JANXNS010000217.1 GCA_025353965.1 Aquihabitans sp.
GGCGCTCAGTGCGTCGGCCACGGCGTGGAGGGCGGTGCGGAATGACCGTTGGACGTCGCCGACCTCGCCCATGGCTTTGGCCATGGTGCGGCCGTATTCCATGCCGACTTCCTCGGCCATGAGTTCGGCTTGGTCACGGGGAATCAAGGCCAAGGCTTTGCCGAGGAGCGAAATGAGCACATCGTCGTGGCGGACCGGGAGGTCTAGCTCGACCGCGTCCCCATGGGTGTGGTAGCGCTTTGACGGGCGGCCGGCACCGGGCGAGCCGGGAGTGCGGCCGACGGTGACTTCCAGGTGGCCGCCGGCGGCGAGCTTGTCCAGGTGGTGGCGGGCGACGTTGGAGTGGAGCTCGAATTTCTCGGCCACTTCACTGGCGGTGACGCCGTCCGGACACTCGTGGGCGAAAAGGTAAATTTCTCGCCGGGTGGGGTCCCCGAAGGCTGCCGTAATCGCGGTGACCGCCGAGGAGAACTCGGTCGGACTGAGGGTCGGCTGGGCCACCTCGGTATTCTACCTATGCCCGTAGGCGAAATCCCCGGGTGCCGCACCCCACCGCCCACCCCGAGCCCTCACGCAAGGACACCGTTGTGCCCACCGAAGCCGAGATTACTGAGGCCCTTCGCCCTGTCGAGGACCCCGAACTTCACCGCAGCATCGTCGACCTCGGGATGGTCAAAGAGATCGCCCAATCCGGCGGCAATGTGCGGGTCATGATCGCGCTGACCACGCCGGGCTGCCCACTGAAGAACGAGATCAACAGCCGGGTGAGCACGGCAGTGCGAGCGCTCGCCGGGGTCGATGCCGTACAGGTGGACTTCACCTCCATGACCAAGGAAGAGCTGGCCAACCTCCGCCAATCGCTCAACGGAAACCCGGCCGCCACCGCTGGGTCGCAACAGGCTCATGGCCACGCCGAAGGGCGCGAGATCCCGTTCGGTGATCCGTCCAGCAAGACCCGCGTGCTGCTCATTGCGTCGGGCAAGGGCGGCGTCGGCAAGTCCTCCGTGTCCACCAACTTGGCCATTTCGCTGGCCCAGCGGGGCAAGTCGGTGGCCATTGTCGATGCCGATGTATGGGGGTTTTCCATCCCTCGCATGCTCGGCATCCAACAGCAGCCCACCGTGATCGACTCCATGCTCGTACCGCCCGAGGCCTATGGCGTTCGCTGCATTTCCATGGGCTTCTTCGCCGAAGAAGATCAGGCCGTGGTGTGGCGTGGGCCCATGCTCCACAAGGCGCTCGAGCAGTTCCTGACCGATGTGTTCTGGGACGACCCCGATTACCTGATCATCGACCTGCCCCCCGGCACCGGCGACATTTCCATCTCGATCGCCCAGTTCTTGCCCCGAGCGGAGGTGTACGTGGTCACCACCCCGCAGCCCGCCGCCCAGCGCGTTGCCCAGCGGGCGGCGGCTATGGCCGACAAGGTCAACCTCAAAGTCCGGGGCGTGATCGAGAACATGTCCTGGTTCACCGGCGACGACGGGCAGCGCTACGAGCTCTTCGGCGAGGGTGGCGGCCAGGAGCTTGCGGACCGAATCAAGGTGCCGATGCTGGGCAAGATCCCGCTGCTCAACGACCTCCGAGAGGGGTCCGATTCGGGCCAGCCCATTGCCGCTATCGACCCTGATGGTGAGGGTGGCCGGGTGTTTGCATCGATCGCCGAGCGGATCGACGTCGAGTTGGCCCCAACCCGTCGCTACAACAAGGGCCTGAACATCCTCGGCTAGGTCGGCCGGTTCGCCGGGTCCTGCGTGAAGACCACAGCAGAGGGAGGGGAGCGGCGCCCCACCCCCTACGATGGTTGCCGGTCCAACCACTTAGGAGAACAGCTGTGGACGTGCGAATCGGTGTCAGTCAGACGGCCAAGGAGCTCGAGGTCGAGCTGCCCGACGAGGCCGATCCGGATGTGATCAAGGCGGACCTCAACAAGGCCGTCAAAGATGGCTCCACCTTGTGGTTGACCGACAAAAAGGGCCGCCAGGTCGGGGTGCCCGCCGAGAAGATCGCGTATTTCGAGATCGGCGCCCCCGAGGCCGGGCGACGCATCGGCTTCGGCGGCTGACGGCATCCTCGGGTGACTGCCCTGCTAGATCGGAAGCTACTTTTCGTCACGGGCAAGGGTGGCGTCGGCAAATCAACGATCGCCGCGTCGCTCGGGCTGTTGGCGGCCGAACAGGGCAAGAAAACGCTGGTCTGCGAGGTCGACGCCAAGGGAAACCTGGCCGACTTCTACGAGGCCGGCGAGACCTCGTTCGCTGCTCGGGAGATCCAGCCCCGACTGTGGGCCATGTCCATGAACACGGAGGAGTCGCTCAAGGAATACCTGAGCCTCCAACTGAAGATTCCGTTCCTGGCCAAGATCGGCCCGCTGGCGCGTACGTTCGATTTCATCGCCACCGCGGCGCCGGGGGTAAAAGAAATCCTCACCATCGGCAAGCTGGCCTGGGAGGTTCGCGAGAAGCACTATGACCTTGTGGTGGTGGATTCTGTGGCCACCGGTCACATCGTCGGGCAGCTCACCGCACCGCAGGTGATCAACGAACTGGTGCAGGTGGGCTTGGTCCGCAATCAGACCCAATGGATGCTCGACATCCTCACGGACCCCGCCCAAACCGGTGTGGTGATTGTGTCTGCGCCGGAGGAAATGCCGGTGGCCGAAACGATTGAGCTGGCCGAACGACTGGACGCGGAAACTGACATTGACCTGGCCGTCATCATCGTCAACCGGGTCCTGCCAGAGCTTTTCACCGAGCGAGAGGAAGCCCTGTTCGAACAGTTGCGCCAACCGGAGCGGGTGGCCGCGCTGAGTGCCGCGGTAGGCGGGGATGTGGGCCCGATCCTGGATGCTGCCGAACTAGCCGTGACCCTACGACGGACCCGCGCCGGACACCTGGCCACGCTGCGGGCCGCGGTAGATCCACGGCTGCCACTGGTGTACGTGCCGTACCTGTTTACCCGCAGCCACGGCGTCCGGGCCACCCGCCAGGTGGCGGAATATCTGGCCGAGGAGTTGTAGTGGCCACGCCCCGCAAGGCCCCGCCGGGCGACAAGGCCCGCACGCTGGAGCAGCTGCTGGCCACCAAAGAAATCGTGATCTGCTGCGGCTCCGGTGGTGTGGGCAAGACCACCACGGCGGCGGCCGCCGCGCTCATGGCGGCCACTCATCTGGGCGGCAAAGTTTTGGTGCTTACGGTGGACCCCGCCAAACGCCTGGCCAATGCGCTTGGGTTGGAGCGGTTCGGAAACGTGGAGGTTCGAGTCCCGCCGGAGGCATTTGCTGAGGCCGGGATAGAGCCCCGAGGCGAGCTGTGGGCGGCCATGCTCGACACCAAACAAAGCTGGGACGACCTAGTGGAACGCCACGCGCCGAACCAGAAAACACGAGATGCCATCCTGGTCAACTCGCTGTACAAGAACATCTCCGGGCGCTTCGTGCAGAGCCACGACTACATTGCCATGGAACGGCTCTACGAAATCCATCAGTCCGGCACCTATGACCTGATCGTGGTGGACACGCCCCCCACCCGCAATGCGGTCGACTTCCTCGAAGCGCCGGACCGCATGGCGGATTTTTTCTCGTCCAAGCTTCTGCGCTGGCTCACTGCACCATCCAAATCTCGGGTCATGAGCTTCGCCTCCAAGCCCTTCTACACGGTGGCGGACCGCATCCTCGGCTCGCAGTTTCTGGAAGACATCGCCACCTTCTTCAGCCTCTTCCAGACCATGGCCCCCGGGTTTGTGGAGCGGGCCGAGGCCGTGACCAAGACGCTGGCGGACCGGCGCACCACGTTCCTCGTCGTCTCTACGCTGGAGGCCGCACCGCTGCACGAGGCTGAGTACTTCATTGCCGTGCTCGACGACCGCAAGCTCGACCTAGGAGCGCTTGTGCTCAACAAGGTGCTGCCCTCCTACCTCCGTCGTACCGCAACCACCGGAGTGGCCCGGCGGCTGGTGGCCGACGCCGAAGAGCTGGCGGCGTCGGTCCCGGGGATCGGCGACCCCGCTGACATAAGCCGAGTGATGGCCACGGTGGGGGAGAGCTTCCTCAACTATCAGGTCGTGGCCAAGCGGGAAGCTGAGCAGCGCGCCAGCCTGGCCCGCAGCCCCGAGGTAGTGGCCGCCGTGCCCTACTTCGAAGCGGACATCCACGACCTCTCCGGGCTCCTGGCCCTAGGCGAACAAATCTGGCGTTGACGACCGGCGAATGGTGGTCAAGGTGCGGGTAGTTCTAGGTCTGCTCGGGGTACCGATGGTTTGGTTGGTAGGGCGTAGGTGGCGGTGGCGTAGGCCACCAGCTCGTCTTCTATCTCGGAGTGGATCCGCACCGCAATCACTGCCTGGCGGCGGCCCAGCTTGAGGAGCTCGCCGGTGGCGCGAAGGCCAGCCGGTGGGGGCTTGCGGAGGAAGTCGATCGCCAGATGGCTGGTGACGGTGAGGAATTCCGGGCCAATTCGTGATACCACCGCCACGTAGGCCACGGTGTCCGCCAACGTCATCAAGACTGGCCCGGACACGGTGCCGCCCGGCCTCAGGTGATTGTCCCCAAAGGGCTGGCTGATCTCCACGCCTTGGTCATCGGCCCGGGTCACCGCAAACGGCAACGGGGAGGCCGGAAAGGCCGCTGCCAAAAACGCATTCAACTCGCCCGCATCCATAGCCACCATGGCGGCGAACCTAGCGCCGCAGACCACGAGGGAGGGTCGTGGCCTGCGACGCCATCCTCGGGCCGGCGGCAGATGCCCCCGACCCGACCCCGCCGGTCCGTCCCGGCCCGTACCGCTCAGTTGTTGGGTACGACGAAGTAGCCCTGGATGTCGATGACGT
>JANXNS010000221.1 GCA_025353965.1 Aquihabitans sp.
GACGACAGCGATGCTTGAGAGGGACCAACCGGCCACCGTGAAGATCCAGAACGGGAGCACCTCACGACGCATGTGAGCCCGGCCTCGCTTGCCCCACACCCAGTACTTGTTCAGCATGAACGCAGGGACCGAGATCAAGGTGACGGCAACAAAGTTCGCCCCCAGCGGTTTCCAGTCGAGCACATGCAGGAAAATGGCCAACAAGATCTGGGTGGAGACCACACCAAAGCCAGAGGTGGCCACATAACGCATAGCCCGCCGGCCAGCCTCGGTACGGCTATGTGCGAGTAGGGCGTTCGGCGTCAGGTCCACGAGGATCAGATGGTAAACGGCGGCGATGGTGACGAGGAACTCATCGAAACGGGCCCGCGGGCCAACGCGCGACGATAGAGCGGTGCAACAGGCCGCAGTCGACGAACTCATCAGCCTCCTTGACCTCGAAAACATTGAGGTAAATGTGTTCCGGGGGCTGAGCCCGGACATAGATCTCCAGCGGGTGTTCGGAGGCCAGGTCGCGGGCCAGGCGCTGGTGGCCGCGTCCCGAACGGTGGACCCAGACCGGACCATCAACTCCCTCCACGCCTACTTTCTGCGCCCAGGAGACCCGAAGGTACCGATCCTTTACGAGGTGGATCGCCTTCGTGACGGGCGCTCGTTCACTACCCGGCGCGTGGTCGCCATCCAGCACGGTCGGCCAATTTTCAATCTTTCGGCCTCGTTCCATGTCCCCGAGGGCGGCTACTCCCACCAGTTCGAGATGCCCACCGATATCACCCCACCCGAGGGGCTCGGTGATTTCGCCACCCGGTGGGCGCCTTATGCGGAGCAGCTCGGAGACTGGTACCACCGCCCCCGCCCGATTGATGTCCGCTATGTCGACTGGAACCCAGAGGACCGCAGCAAGCCGCTCCCGCCCCGTCACCGCGTGTGGGCCAAGGCCAATGGCGTGCTCCCCGATGACCCCGTTCTGCATGCCTGCATCGTCACGTACCTGTCGGACATGACCCTGCTCGACACCGCGCTACTCCCTCACCCCGGCACGTTCATGAACCAGGGCGTGCAGATGGCCAGCCTCGATCACGCCATGTGGTTCCACCGGCCCTTCCGGGCCGACGACTGGCTTCTCTACGACCAGGACACGCCGTCCGCCTCCGACGGCCGCGGCATTGCTCGTGGCGTCTTCTTCACGTCCGCCGGAGACCTCGCCATCTCCGTGGTTCAAGAAGGCCTTATCCGCCCTACCGACCGGACCCCCGCATGAGCGCCCGACCCAACCAAGCCCGCCGGACCATCGCGTTTGTTGCTGGCCTTGCCCTCGTATCGCTTGGGATCGTCGCGTGCGGAAGCGATGAGGCCACCTCGGGCCTCCCGGCCTCGACACCCCAAACATCCGCCAACAACTCCACCACCACGGCGCCCGGGAGCAAGCCCAGCGCCAAACCGCCGACGGGAAAGCCAACTGTCGAATCAACCACCGCAATCGCCCTCGACGAACCAATAGATCTGGTTGTGCGCCCCGGCGACGATCGCCTGTGGGTTGCCGAGCGGGCGGGCACGGTGCGGCGGCTCACCCTGGCCGACAACGGCCTCACCCTGCGTCGCGACGGTGATCCCGTACTGGACATCACCGATCAGACCACCACCGACGCCGAACGCGGCCTACTAGGGATTGCCTTCTCCGAGAACGGCGACACACTGTTCGTGAGCCACACGGACCTCAACGGCAACAGCCGCCTCGCGTCCTACGCCATCCAAGACGACGCCGTGCAGGCCAGCACTCGCAAGGTTCTCCTGGCGGTAAACCAGCCGTACCCGAACCACAACGGTGGCCACATCGCGCTGGGCCCGGACGGGAAGCTTTGGTTCGGTCTCGGCGACGGCGGCGCTGCCGACGACCCCCAAGCCCGGGCGCAAAACCCCAGCACGCTGCTCGGCAAGGTAGTGCGGCTGGACCCAACCGGCGGAGATCCGGAGATCGTGATCAGCGGCGTGCGCAACCCGTGGCGTTTCTCGTTCGATACCGATGGCAGTCTCTGGATCGGCGATGTCGGCCAGAACCGGTGGGAAGAAGTGGACCACCTCCAGGCGGGCGACATCGACGGCACCAACCTCGGATGGAGCGGGCTGGAGGGCACCCACGACAACCCCAATGTGGACACCGCCGGCCGCTCGGGCGAGAACCCAATTCCCCCCGTATTCGAGTACTCCCACGACGACGGAAACTGCTCCATCACCGGTGGCTTCGTCTACCGAGGCAAGGACATTCCGAGCCTGCTGGGGGCCTACCTTTTCGCCGACTACTGCGCGGGGAGGGTCCGAGCCCTGCGGGTCGGGTCAGACAACAGGTTGGCCGCGGAGTATGACCTGGACGTGAGCGTGAGCGCGCCGGTCTCGTTTGGGGCCGATGCTCGGGGCGAGGCCTACGTGCTCTCGGGCGACGGAACCATTGTTCGCCTGGTGGACGCGGGCTGAAAACGAAACGAGCCGCCAGCCCGAAGGCTGGCGGCTCGTGCAGGTAATCAGACCGAGAAGGTCAGACTACGCGAACGTTTTGGGCTTCTTCGCCCTTGCGCCCGGGAGCGACGTCGAATTCGACGTTCTGCCCTTCGTCGAGGGACTTGTAGCCCTCGCCTTGGATGTTGGAGAAGTGGACGAACACGTCGTCACCCTGCTCCCGGGAGATGAAGCCGAAGCCCTTCTCAGCGTTGAAGAACTTGACGGTACCAGTTGCCATTTTTTATCTCTTTCAAAGTGGAGCCGTCCCTTTTTGGACCGCCCTCACACTCCACCCTAGGGTCTCCCACCGCTCGGTGGGGAAATTTCCTGTTTTTTGTCCGATACCCCCGGACCGGACATGAAGTGACAGGGTGCAGGGCGTGAGTGCCTCAAGCGTGGTGGAGGAACTCCGGCGTGCAGGCGTTCAACGCGGCAGCCTCCTTGCGCTGGCGATTTTCTCCGAGGTCGGGGTTGGCTTCGCCAGCCCGGGTTTCACCGCGTCGGTTGCCACCTCCGCGTCGGACCCCGCCGCGCTGGTCCAGGCGATCGAGGACGAGCTGCGGCCCCGATGGGTCGAGTGGTCCGGAGACACCGCCAGTGCGCTGGTGCGAGCGGGCGTACGGGTGGCCACGGCATGGGATTTGGTCGCCGTCCACCGGCTCCTGTTTGGCGGCTGGCGGGCGGACCCGGCACGGGTCTGGGCCCAAGTTCACGAGCTACCGCTGCAGACCATTCCAACAGCAGGACCACGGAACCTTTTCAGCCTCCCAAGCAACGACGAAGCAGACCCGGAAGGTCCCCGCCAGCCCGACGGGCACCTGCGAGCCGAGTGGACCGCTGGGGGCTGGCACACCACACCCGAGCACCTAGCGCGATGGGCCCAGCTGGCGCTGGAAGTGGCCCAGCGTCAGCAGGCACAGCTGGCCCAGATGGCGAACCCAGAACGAGCGGCGGCGACGGCCCGGGCGGAATCCACCGCAGAACTGCTGTGCGCAGAACTGGCGGTAGACGGGCTGCCGATGGACCGCGCCATCGCCGAATCCATCATTGGCTCGATCATCGGTGAACGGCCCCGCACCGAAGCCGAAGCGGTGTCCCAGCGGGGCCAACGCGATGGTGAGGTCCTAGGCCATGCGCCACCCGGCGGGCAGTTCGACCTCCGCAGCCCCGGCCAGGTGAAATCACTCCTCAGGTTCGTGGGCATCGAAGTGCCCGACACTCGGGCGTGGCGGCTGGAAGCGCTACGGGACCGTCACCCCCTGGTGGAAGCGCTGCTGGTGTGGCGCAAGGCCGAGCGGGTGTCGACCACCTATGGGTATGGGTGGCTCGACGAGAATCTCGGGGCTTCGGGTCGGCTGCGCGGAACGTGGTCCGGTTCCGATGGCGCCGCAGGGCGCATGACGGCTTCGGCCGGGCTCCACAACATGCCCGCCGACATGCGGCCCGCGGTTGTGGCCGAACCAGGACACGTCTTCGTTCGGGCCGACCTCGGCCAGATCGAACCACGCGTGCTCGCGGCCATCTCCGGCGACCCACAACTGGCACGGGCCACGCAGGAACCGGACCTCTATGCGCCCGTCGCGGCCCAACTCGGCGTCGACCGGGCCACGGCCAAGGTCGCGGTCCTCGGTGCCATGTACGGCCAAACCACCGGACACGGCGCACAAGTGCTGCCGCGGCTTCGGAGCTCGTACCCCGTCGCCATGGCCTACCTAGACGCAGGCGACCGGTCGGGGCAGGCCAGTCAGGATCTGCGGACCTACGGCGGTCGCCTCATCCGGATGGGTACCAGCAACCCCAACGAGGTCGGCGAACGAGAAGCACGCTCACAGGAGGCGGCACGAGGGCGGTACGGGCGAAACGCACTCGTGCAGGGTGCAGCCGCCGAATTGTTCAAGGTTTGGGCGGCCATCGTCCGGGCCCGAGGGTCTGCCCTCGACGCCCGAATCGTGCTCTGCCTCCACGATGAACTCCTGGTGCACGCCTCCGCCGACCATGCCGAAGCAGCGGCCCAACTGGTAGACGATGCCCTGCAGGAGGCGGCTCATCGGTGGGCCCCAGACGGCTCAGTCCGGTTTGTGGCCGACACCTCGGTAATCCCCCGCTGGTCCGATGCCAAGGACTGACCGCCGCCCCGCTATAGGGTCGCCGCCGTGATCGCCACCGCACCGTTCGGACGCACGGGCCACCACAGCAGCCAAGTGATATTTGGCGCGGCCGCGCTTGGGGGCATGCGCCAAGAACGGGCCGACGAGGTGCTGGAGGTGCTCCTCGAGTTCGGCGTCAACCACCTCGACGCCGCCGCCAGCTACGGCGACGCAGAACTACGCATTGCCCCCTGGATGCCTGCGCATCGCAACAAGTTTTTCCTGGCCACAAAAACGGGCGAGCGCACTGCGGACGGGGCACGCGCCGAGCTCGAGCGGTCGCTCGAGAGGCTGGGTGTGGACTCCGTCGACCTCATCCAGTTGCACAACCTGGTTGAGCCGGACGAGTGGGAAATCGCTCATGGCAAGGGCGGTGCCATCGAAGCCCTGGTTCGGGCTCGCGACGAAGGGCTGGTGCGCTTCATCGGCGTGACCGGTCACGGCACCCGGATTGCCAACATGCACCTACGCAGCCTGGAACGCTTCGACGCGGACTCCGTGTTGCTCCCCTACAACTTCAGCCTGCTCGGCAACGACCAGTACCGCGATGATGTAGATCATTTGCTGGCGGTCTGCGAGGCGCGCAACGTGGCCGTCCAGACCATCAAATCGGTGGCTCGGGGCCGCTGGTCCCCAGAGATCACCCGCCGATTCAGCTGGTACGAACCAATCACCGACCCTGAAGCGCTTGGCCGGGCCGTTCGCTTCGTGCTGGCCCGGCCGGGTTTGTTCCTGAACTCGTCGAGCGATGCCCGCCTGCTGCGCCCCACCCTGGAAGCGGCCGCCGGTGCAAGCGCCCAGCCAACCCCCACCGACGCCGACATGGCCGCCGACCTCGACAGCCAAGGCATCACTCCGCTCTTCGACGGCGCCGACCTCGAACGTATTTGACCGAATCGGGCGCAACCTTGGTGGCGCGCCTCTATCGTCTTCGGCGTGACCAAGCTCGGCTATCAAATCCCCAACTTCACGTACCCGAACACGGCTCCAGCCGACCTGTTCGGGACGGTGATTCGCCAGGCAACCGAAGCCGACTCCAGCGGCTTCGACACGATGATGGTGATGGATCACTTCTATCAATTGCCCATGCTCGGCCCGCCCGAGCTGGAAATGCTGGAGTGCTACTCCGTGCTCGCGGCCCTGGCGCAGCACACCAAGAACGTGCGCCTCTCCGCATTGGTCACCGGCAACACGTATCGGAACCCCACACTGCTGGCCAAGACGCTCACCACCCTCGACATCGTCTCCGGCGGTCGAGCTCAACTGGGAATTGGCGCCGGTTGGTTTGAGCAAGAACACGACGCGCTCGGTTTCGAGTTCGGCACGTTCACCCAGCGGTTCGAGAAATTAGAAGAAGCGCTCCAGATCATCAAGGGCATGTTTGCCGGGGAGAAGCCCACGCTCAACGGCACCTGGTACCAGGTGAACGAGGCAATCAACTCGCCGGCACCGCTCGGGCCCATCCCGATCATGATCGGCGGTGGCGGCGAGAAAAAGACGCTGCGCTTGGTGGCGCAGTACGCAGACGAGTCGAACCTCATCTGTGGTGTCGACGAGATCCCCCGTAAATTGGAAGCGCTGGCGGGCCATTGCGAGCGCCTCGGCCGTGACCGATCCGAGATCACCGTGTCGTACCAAGGTTTGGCCTGTATGGCGCCCACCCACGATGAGGCCGTGGCCGAGCTGGACGCATTATTCGCCAGCCGGGGTATGGATGTCTCGTCCATGTCGGCCGACGACGCTGCCGCGATGCGCTCCATGGTTCCCCATGGCGATCCCGACGAGGTCGGCGAACTGTTCTCCACCTACCTGGTCGAAGGGGTAGATGGATTCACGGTCAGCGCCCCGGCAAATGGCCATATCGAAGGCCGGGTCACGCTGCTCGGAGAGACGCTCGCCCGCGTCATTTCCTGACCCGCCGGGTCAGGCCGGCTATGTCCAGGGGTGGATGATCGGCGCGGCCTGGCCCATGCAGCCGGCTATCTCGTTGAGGTCGTCCGGGTCACCGGTCAGGACCGCATCATTGAGGCGAACGGCAAGCACCACTAGGTGAGCATCCACCAGGTCGCTCGTTTCAGCGTGGCCAAGGATCTGGCCGACGGCACGGCCATCGTCGAACGAATGGACTGCGACGGTCTTTAGGAATGCGGCGAGCCCCGTTGCGCCACGCCTGGGGGACCACTGTGTGCGTGGTGTGGAGCGGCGTGCGGGACCGTTGGAGCGCGGTGAGCAAGGATCGAGCCGCCTCATCGCCTCGGTCGACAGAAATCAAAAATCCGGCGTCGAGAATCACAATCCGTAGCGCACTGCCATTGCTTCAACCGCGGCTTCGTCGACCGGTCCAGTTTGGTTCTGCCAGTCAGCGAGAAATCCATCAAGGGCTTCCTGCCGGTCCAGCTCGAGCGACATCAGGCCGGCGCCGAGGCGACCTCCCTGCCTGCTCTCTGATTTGTGGCTCGCCATTCTCGACCATCATGACTATAATAATAGTCATGCCTGAGACGCTCTCGCTCGCCTTTGTGAAGTCAAAGTTCTCCGAGATGGTCGACCGCGTCGAACACACCCAGGACAGAATCGTCGTGACCCGCAACGGTCGCCCTGCCGCTGTTCTCATCAGTCCAGACGAGCTTGAGTCGCTTGAAGACACGCTTGAGTTGTTGTCTGACTCAGAGGCCATGCGACAACTGAAGGAATCTCGCGTTGCCTACGGGGACGGGGACTTCGTAACCGGCGATGAATTGAGACTCAAGTACCAGAAGCCGTGAGCAGCCCAGAAGGGCGCTTCGAACTCCGGGTCACCGGACCAGCCGAGCGGCAACTCAATCGCCTACCCGAAGGAACTGCCGCAGCGATTGTGGAGTTCATGCTCGGGGCACTGATTGAGAACCCCCATCGGGTCGGCGGGTTGCTGCGGAAGGAGCTCGCTGGGCTCCGCTCGGCTCGCCGCGGCTCGTACCGAATTATCTACGAGGTAGAGGAAAACGAGCACCTGGTGATCGTGCTGCGGATCGACCATCGAGCATCGGTCTATCGACCGCACTAGTCCACACAAATTCAGGCGCCCGTCTGGGACGGAACGTGCAAGCCTGCCGCCTTGACCTCAGGCGCCGATTTCTATACCGGTCTCGTGGCTCGCATCTACGGGCCACTGCGTTCGGCGGTCCCGGATCCTCGACCTGCGGGCTCGCGGGGTCGACGTGGAGGGCCTTGATTCGTCGGCGGACATGCTCGACGGATGCCGGCGGCCGATCGCGGCCTTGAGGTAACCCTTCACCGGCCGGTTTCCCGATGATCCCGACGGCGGCCTAGACGACCTGCTCACGGCCGGACTGATCGAGCGTGTCCGGGTCGGCCTCCTCATGGACGAAGCCGCAACCCGGGCTGCCATCGAAGACTCAAGTGAGGCGATCAAGACGCTCGCCATAGGTCAAGGCCACGTCCACCCCGATGACATCGCCTATGCCCTTGACGTGGACCGGTTCGACTTTGCCATGAGGATCGATCGCGTCTCCGGCCGGCTTCGGCTCACCCGCCAAGGCTGACGGTACCGAGCAGGGATGACCCCAGTGGGAGATCATTGAACGATGCAGATCCGAAGATTGGACCACGTACAGCTGGCCATGCCAGCGGGCGGAGAGGACGAGGCGGTGGCGTTCTACCGCGGCCTGCTCGGTATCCCGCTCATCCACAAGCCTCTGCATCTGGCGGCCCGAGGCGGCTGTTGGTTCGAACGTGATGATCTCAAGGTTCACCTGGGCGTAGATGCTCAGTTCCGCCCGGCCACCAAGGCCCATCCGGCGTTCATCGTCGAGGATGTCCAAGGCCTGGGGGCGGCGCTCGCCGCTGCGGGCCACCGCGTCGTGAGCGACGAGCCACTTGAGGGATACGACCGCATCTACGTGGACGATCCGTTCGGCAACCGGATCGAACTCATGGAGCCCCTGCCCTAAAATCTGACGGTCCGTCAGGACGGATGTGCTCGGGCTGGGCGTGGGCAGCCAGACTTCTAGTCGGAGGAAGACCTTGCCCCAGAACACCGAGAACTCGTCTCCTGAAGAGGACCGCATTGCCGAGGCGCGCCAGCGCTACCGGATCGAGCGTAAGAAGCGGCTTCGGGCCGACGGGCAGGCGCAGTACTCCCAGCTCGCCGACACCTACGAGGAGTTCGACCACGACCCGTGGGTGGAACCCGGCTTCACTCGCGGGCCAGTGGTGGAAGAAGTCCAAGTCGTCATCGTGGGTGGCGGGTTTGCAGGCATGCTCACCGCAATTGGATTGCTCGAGCGGGGCATCACCGACTTCCGCGTCGTGGACAAGGCGGGGGACTTTGGAGGTACCTGGTACTGGAACCGCTACCCCGGCTGCATGTGCGATGTCGAGTCGCTGATCTACCTCCCGCTGCTGGAAGAGACCGGCTACAAGCCCACCATGAAGTACACCCCGGCGCCCGAAATTTTTGAGCACTGCCAGCGCATTGGGCGCCAGTTCAAGCTCTACCCGCAGGCGCTGTTTCAAACCGAGATCGACACCGCAACGTGGGACGAAGCCGCCTCCCGCTGGCGGGTCACCACCTCTCGGGGCGATGAGCTTTCCGCCCGGTTCCTCATCACTGCCGGCGGAATTCTTCACAAGGCCAAACTGCCCGCCATCGAAGGCATCACCGACTTTGAGGGCCGCGCTTTCCACACGGCCCGCTGGGACTACAGCTACACGGGCGGCAGCCCGACCGTGCCAATGGACAACTTGGCCGACAAGCGAGTCGGCATCATCGGCACCGGCGCCACGTCTATCCAGCTCGTCCCCCAGCTGGCCCGAGCGGCCAAGGAGGTCTACGTCTTCCAGCGGACGCCATCCGCCGTAGGCGTGCGCGCCAACGGCCCGATCGACCCTGCGTGGTTCGAGACGCAGAAGCCGGGCTGGCAGGCCGAGCGCATGCTCAACTTCACCGCAGCCGTCTCCGGCGACCAGCCCGAGCAGGACCTGGTCGAAGATGGCTGGACTACCGTGATGTGGCAGAACACCCAGATAGAAGCCGGCGATCCCGAGCGGGCCACCGAACTCGAGCGAGCGGACTTCGAGACTATGGAATCCATGCGGGCGCGGATCGACGACGTGATCGACGACCCCGCAACCGCCGAGGCCCTCAAGCCCTGGTACGGCAAGCACTGCAAAAGAATCTGCTTCCACGATGACTACCTCGCCGCGTTCAACCAGCCCAACGTGCACCTGGTCGACACCGAAGGCCAAGGCGTCCGGGAGGTCACTGCGCAAGGCCCAGTGGTAAATGGCAAGCAGTACGAACTGGATCTGCTGGTCTACGCGTCGGGCTTCGAGGTGACCACCGGCCTCGTCAGCAGGCTTGGCTTCGACCCCGTCGGGCGAGAGGGCGTGAGACTTAGCGAGCGGTGGGCCGATGGCGCCCACACACTGCACGGTGTCCTGACCAACGGGTTCCCAAACCTTCTCGTCTGCCACTTCCTCCAGGCTGGGTACGGCCTGAACTTCCACCACTACTTGAATGAGCTCACCGCTCACCTCGTGTCGATCGTGGCCACCGCCGTGGACGACGACATCACCTCCATCGAGGCGACCGTAGAAGCCGAGGACGCCTGGCTCGCCCTGCTCTGGGAGGCCGGAAAAGGTTTTGGCCGCTACTCCGCCTCGTGCACCCCCAGCTTCCACAACAGCGAAGGCGACCGCACCATGGCGGCAGCCCGCAACGTCGTCCACCCCGGCAATCTCATGCTCTACGCAGCTCACCTTGAACGCTGGCGTGAAGCTGGCGACCTACCCGGCACCACCGTCGTCCGAGCGGTTACCGCCGGGGCCGACTGAACGGACCGATCGACACCGCAACATCGTGTTCTTACGATCCGGTGATGCTCTTCAGCGCCCCATCTCGCCGAGGCTGGCACGTGCTACGGTATGCTACATGAATGAGATCACGCATCGCCAAATGCGAAACGAGAGCGGCGAGGTGCTCCGTCGGGTCGCCTCTGGCGAGACGATCCTGGTCACCAACAGCGGTCAGCCTGCGGCCATAATTAGCCCACCCCCAAGCGACATGCTCTCGTTTCTATCGGCCCAGGGCCAGCTGCGCGAGGCGCTTGACTCGCCAGCCACTCTTCGGTCGGTCAAGCGGAAGAAGTCGACCAAAACCACCGCAGAGATTGTTGCTGACATCCAGGGCCGCTGGTGAAACTGTCGTACGTCGACACATCAGCGGCCATGAAGCTCGTGGTTGCTGAAACCGAGTCGGTCGCACTCGCCAAGGGCCTGTCTGCCGATCGGCGTTTGGTCGCCTCTTGGCTTCTCCACACCGAGATGCACTGCGCCGCAGGCCGACACCCCGATGACGTCGATATTGCAACGGTGCAGCAGGTGCTGAATACGGTCAACCTCGTCGACCTCACACGCGGCGACATGATCGCCGCCGGGACGCACACCCCACTGAGGTCGAACGACGCCATCCACCTCGCAGTTGCAATCCGGCTCGGCGCCGACGAGATGGTGACCTATGACGCCGAGCTTGCCGAGGCGGCGAAGGCTGCCGGTCTGGCCGTCCTAGCCCCATCGGGGCATCCCTGAACTCAGATACTGGGTAGCCGCCGGGTGCGTGTCGCTACAGACCTAGGTGGAGTCGTAGCGCGTCGTCTACCTCGCCCATGAGTTCCCCGGTGAGCGCCCCTAGACGATCACCTATGCGCTCGACCGCGACGGAGCGCACCTGTTCGGCCTGAGCCTTGCAGTCCCGGCTCAGGCCCGTCGTCGCTGCATCGAGCAGGACCTGGAACGGGAAAATCCGTTCCGTGTTGGAGGTGATTGGGACGACAGTGATGACACCACGACCCAACCGGGTTGCGGTGGCGTTGGCCCCATCGTTGCTAACGATGACCGACGGCCGTCGCTTGCTTGCCTCCGCACCGCGCACCGGATCAAGGTCCGCCCAGCGGACCTCGCCTCGGCGCATCAGGCGACACCATCGCCCGATGTTGCATCCCACAAGTCACCGTCGTCGCTCGCGGTCCAGTCGGCCCAAGCACTCTCATAGGCAGCATCTAACTCAGAGGCGCGGAGAAGCTTGATCGCCTTGTGAACGGCCGCCGACCGTGAGCTCATCCGCTGGGCAACGGCGTAGTTATCGAGGAACGAAACGTCCTCATCCGGCAGACTAACGCTGAGTTTCATACCAAAATACTACCTGAAATACTACCTATTTACTACCAGGCCCACCCTGCGCACTGCCCAGACGGTTTCGGGACCGAACCCGGACCCGATCGAGATCAGCTTTGGTAGCGGTAGACGTTGGTGTCTCGGGGTTCGAAGCCGAGTCTGCGGTAGAGGCGGTTGGCGGCTTCTCGGCTGGGGCGCGACGTGAGGTCTACCGAGCGGGCGCCATGCTCGGCGGCCACGTCGATCGCGTAGCGGTTGAGGGCTTCGCCGACCCCTTGACCTCGGGCCGCGTCGTCGACCACCACGTCCTCAATCCAGGCCCGCAGACCCGTGGGGATGCGGAACAGGACGAGCGTGAGCGAGCCGAGCATCGTGCCGTCGTCGCCCCGGGCCAGCAACAGGTGGGTTGCCGGTGAGGCAACAATCTCGCCGAGGACCGACGCGTCTGGCGCTGGTGAAGAGCGCGAGAGCTGGGGGATGAGGCGGGCGAACGCATCGACCAGCTCGGTTGTCACCTCGGTGGCGATCTCTACGGTCACAGACACGGCGGCGAGCGTAGGCGCCCGCCAGCCACCCGCCGGGTGCGACAGCAACGGTTCAGCCGATGGTCACGTGCCGTGAACCTGGCCGACGACAGGCAGCAACACCGCTGTCGTACCCTCACAGCCATGCGACGGTTCACCCTCTTCATCAGTGGCTTCGGCGCTGCCGGAGCCGCCGCCAACGCCCGGGCCGAACTGGAATCAGCCCATGACACGCACCTGCAGGCCGCCCTGATGGTCCGGCGGGTACAGCAGAGCGTCGGCCCTGCTGGCGTTCCCCTGACGCCAGCGGCCGAAGCACGGGTCGCCTGACGGCCCGCCGTACCGTCGCTGGGCCTGGATGTCCCCCCAGGCCCAGCGTACGGATCGGTCTCCACGTACCTCGGCCGCCTCGATAGCGTGAACGACGTGAGTCCGCTTCACTGGCACCATCGTCCCGAGCTACGCAGCCCCGTCCTGGTGGCCGCGTTTGAAGGTTGGAACGATGCCGGCGATGCCGCTTCCGGGGCCGCCCGGTGGCTGGCCGACCGGTACCAGGCCGAGCTGTTGGCCACCATCGATGCCGAGGACTTCTTCGACTTCACCACCACCCGCCCGATCGTGGAGATCGGCGGCAACGGCCGCCGTCACATCACCTGGCCGGACACTGAACTGTGGTCCGCCACCACCGACGGCGGAACCGACCTCATCGTCCTGGTGGGCCACGAACCACATTTGCGCTGGCGTACCTATTGCCAGGCCGTCCTGGAGGCGGCCAGCGAACTGGATTGTTCGCTGGTGCTCACCCTCGGCTCGCTCCTCTCCGACGTGCCCCACACCCGGCCCACCGCGGTGACCGGAACCGCTGATGACCCCGCTTTGATCGAGCGGCTGGACCTCTCCCGCTCCACCTACGAGGGCCCAACCGGCATCGTCGGCGTGCTTCACGCCACCTGCAACCAGGTCGACCAGCCATCGGCGTCGCTCTGGGCCGCCGTACCCACCTACGTGTCCGGCGCCCCCTCCCCCAAGGCCACCCTGGCCCTGGTCGAACGGGCCGCCGCCGTTCTCGGCCTCACGCTCCCCACCCTGGACCTCCAAATCGCCACCGCTGCCTACGAGCGCCAAATCGACGAGTTGGTCGCCGACGACGACGACACTGCGGCCTACGTCGCCCGCCTGGAAGAAGAAGCCAGTCGCCAACCCGACGACGATGATCTGGAAGCCCTGGCCGCCTCAGACCCTGCCGTCCTGGTAGAAGAGGTTGAGCGGTTCCTGCGTGGCGACTGACTTGGCCCAGAACAAGGGCCGGTAAGGTTCGCACCCATGGCCGGCACCGCAAGACGCGTCCGCGAACTGGTGAACGGGTCCCCGTTCCTGAACCAAACCACCCAGTCCGGCTGGATTGTGGCCCAACGGGCCATGCGGTCCAGCAAGATCAAACGCCATATGGCGGCCAACGACCGGCTGCGGGTGATGATCGGCTCGGGGCCGACCAAGGTCGACGGATGGCTGTCGACCGACCTCATCCCGTCCCGCTCGGATGTGGTTTTCCTCGACGCTTCTGAGCCGTTCCCGTTTGAGACCAACTCGGTGGACCGCATCCACACCGAGCACATGATCGAGCACGTGGACCACCCCATTGGCCGCAACATACTGGCCGAATGCGCCCGCGTGCTGAAGCCCGACGGCCGCATCCGTATTGCCACCCCGGACTTTGACCGGGTCATAGCGCTGGCCGGGCCGGTGGGAGACGACGTGGCCGATTTGGTCCGCCAGTCCAACCTGCGCAACGGCATCGATCCCGACCACGCCTCGGACCCCATCTGGGCCGTCAACCGCCTCTTCTCCGGGTACGGCCACCAGTTCCTCTACACAGAAGCCATGCTCACCCGGGAACTCGCCACCGCTGGTCTCACCAACATTGCCCGGTACGAAGTCGGCCACTCCGAAGACCCGGAACTGGCCGAGGCCGACCACCACGGAGAACAGATCAACGCCGGCTGGAACCGTTACCAAACGCTGGTACTAGAGGCCACCAAGCCCTGACCTGGGCACCCACCCAAGGAGCACACATGATTGAGAAAACCGTGGCGAACTGGCACCAACACCTGCGTGGCCAACTCCCCGGCGGGCTGGACGAACTCCTGCACGACGACGTCGTATTCCACTCACCGATCGTCTATACGCCCCAAAAGGGCAAGGCCATCACCAAGCTGTACCTCGACGCTGCGGGCCAAACACTGCCGGGCGAGCGCCCCGCGGGCGACCGCGACGTGAGCAATGGCGCAGGCGGTTTCCACTACACCAAACAAGTCCTGTCCGGACACCAAGCCGTCCTCGAATTCGAGACGACTGTCGAGGGCAAGTACGTCAACGGCGTCGACATCATTGAGTGCGACGACGACGGGCGCATCATCGAATTTCGAGTGATGATCCGCCCACTCCAAGCGGTGAACCTGGTCCACCGCCAAATGGGGGCAATGCTCGAATCGATGAAGCCCACCGCCTAGCGGGCGCGCGTCGGGTCTAGCTATTCCACGGTGGGTCGCGGGGCTCGTCGAACCAGACCGGCCCGCCGTTGCCCTCGATGGCGGAGAACGCCAGCTCGCCCCACTGTTCGAAACCCGCCAACGGCGTAGGCAACGAATCCCGGCCGAACCAACCCGCATCCAACGTCTCCAACGGATGCGGGGCTAGCTCCCCTCCCACCGCCCGGCACAGAAATACCAGCGAATACAACGGCACCCGGGTGAACCCGAGCCGTAGCCCGTCGAGCACCGCGATCAGCCCGATGACCTCGCAATGGATCCCCGTCTCCTCGGCCACTTCCTTGACCGCAACCTCCGCGGGTGAATACCCCACATCGGCCCAGCCGGTTGGATACAGCCAGATGCCAGAATCTGAGCGCTGGATCAACAACAGCTCTCCGGCGTCGTTGCCGACCACGGCACCCACCGCCACCTTCGGGGTCACGTAGCCAGGAACGCCCTGGCCCACGCCTTTGAGCCACTCGTCTACCAGCGCCTCTCGATCCACATCGGTGTCAATGGCGTGGCGAATATCGGCGGCCACCGCCAACACTTCTTCGAAGCGCTCCTGCTCGTAGAGGCTCTCGGTAAAACCGAGGCCAGTGCGGGCGATGCCCGACAGGGCCTCCGCCCAACGGAGCAGGTCTGTTTCTGTGATGGGCGGTCGCGCCATAGCGAGATCTTAGGTGCGGCCCACCACGGCGCAGGCCGCTAGCTCACGGCGTGGAGTAGCGCCCGTTCCAGCTCCGCCCGAGCCGCTGGATTAATGAGCAGCGAACCGTCGGATCTGGTCACGTAGAAGGCGTCGACCACGATGTCTCCGAGGGTATGGATCTTGGCCATGCGCACGTCCACATCGAACTCTGCGAACGCACGCGAAACCCGATACAGCAGGCCCATACGATCCGGCGCGTGGACCTCCACCACCGTGGCGGTGAGCGACGCGGCGTCGTCGAAATGCACCGACGGCGGGGGCAGGCGAGGCGTGACCGTTCGCGACTGGTAGGTGCGAATCCGGTCAGCCAGCCGGGCCTCAATGGCGAGGCGCTCCTCCAACGCGGCATGAACCAAATCCTCCACCCGGTCCCACGCGATCATCGGCCCGAACTTGGAGATGACCTTGAACTGCTCGATGGCCATACCCCCCTCAGTGGCCGCATCGGCCGCCCGCACCCCGAGCCCATTGATGGCCAAGACGCCAGCGACCCGGCTGAACAACCCACGGCGGTCCGCGGTGATAACGACAATCGTGTCTCCCTCGCCGTGCACCACCGTCTCCCCTGCGGCCATGAGCGCCCGCTGCTCGGCATCGGGGAACTCCGGCATGACCAGGGAGGCAAGATCCCCACCCCCAAGATGGTGATCCACTCGCCGCACGAGGTCCCGAACCAACTCCGCCTTCCACGTCCCCCACGCCGCCGGGCCGGTAGCCAGCGAGTCCGCCTCGGTGAGGGCGGCCAGCAGGTACAGGCGGGTCGGATCACCGACCGCATCGGCCACCGACGCAATGGTGGTCTCGTCGGAAATGTCGCGCCGGGTGGCCACATCGGGCAGCAACAAATGCAGCCGGACCATGTCGACCAAAATCGCCGTGTCGGCCGCGTCGAAACCCATCCGGGGCCCGATCACTGCGACCAACTCCATGCCCACCTCGGTGTGGTCGCCGGGCAAGCCTTTGCCAATGTCGTGCAACAACGCACCCACCAACAACAAATCTGGCCGCTCCACTCGATCGGTCAGCGCCGCCGCATTGGCCGTTGCCTCCAACAGGTGACGGTCCACCGTGAAGCGGTGATAGGCGTTGCGCTGCGGACGATTCCGCACTGCGGCCCACTCCGGCAAGTACCGCTCCCACAACCCGGTGTGATCCAGCGCTTCGATCACCCGGATTGCCTCGTGGCCGCCGGCCAAGACGTCCACGAACCGAGCCCGGAGGTCCGCCGGCCATACCGCCGGCGGCATTGGTGCTCGAGCAGCAAGTTGCGCATGAGCAGCCCGGCTGATCCGTGCGTGCTTGCGGGTGGCGAGAATGGCCGCCGACAAGATCAGCTCCGGGTGGGTCGACGGGTCGCAGTTCGATTCGAGCTGTACCTGCCCATCACGCACCAGCAACCCCGGGGCCCGATCACGGCTACGCCACCCCAACAGGCTGGAACCCGCGCTCATAGAGGCGCCCACCCGGTCCCAGGTCTCGTCGGCAATCCAGGCCACCGTGCGCGCCGCTTGGGCCAGGCCAGCCATGAGCTCGTCGGCCGTACAACCAAGCACCTCGGCCACGCTGTCCTGGTCTTGCAGGGTGAGCCGTTCTGTGGCCCGCTTGGTGAGGCGATGCAGCTCCACGCGCGCATCGAACAGCACGTGCTCCGCGGCGGACAATGCCTCGGTGTCGCCTTCCTGCAGTACCCCTCGCCCCTGTTCTGCCCACCGGAGCGCATGGATGTCTCGCAACCCGCCGCGGCCCTCCTTGAGGTCCGGCTCAAGCAGGAAGGCCACCTCCCCGGCCTGCTCCTGACGGGCGGCCACCGACGTGCGCAACATCGCCAGGTAGCGCTTCGCCTTCTTCCGCCACTGGGCGCGGGCCAACGTGGCCAGCTCCGCGGTGAGTTCTGCGTCACCGGCCAGGTGTCGACAGGAAAGCAGCGAGGTGGCGGTATCGAGATCGTCGCTGGCTAGCTCCAACGCCTCGGCCACCGTCCGGACCGCGTGGCCCAGCTTGAGGCCTTCGTCCCAAACTGGGTACCAGAGCTTCTCTGCTACTTCTGCCGGCACCGTCTTTGAGCGGTGCAGGAGCAAAAGGTCCAGATCGGAAGCCGGAGCGAGATCTCCCCGTCCGAACCCGCCGACGGCCACCAGGGCCAGGCCCTCCGCCCCCACCTCGGCCGCCGCCGCGTCGAACCGCTCGATCAGCCAGGGGTCCACCGCACCCCGCCAGGCATCGGAGAACGCCATACCTCGAAGGCTCGTGTCGGCACGAAATCGGTCAAGGTCGTCGGCGAGGGTCACGAGTGTCCAGCGAGAAGTCAGGAACGGGTGGGACGTGCCGTCAGCGCAGCGGCGGCCTCTTGTGCGGCCACCTGGAACGGGTCCCACAACGGCGACGCTGATGGCGCATAGGCGAGGTCGAGGTCGAGCATGTCGGCCGCGCTGAGGCGACCAACAATGGCCGCCGCCATGGTGTCGATGCGCTTGCCCACGCGATCAGCCCCAATGATCTGGGCGCCGACCAGGCGGCCGGTCCCTCGCTCGGCCAACACCCTCGCGGTAACGGCGAGGTTGCCCGGGAAGTACCCAGCTCGGCTGGTGGACTCGGCCGTGCCGACCACAACGTCTATGCCGGCCGCCTTGGCCTCCACCTGACTCAGGCCGGTCCGGGCCACCTCGACCTCGCAGATGCGAGTGATCGCCGTGCCCAACACCCCCGGGAATGAGGCGTAGCCGCCACCCAAGTTGGCGCCGGCCACCCGACCCGTCTTGTTGGCCACGGTGCCCAACGCAATGTGGACCCGTTCCCGGCTGACCAGATGGAACGTGTCGGCACAATCACCGGCCGAATAGACGCCCTGAGCACTGGTCCGCTGACGATGGTCCACCCGAATGGCGCCTTTGACACCAAGGTCCAACCCGGCGTCCGCCGCCAAACCCGAAGCCGGAGCGACACCAAGGCCAAGGACCACGAGATCGGCGGGAATGTTCCCATTGGCGGTGTGGACCACGTGGTCCCCGAAACCCTCCACCGCGGTACCGCAGCGCACATCGACCCCATAGCGGCGCAGCACGTCAGCCAGCTTGGCGCCAAGGTCTTCATCGACGGTCCGCATGGGCTGCGGGGCACCGTCGACGAGGGTGACCTGAGCCCCCCGGTCCACGAACGCCTCCGCCATCTCGAGCCCGATGTAGCCACCGCCAACCACAACAACCTGCCGGGGCTTGTCCTTTACGGCTTCGAGCAACCGGGCGGCATCGGTGAGGTTCTGCACGCCGTAGATCCAGGGGGCATCTATGCCCGGAAGATCTGGCCGAATGGGCTTGGCCCCGGTGGCAATGTGCAGCAGATCGAAGCCCAAGTTGAACGTGCGGCTCTGATCCAGGGCCCGCACCTCAACCCGGCGGGCGTCCAGGTCAACGCCCATCACCTGATGACGGATACGCACGTCTATGCGGTGCCGATCGCGGAATTCCTGGGGGGTGCGCACCACCAGATCGTTCAGCGCCTCAACCGCCCCGCCGACGAGGTATGGAATCCCACAGGCAGAGTACGAGGTGTAGGACCCCTGCTCGAGGGCAACAATCTCAAGGTCCGGGCGCCCCCGCCGCGCACTGGTGGCCGCTGTCATCCCGGCCGCGTCGCCACCGATCACCACCAAACGATCTGCCATGCGCGCACAGTAGTGGGGTGAGGCCCGGCATCGGCGCGCCGGGCGTTGGGCCGGCGTGCGAGACTCCGTACATGGCTGTTCGCCAGGACTGTCGCCACTACTCCACCCGCACCACCCCAACCGGGGAACAGATCCAGCGGTGCCGCGTCGATGCCAACGAAAAGACGCCGTTCGCCTGCCCCGATTTTTGCCTGTTCTTCGAGCCGAGGTCGATCACTGACGCCGGCTGGCAGCGCTTCGACAGCTAGGACTGCACCCGTCAGATGCGCACCACCGCCAAGGTCGACTACGCCGTCCGGGCCGCTATCGAACTAGCCCGGGCCTACCCCACCGGGGACGACCGGCCCACCCCGCTGACCCGCCAAGCCATTGCCGACGCCCAAGCGATCCCGTCCAAATTCCTTGAACACATCCTGGCGGACCTCAAACGCAGCCAACTCGTAGGCAGCGTCCGCGGGGCCGACGGCGGCTACTGGCTGGCCCGCCCACCCGACGAAATCACCATGGCCGACATCATCCGCGCCGCAGAAGGCCCCCTGGCCGACGTGCGGGGTGAACGCCCCGACGCCCTCGACTACCCCGATGACCTCCAAGTACTCCAACGAGCCTGGGTGGCCGTGCGAGCCAACCTCCGGGCCGTTCTTGAACGGGTCACCTTGGCCGACCTACGCGACGGCCAACTGGTGGCCGACGTGGAAGCGTTGGCCGCCGAGCCAGACTCCTGGGTCACTCGCTAACGCCACCAACCCGACCGGCGAGGGTGGCGAAGAACCGCGACCGGGGCAACACCTCGGCGCAACCCGCCGCCCGCGCCCGTTCCAGCAGCTCGGTGTCGACGTGGCTGGCGAAGGCCACGATCTCCCCCGCAACCTGACCAAGTCCTTCGATCACGCCCGGCCGAGACAGGTCGACCACAACAAGGTCGCCATCTCGGGCCTCCGCGGCCAGAGCCGCGGGGCCGGACACGTGCACAACTGGGATCGCACCTAGCCGGCCGAGGCGGGACCGGTCCATGAGGTCCGGCACGAACGCCACCACCCGGTTTGGCCGGCGCCGCTGGTCCTCCGATTCAATCATCGGAGACCCTCCTGCCGGCGCCGGGCCAGCACCACATGGGCCTTGGCCGCGCCCCAAACCAAACCCGGCTCGTGCAGCGCAGGGTCCAAATCCGCAAACGATGCAACCGCCAACTCATACACGTCGCCGGGAAACGCCCGCTCCAAAAACTCATCACGCACGACCGCTGGCACCCCCGCACCGACCAGAACCGCAGTGGGAAATCGCACCGCACCACGCAGCACCGCCAAAGGCCCGGTGCGTTGCTGGTCCACATCGGTGGCCAGGAGGTCCCGCAATTCCTGGCCGACCTCACGGGCAGCTCGCTCACCAGCCGCGGCCGCCGCCTCCGCCAACGGCGCCGCCGAACCCGGGCGCCACTGATCGGCCCGCAAGGCAACGCAGCGAGACACCCATGGCCCGAGCGCCGCACAAACCCCATCGGCCAGCAGGGTGCCATAGCCCGCCAGGAACTCGGCATCGGAGTTGGCATCGCGGCCCATGGGGACGAACCTACTGCCATGACCTGGAACGAGGGCCCGTGATCATCCGGGCGTTCTCGGTGTTCGAATCGATCGACCGGGCCAAACCTGAGACGCCGCCGCGGTAACCTGGCCTGCGATGCGTCGCTCCCCCCACCTCATTGCAACCACCCTGATCCTCACCATCACCTTGGCGGTGGCCAACACGGTCGCCGCCCAAAGCCCACCACCCGTTTCCCCTCGGGTTGTCGGCGGGTCCATCACCACGCAGGGTCAATTTCCCTGGGCTGCCGCCGTGATCTACCGGGGGGCGAGCCGCACCCAAGGGTTCCATTGCGGGGCGACGGTGCTCTCTCGATCTTGGCTGCTCACCGCCGCCCACTGCGTGGTCGTTGCCAGCACGCTTGAGCCGCTGGATCCAAACACCTTCGATGTGCTCACCGGCACCAACTCGCTCCTCGAGAACAGTGGCGGTCAGCGGCTGCCCGTGGCCGCCGTCTACCGCCACCCGGGCTACACGGGGGAGGCCAACGACTTTGACTTCGCCCTCCTTCGGCTCACCCATCCCACCAATGCCCCGGCCATCACCGTCATCGGCCTGTCGCCCAGCGAGCAGGCTCTAGACAATGCCGGCGTCACTGCCACCGCGATCGGCTGGGGTATCACCGCCGAGCAGGCGCAATCGGTAGAGCCGGTGGCGCGCTTCGTCGGTGTGCCGATCCAGCCCGACGAAACCTGCGCCAGCGCCTACCCGCAATCGCCGGATCCCGACGCGTTGGAGGGATACGAATTCCGCGCCGAATCGATGTTTTGCGCGGGGCCACTGAGCGGCGGCATGGACACCTGTCAGGGAGACTCGGGCGGGCCAATCGTCGTGCCCGTTGGCAACAGCGTGCGCCTGGCGGGCGTGGTCTCGTGGGGCCTCGGCTGTGCCCGTCCCAGCAAACCCGGCGTCTATGGCCGCCTCACGTCGGCCAGCAGTTGGATCGGGCTGGAACGGCGCTTCGGACCCTTCAACCCCACCGGCACTGCCTTCATCCGACGCCAATACGCGGACTTCCTCAACCGAAACCCGTCCGGCTCAGAGTCCATTGGCTGGACCATTGCGCTCCGCAACTCGGCCCCCTCCACCCTCATCACCCAACTAGCCGCGAACCGGGCATGGCAAGACAATGCGGGAGCGATCACCCGCCTCTACCAATCCGGGCTGGGCCGCAACCCCTCAACATCCAGCTTGCGGATCTCCGTGGGGCTCCGTTGGCACACCAGCCTGGCCAACATTGCCCCGTACTTCTCGGCCAGCTACGCCAACCTGAGCGACGACGCCTACGTGGCCCGGCTGTACTCCACTGCCCTCGGCCAGGCATCCACCCCCACCCAGCGGGCACGGTGGGTAAACCTCCTGACCCACGGCACCACCCGGGGGGACGTGCTGGTGTTCTTCACTGAATCCACCGGATCCAAGACCCGGACGGCCACCGATGTGCGGGTCATCAGCACCTGGTTCGGGCTCCTCCGCGAGGCGCCCACCCCCGGCGAGATCAGCGCCAGCCAGGCCAAGAGCCAGGTCGCCCTGGTCGACTATCTCCGCACCAGTTACCCCTACGCCTCCCGCTTTACCGGGTGACCGACACCGCCGCCTACCGGGCCGCAAGCCTTCAGGGTCGACAGATGCCCGCCGATAGGCTCCACGCACTTTGACCAGACAGGAGCTCGGGTGACCAGCGGGACAACGGGATATGACCAGGCACCGTTCGCCTTGAGCGTGGTCATCTCCACCCACAGCCGCCCGGTTCAGCTGCGCGAAGCCATCTCGGCCATTCGCAATCAGGACCTTGCCGAGCCCATCGAGATTCTGGTGGTGTGGGACAAGACCGAGCCTGAGTGGGATCTCGCCTCTGATGATCCGCACCGAACCGTCCGAATCCTGGCCAACAGCCGTACCCCGGGGCTGCCCGGAAGCCGCAACTGTGGCGCCGCTGCCGCCACCGCGGCCTTTCTGGGATTCTGCGACGATGACGACCTCTGGCTCCCGGCGAAAGCCCGTACCCAACTCGCCCTGCTAGCGGCCACCGGGGCCGACGTCTGCTCATCGGGACTGGAAGTCCTCATCGACGGGCAGATCATCCCCCGCCGCGGGGTAGACGGGGTACTCCACCACGTTGATCTGCTCCGCACCCGACGGATGGAGGCCTATATGGGCACGGCCATGGTTCGAGCCACGGCCTTCTGGGGGGCCATCGGCCCACTCGACGAGCACATCCCCGGCGGCTACGCCGAGGACTACGAGTGGATGCTACGGGCCACCCGCAACGCCCCGGTCCCCGTCTCGCCCGAACCGCTGCTGCAGATGCGCTGGATTGGGCAATCGCATTTCCGCGACCAATGGCCCGACTGGGAAGCGGCCCTGAGCCAAGTGTTGGCCGACAACCCCGAGTTCTCCACCGAACCGCGAGGTCGGGCCCGAGTAGAAGGCCAAATCGCCGTGGCCATCGCCGCCCAGGGACGACGAGCCGATGCCCTGCGCCAGATCCGCACCACACTTAAATGGTCGGGGCGCGAGCCGCGTGCGGCCATTGCGCTCGCCGTGGTGGCCGGGGTTCCCGCCGCCAAAGTCTCCGCCTTCTTGAATAAGCGCGGGCGGGGTATCTGACCATGGCAACCACCGAGCCGGGGGACCTCCGTCCGGCACCGGGTGCCTCCGCGTCCCTCGTCGCCGGTGTGGCCCGTGGTGGTGCCGCCAACCTCATTGGGGCCGTGATCTACGGCCTGTCCGGGTTCGTCCTGCTCATCGTCCTCAACCGCTCCCTCGGGGTACGCGCCGCAGGCGTGGTGGTGGTGGCCATCGCCACCTTCAACATCGTCACCGTGATGGCTGGTATTGGTACTTCCACTGGCTTGGTGCGCGCTATCAGCCACCTCAGGGCCACCAACCGGGCTCAAGACATTCCGGCCGCTATCCACATTGCCCTCGTCCCCGTCGCCATGCTGAGCCTGGCAGTCACCGCCGTGCTGTGGGTTTCTGCGCCGCAGCTCGCCGAGATCTTTGCCAGCGGTACCCGGGCCGACGAAGTCACCGGTGTCCTGCGAACCATGGTGATCTTCGTCCCCTTTGCCACGCTCCACGCCGTGGTGGTCCAGGCCACACGCGGCTTCGACACCATGCTGCCGCAGGTCCTGATCGAGAAGATTGGCCGTTCCCTTTCGCTCCCGATCGTGGCCGGCGGGGCGGCCGCCCTGGGTATGGGACCCCGCGGGGTAGGGGCCGCATGGGCCGCCAGCAACGTGCCCGCCCTGGCTCTGTCCAGCCTGTCGCTGTATCGGCGAGTCCAACGGGCCGTGGCTGCATCGGGGGCACCCCCCACCCCGGCCACTCCGATCATGCGCCGAGAATTCTGGGCCTATACCGGGCCCCGAGCAGTGGCCCAATCATCCAATGTGATCATCAACTGGTTCGACACGGTGCTGGTGGGCGCCATCATGTCAACCACTGCGGCGGGCATCTACGCCTCCGGCACCCGATATCTCCTGCCCGGCCTGTTCGCAGCCGATGCATTGGTCCAGGTGATCTCTCCTCGCCTCAGCGGACTGTTGGCCGTAGGCAAACGGTCCGAAGCCGCATCTCTGGTCCAGGTGGTGGGCGGTTGGCAGGTGGCCGTGATGTGGCCGATCTACCTGATCACGTTGCTGTTCCCCACCCCGCTGCTCACGGTGTTTGGCCCCGAGGTCATCCAGGCCAAGGGGGCACTCATCGCTCTATCGATTGCCATGCTGATCAGCACCCCAACGGGCCCAGCTGGAGCGGTGATCCTGATGGCCGGCAGGAGCCGCCAGGCCATGATCGTCACCCTGATAGTGCTCGTGGTGAACATTGGCGGCAACCTCATCTTCGTTCCCCGCTATGGCCTCACCGCCGCCGGGATCGTGTGGGGAGCCAGCATCGTGGTGGCGGCAATCATCCACACGTACCAAACCAACTGGTCTATGGGCCTACGCACGATTGGCCGCCCTGCCTTCTTGGGCGTGGCCATCTCGGCGCTCACCGTCGGTGCCGTTGGCGTGGCCGCTCGCCTCACCCATGGAGATGACCTCGTCGGCCTCCTGGCCACTTGTAGCATCGGCGGCGTCCTGTACGGGGCTGGGCTCTGGATTTTCAGGTCCCCAATGCACCTGGATTCCTGGTGGTCCGGCATCCGCCGCCGATCAACCCCTGGGCCCAACGACGCGGCACTGCCCGCACAAGGATCTGTCTGATGAGCGAACTCGAATCCGGCTTTCGCCTGGCCGACGTGGTCGGCCTGCTTCGGCGCCGGTCCGCCATCATGCTCGGCGCGGTCATCCTCGGCTTGGTGACCGGGTACCTCGTGTTCAGTGCGGCGCCGCCCAACTACAGCGCCACCGCCCGCGTTGAGGTCGAGATACTGAAGTCGGACCCCAGCAGTGCGAGCTCGACACCCGCGCTCCAAACCATCGACCTCGGAACCGAATCCGACAAGATGAAGGCCGACGGGGTCGGCGATGCGGTGCGAAGGAAACTCAAACTCCCGGGCGACAATCGCAGTCTGTTCGGCCCGCTCGTCGTTACCAGCAAAGACAACTCACGCGTGCTGGAACTCACCTACCAGTCCGCCTCGGCCACCAAGGCCCGAGACATCGTGAACGCCATCGCCCAGTCCTACATTGACGTAGGTACCGCCGAGGCCACCGCGAGCCGAGATAAAAAGCTGGCCGCGTTGGCGGAAGACATCTCCCAGGCCAAGGACGTGCTCGACGCCGCCAACACCACACTGAACGGCACCGAATCCGGTACCCCAGAGCGCACGGCCGCCGCCACGGCCGCCGGGGAAGCCCAGCAGGCCTACAACGCGTTGCTGGACAAGAAGGCCGGCTACGAGGACCTCGCCATTACCTCCGGGACCCTCGTTCGCAAGGCGCTGCTCCCCAAGACAGTCCTGTCCAAGAAGGCCCTCGGCATGGGCGTTGGCGTCTTTGGCCTCGTGGTCATCATGGGTCTAGTCGTTGCCCTGATCGTGGACCGGCGGGACAGCCGTGGCGGGGGCCGCCGCACCGTGGAGAAGCTCGCCCCCGGTGCCAACATGCGGGTCATGCCCACCGCGACGGGGGCCAAGGCTGGCCCTGCGGAAGTAGACGCCGCCATAGACCGCCTCGCCGTGGAATTGGCAGGCAACAGCTCCAAGGGGCGCGCCGCATCCGTCCTCGTTGTTGGTACCCGCAGGGAACCACCGGTCGCCTTGGCCGAAGAATTGGCCTCCAGCCTCACCTTTGCCGGGATCCCCACCTTGTTCGTGCTGGCCGGATCATCCGAACGCGAGCTTCGACAGGCTCATGTGATCACGTCGTTCACCGATCTCATTACCGGACCGTCCATCACCGGACCCGCCAGCCTTCCCGATGTCGCCGGTGCGGGCGTCGGCCTAGCCGCTCCCATGGTCACCTGGCTGCGGCCCCGTGGCTCAGCTGAGGCCTCCGGTCTCTTGCGCCGAGCCGTGGTGGAAGCGCTGATCACCCGGGCTGGACGAGAAGGCTTCGACGCCGTGGTATTCGTTGCGGCCACCCCCATCCACAATGCCGCCGGAGCCGCCCTCGGTCAATGGGTGGCCAAGACGGCTGTCATCGTCGAAGGCAACGACACCCAAGAGATCGAGCACACCGTTCGGGCCTTGACGGAGGCCGACGTCACCATCACCGAGGTCGTCTGGACGTGACCACTGCGCGGCCCCTGGACCTCCCCGAGGCCGGGGTTCCCGTGGCCAGGCCTAACCGGCGAACCCTGCGACCTAACCGAGCGACTTGGCCGCTGTGGGCCATAACCGTGGGCATGCCGCTGGCGTTTCTGTTCGGTGTCCACGGCGTCGTGTGGCCCATTGCCGCGGTGGTGTTCTCGGCGCGAATCTTCCTTCACCGCGAGACCCGCTTTCCGTGGTCCACCGTCCCGCTGGTCCTCTTCGTCTTGTGGATCCCGCTCAGTTTCTCCGTGGTCTTCTCACTCAGTGCCCTGCCCATTTTCGCCTACCGCTTCTCGCTCTTTCTGGGCTGTCTGGCCGCGGTGGTTTGGGTGGCCAACATCAGCGAGAAGCAGGTGCCCACCTCGCAGATCGTGGACTGGCTAGCGGCACTCTGGATCACCACCATCGCCTTTGGGTACCTCGCCCAAGTGTTGCCCCATCTGGACATGCCGTCACCGTTCAGCATGCTCCTCGGCCCGATCGGGAGGATCGACTTCCTGGCGCGCATCAGCGATTGGCACCTGGCCGATAACCAGGACTTCCTACAGCGAGCCTTCTCTCGGCCGGCAGCACCGTGGGCCGCGGCCAACAGTTGGGGCGCGGCCGTCGGCATCCTGACCCCGTTTTTCGTACGGTCCTGGCTCATCGACGTCAACGCCAAACGTCGGAAAATTGGGCTGGCCCTGCTGGCCGCCAGCGTGATCCCGATTTTGACCTCGGCCAACCGCGGCCTTTGGATCGGGCTGATCGTGGGCCTCGTCTACTTCGCCGCCCGTAAGGCCCTCCGCGGCCGGTTCGGCGCGTTGGCTGTGCTCTTCGGTGCCGTCGTCATCGTGGGCATCTTGCTCGTCGTCACGCCGGCGGGATCGCTGGTGCAGGACCGCCTCGGCGGGTCGGGAAACTCCAACGAAGCCCGGTCTGAGCTCTACGTAGACGCCTGGAGGGGCGCGGTGGAATCACCACTCGTGGGCAACGGCGTCCCGCGGAAAACGAACTACTACAAGAACTCGCCCCCCGTCGGCACCCACGGCTTGCTCTGGTACTTGATGTTCATCCACGGCTTTGTGGGCCTCGCCTTGTTTCTCGGATGGCTGGCCATCGAGACGTTTCGCTCCGGCATGGTCCGCACACCGCTGGGGTGGTGGGCCCACCTGAGCATCGTGATCGCCGTGATCGAGGTGCCGTACTACGGGATGTTGCCGCACGTGATCGTGCTCGGCTTGGCCGTGGGCATCTCGCACCGCGAGGGGCGTCAGCGCCCGTCCAGCACCGCCTGAAGTACCTCGCGGAGCATGGTGCTCGACGTGCGTTGTGTGTACGGGAGGTAGGCAACCTCGACACCGACGCTGGCAAAGTCTGCTTCGAGCTTGTCGCCCTTGTCGGTCCCTCTCCAGTCGTCGCCCTTGATGATCACGTCGAACTTGAGGCGCTCCCACATCTCCAGCTTGTGAGGTACGTCCTCCACCACAGCTTCGTCGACAAAGCGAATGCTGCTCACGATGTCGAGCCGCTCCGCCAACGGAATGACCGGAAGGCCACCCTTGGACCGTTGGGCCATCTCGTCGGAGATCACCCCGGCTATGAGGTGATCGCAGAACTGGCGGCTTTCCCGGAAGATATTGAGATGTCCGACGTGGAAGATGTCGTAAACACCGGGTGCGTACCCGACTCGTGGTGCAGCCATGGCCCAGAACCCTAGGGTCAGGAGCCACCCAGGCCTGACCTACGCTCGCCGGATGACTGGTGGCCCAGCAGACGAGTTCACGCAGGCGCAGGGGTTCCGCCTGCGTGTTCAGCACGCGCTGGGCGAACTCTCTGGCGCCCAGAAGAGCACCGTCGGGGTCCCCGCATACCTGCGGTTCGTGAATCGGCGCATGGGCGGGTGGCTCGCTGCCATCGGCTATGGGTTCGGACTCACCCCAAACCTCCTTACCGCGCTCAGCGCTGGCTTCTCCTTTCTGGCCATTGGTGCGCTCAGCGTGGTGCGCCCAACATGGTTTGTTGCGGTGGCCATAGCGTGCTCGCTCCTTCTGGGCTACGCCTTCGACTCGGCCGACGGTCAGCTAGCGCGAGTGCGCGGCGGGGCAAAGCCGTCCGGCGAATGGCTCGATCACGTGGTCGACGTGGCCAAGACCTCGTCGCTTCATGCCGCCGTGGCGGTGTCGCTGTTCCGCTTCGGCCACCTCGGCAGCAACCGCTGGTTAGCCATCCCCCTAGCCTTCGGCGTCGTGAACATCACGTTCTTCTTCGGGATGATGCTCCGCGACCAACTTGGCGCCAAGCCTGCTCGGGGAACAGGGCCGGCAAGGACAACTGGGGCCGGGTCGGTGTTGCGCTCCTGGGTGCTGCTGCCCATGGACTACGGCACACTTTGCCTGGTCTTTCTCACGCTGGCGGTGCCCAAGATGTTCCTTGGGCTCTACGGCGCGCTCTTGGTGATAATGGTGGCGTTCACCACGCAATCGTTCGTCAAGGCTTACCGGACACTGGCCGCATAACGCATCCAACCACACTCCGTCACCAAGACGGGTGGGTTGTCACGTTGCGTGATCTTCTCTAAGCTCTAGGCGCCTCGACGGACAGAGAGTCCTTGTATGCGCGTTTCCAATCGAAAGTGGACTATCGCCGGCATCGCCTTCCTGGCGTTACTGGCGGTGGTCCCGGTCACCGCGGCACTGCGCTCCGACCAAGCCAACGCCACCACTGCGTTGGCCGGAGACGGCACCACCTCCACCACCGCTGGCGCCTCCTGCTGGGGTATCAAACAGCACTACCCCACCAGCACCAACGGCACCTACTGGCTCCTCACCCCCGCCCAAGACCGCCCCGCCCAGTACTACTGCGACATGACCACCAACGGCGGTGGCTGGGTCCTCATCGCACGAGGCCGCAAGGGCTGGACCTTCAGCCCCAGCGGCCAAGGCAGCCCTGCCACCATCCGCGACACCCCCAACGGCCCCAACGCCTTCGCCCCGGCCGCCCTCGACACCACCACCATCAACGGCCTCATCAACAACACCAACCTCTCCACCCTCCCCGACGGCATCCGCCTCGAACGCGCCACCACCACCGACGGCACCGCCCGTCAGGACTACCGCCTCTACCCCAAAGCCCGCACTTGGACCTGGAACCTCTCCGCCGCCCAAATACTCAACAAGATTGTCATCGACGGCACCACGTTCAACGGCTCCAATACCTACGACACGGCGTCCAGCGTTACCGGACAAAGCACCAACCAACTGAGCACCACCGAGGGCACGAAACGCCTCTTTACCTTCCGGTGGACCAGCCACCAGAACCAGGCTGGCTTCTCGTTTGGCACCGGCGTCAACGGTGGATCCAACCGTGCAAGCAACTACCTCTGGACCGCGGGTACCGAGGGCTCGCCGCTGCCCTTTACCCAGGTATGGCTGCGCCCGCAGATCGACAACTCTGTCGCTGGGTTCGCTCCTATCCCGGTGACCGGCTTCGCCCCCGAGGCCAAGGTGCCTTCGCTCAAGAATCGCTCCGAGCTCGCCCCTTGGGGCGTAACTGGCTACAACCACACCGACGAGGCGTCGGTCACCCCGTGGCAAGCCAACGTGATGGCGGTCAAGGCCTACGGAGACCGGGTCTACGTAGGCGGCCGCTTTACCGGCGTCCAACAAGGCCCCACCGCTACCCCCATCGCTCAGCGCACCCTGGCGGCCTTCGACCTTGACGGCAACTGGATCTCCACCTTCCGACCCACCATCGACGGCCGGGTCTGGGACATGACCATGACCGACGACGGCAAGCTCATCATCGGCGGAGACTTCACCTCCGTCGACGGCGTTGCCGGCACCAGCGGGCTTGCCGCGCTCGACCCCATCACCGGCGCAGTCAGCAATACATGGAACGTCAATCTCGGCAGCACCAATGGACGGGCACTGGTGCGCGGGCTCGACCTTCACGACGGCTGGATCTATGCCACCGGCCGATTCAACACCGTCAAAGGCGGGACCTCCAACGTCACCACCACCACCAATGCCATCAACGTGTCCGCCGCAACCGGCAACCCCGGGAACTGGCGCCCACAGATCTTCGCCTCCGCCGTTCGCGTGCGGGCGGCAGCTGCCGGGGACCGGGTCTACCTGGCTGGCTTCTTCAACTCCGTCAACGGCGACACCAACCAAGGCTTCTACGGCATCACTGATGCAACCACCGGGGCCGTGGTCCCGGGTATCGGGCCCTACCTCCGGTCCACGGGAACCCCGAGCACCAACGCCTACCAGCAGGCGGTGGCCGAGTCAGGCGACAACATCTTGGTCGGCGGCGCCCAACACACGTTCCAGATGTATGACCACAATCGGACCAACCTGATCGACTCGCACATCACCAAGAGCGGCGGCGATTTCCAAGCGATCGAGACGTACGACGGCTACGCCTACGCCTCCTGCCATTGCATGAACCGGACCTACTCCGGCACCAATAACTGGAGCAGCCCACAAGACTTCCGGGCGGTGGACCCGATCCGCATGATCGGTCGTTGGAATGCCACGACCTTCGAGTACGACACCACGTGGTACCCCAACGGCACCAAGGGCACCAACGACGATGGCATTTGGACCATCTCCCAAGACTCCCGGAAATGCCTGTGGGTCGGCGGAGACCTCGTGCGCGGTGCCTACTCCGGCAATGCCGCCACCGACTACCTCGGCGGGTTCGCCCGCTTCTGCCCCACCGATGCCGTCGTGCCCACCACACCAACCAACCTGTCCGCCACGGTCAGCGGAAGCGAAGTCGGGCTCGCGTGGGGCGCCTCCACCGATAGCGGCGGCACCATCTCCTACGACGTGTACCGCAACGACCGGGTGATCGCCACGGTCTACGGAACCTCCTACACCGATACCACGACCTCGAGCGATGGTGGGCCCTCCCGATACACCGTGCGAGCAGCCGACCCCCGCGGCAATCGCTCGGCTAGCCCGGCCCCCATCACGATCAACGGCTCTGCCTCCATACTGGCCACGCCGATTGCCTTCGGTTCCTCCTGGAGGTACCTGGCCAACGGCACCGACCTTGGTACCGGATGGCGGAACCGCTCATTCGACGACAGCGCGTTCTCCACCGGGGCCGCTGCGCTCGGTTGGGATGGCACCCAGGCAACCACCATCGGTGGTGGCCTCCGCCCGGTTACCTCCTACTTCCGGACGACCTTCGACGTGGTCGACGCATCCCAGGTGAAGCTCCTTGAGCTCCAGGCCCGAGTAGCCCAGGGCGCCGCGTTGTACGTCAATGGCGTAGAAGTTGGCCGCACCAACCTGCCTGCGGGAGCACTGCAGGCGACGACATCGGCGTCCTCCCTGATGAGCGCCGCCGAGGAAGCCCGGGCCAAGGCCTACGGCGTCCCCGGCAGCCTCCTGGTGACCGGTCAAAACACGCTTGCGGTCGAGGTGCACAGCTGGACCGCAGCCACCAGCAAGGTCTTCCTCGACCTTCAGGCCACTACCCGCGGCTCCACCACTGACCAACTGGCGCCCTCGGCCCCCACCCTCTCGCTCACCGGGGTTACGGCCGCGGTCGCCTTGTCCTGGACCCCGTCCACCGATGAAACGGGCGTCGCCGGTTACCAAGTAGTCCGAGACGGGACCATCATCGCCATCGTGGGCCCGCTGGCCACCACCTACACCGATGCCGTCGACACGACCGTGAACTACGCCTACGTGGTCAGGGCCTTCGACGCCGCCGGAAACCTGGCGACATCCAACACACGGGAGACCTTGGTTGCCGTCAACCCGAACTTGTTGGCATTCGGGAGTACCTGGACATGGTGGTACCAAACTGCCGCCCCCATCGTCGGCTGGAAAGGCGAGAACTACGACACCACCGGCTGGCAAAGCGGCCCCGGCGAACTCGGCTTCGGTGATACCCCCAAAGCCACCCTCACCACCACAACAACCGGCAGCCACCCCCTCACCAGCTACTACCGGGCCAACATCAACATCGACAATCCCACCGACTTCTCCACCATGGCCCTCGACCTCATTCGCAACGCCGGAGCCGTCGTTTACGTCAACGGAGTAGAAGTCGGCCGCTCCAACATGCCCACCGGCCCCATCACCAGCGAGACCTATGCCGGGGTCGCTCCCGCCACGACCCTCAGGCACATACCGGTCCGCCTCATCGTCGCCTCCAGCGCCTTCCGCACCGGCGCCAACACCATCGCCGTCGAGGTTCACCTCAACTACAGGTCGCAACCCACCAGCGGCTTCGACCTCAAGATCACCGGCCTTCCGTAAAGCCCGGACGCCAGGCCATGCACCGCGTCAGGGCCGGACGAACACCCGCACATAGTCGATGGCGTAGGTGGCATCGGCGTGATCGGCCCAATCGACTCGGTTGATCCCGGTCGTAGTACAGCCCGTCGGCGCGGCACCGCTGATGGAACACCGGTTCAGGTTGGCCAGGTAGCCCAACCTGTCATCGGGCCCGCCCACCCAGTCGCCTCCGACCGCCTGGTTGATGGCAATGTCCCAGGTGGCCGATGGGTCGGCCGAGGCCCAGTTGTGTTGCGTGTCGACGTAGCTATGGAACTTGGTGCCATCCATGAAGAAGTCGAATCGCACCCCGCTGGGGTCCGGAGAAATCTCAACGGCCCAGGTGTGCCAGCCGGACACCGATGACGGCGACTCGAAACCGACACTGCCCTTGGACAGGTTCTTGCGGCCATCGAGGTGGAGGGTTGCGTACCCCTTGCCTGGGTGTTGGGAGTGGAAGTACTCGAACACGTCGACCTCGGCCACGCTGGCACCATTTCGGTGCCGTAGCCAGAACGCCGGCCACAGTCCCTGGGCGTGGGGCACCTTGGCCCTGATCTCGAAGCGGGCATAGCGGGGGAAGTACTTCCCAACATCGCGGGAGCCAATGAAGCCTGAGGTGTACTGCCGGACGCTGCCACCGGGGCAGGTCACCTGCTCCTTCTTGGCCGTGATGCTCAGGGCGCCGCCGCTCTCCACCACGTTGTTCGGCGTAAGGCACGCCAGTTCGTGGTTCCCATCGCCGTACGTGTTGTGGTACGGCTTCCAGTTGGTCGAGTTGACCGCGTTGCCGTTGAATTCATCGCCGCCCACCAGGGCCCAGCCGCTTGTTGGAGGCACAACAGTTGTGGTGGTCGCGGTGGTAGTAGCCCCAATGCCAAGCGAGGTCGTGGGCGGTACCGGCTGGCACGCCCCCAGCCCCATCGCTCCGACCACGACCAACGCCGCGATTTTTCCCGTGCCTCGATAAGCCATTGCCAGGGGTATCGGCGGGCCAGGCGGGCACCTAAAGCGCGAATAGCGGTCAGATGACCATACTGAGCGAGAAATCGCAGAAAACCACGTTACGTATCGTTCTCGTCACGCAGAGCGGCGTTAAGGTTGCCGGATCGCAGCCCCTCGAGATCGAGGGTCACGTACCGATACCCTGCAGCCTGAACCGCGTCCACCACCTCTGAGCGCGCCGCGACGACATCAGCCAGCCGGTCGAGCGGGACCTCCAAGCGCGCCATGTCGCGGTAGTGACGCACTCTGAGCTCACCGAACCCGAGACGCCGAAGTGCTGACTCCGCCGCCTCGACCTCGCGGAGCACGCCCAGCGTGACCGGGGTGCCGTACGGAACACGAGAAGCCAAACAGGCCGCCGCTGGCTTGTCTGCGGTGCGGAGGCCAAGGCCCCGAGAAACCTCACGGACCATGGCCTTCGTGAAGCCAGCGGTGACCAAGGGGAACACCGCACCGTGCTCAACCGCCGCCCGTTGCCCCGGCCGGTGGTCGCCCAAGTCGTCCAGGTTCACACCGAGCGCAATGGTTGCCTCGGCCGCAGCTGCGATTGGTTCCAAGGCCACCGACAGCGCCTCTTTGCAGTGGTAACAACGATCGCCGTCATTGGCCTGATAGTCCGGCATGTCCAACTCGGTCGTGGTCACGGTGTCCCAGGCCAGGCCCCATTCTGCAGCCAGAGCCGAGCAGTCCGAGAGCTCGTCGGCCGGGAGCGATGGGGAGACGGCGGTGATACAGCGCACCCGGTCAGCGCCCAGCTCATCGGTAGCCACCCAGGCCAGAAGGGCGGAGTCCGCTCCGCCAGAAAAAGCCACCACCAACGACCCAAGTCGCCGCAGTTCGGTCCGCAACACAACGAGGGCCTCATCTGTCGACACGGCCGCCATCGTTACACCCGACCCTGACCGCGACACAGTTTCAGGCCGGGAGGCCGACAACCTCTAGCACCTCGGCCAGCGAGCCGACCGCGCCCGTGACGAACGGCCCGAACTCGGCGAAGTCCGTCGATGCCTTGTCGAAACGCATGGTGTAGACGACCTCTTTGAGATCATCTGGCTTCTGGGCGAAGAGGGTGACACCCCACTCGTAGTCGTCTATCCCGGCGGAGCCGGTGATGAGCTGAATGATCCGTCCCGCAAACTTCCGGCCCGACACGCCGTGCTCGTGCATCAATTCTTTGCGCTCATCAAACGGCAGCGCAAACCAGTTCTGCTGCGGATCGCGCCGCTTGGACATGGGGTAGAAACACCATGCCGTCATCCCTTCCGGCGGAAGCACCGGATAGAGCCGGGCCTGCGCCATCTGCTCCGGCAAGCCCTTGGCGTACTCCGACAATTCGGTGAGCGACACGTAAGAGTCGACCAGATCTAGCCCCGCACCCGTCAGGGCAGCCTGAAATGCCCGAAGGCGCCAGAGGTCCTTGCCGAGAGCCATAAAGGCAAGATCCGCCTTATGGCCGAGCACAGCAACCGGGACGACCTGCAGATCGTCGGCTTCCGCTGATTTCACCGCGGCCTCGACCGCGGCACGATCAGTGAGGGGGGTGAGGGTGCAGAAAAGGTGGAGCACCCCGAGACCAGTGGAAGGCACGAGGGGATCAGGCATGGCATCAACGATACCGTGTTATCGGCCCCAACCATCCGTCGGCCCAGGCCAGGCGCGCCGGTGGCCGGCCCCGAAAGACCGGCCACCGTTTGATCAAACAGCCTGAACGGCTTGGCCGATCAGTAGTCCTCCATGCCTCCACCGGGCATACCGCCAGCGCTCTCCACCGGTTTGTCGGCGACGACAGCTTCCGTGGTGAGGAACAGGGCGGCGATCGAGGCTGCATTCTGCAGAGCCGAACGGGTGACCTTGGCGGCATCTGGCACTGCGGGGAGCAGCTCGCCGTACTCGTCGGTCGCTGCGTTGTAGCCCTGGTTGCCCGTGAGCTCCTTGACCTTGGCCACCACAACGCCACCTTCCATGCCGGCGTTGATGGCGATCTGCTTCAGGGGCTCTTCCACCGCACGGGCAACAATGAGCGCACCGAGGGCAACGTCACCCTCGAGGGTGGCGGCGACCGCCAGGATGGCGGCCTGTGAACGAATGAGGGCCGTACCACCACCGGGCACCACGCCCTCTTCGATGGCGGCCTTAGCGGTGGAGACCGCGTCTTCGATGCGGTGCTTCTTTTCCTTCAGCTCCGTCTCGGTTGCGGCGCCCACCTTGAGCACTGCGACACCACCGGAGAGCTTGGCCAGACGTTCCTGGAGCTTCTCGCGGTCGTAGTCCGAATCGGTGTTCTCGATCTCGGCTTTGATCTGGGCGACCCGACCCTTGACGTCGTCGGGGTTGCCGCCACCCTCAACGATGGTGGTCTCATCCTTCGTGATGATGATCTTCTTGGCCGTGCCGAGGAGATCCAGTGTGGTGTTGTCCAGCTTGAGGCCGACATCTTCCGAGATGACCTGCGCACCCGTGAGGATGGCGATGTCTTGGAGCATGGCCTTGCGCCGCTCGCCGAACCCGGGGGCCTTGACGGCGACCGAGCGGAACGTGCCACGGATTTTGTTGACCACAAGGGTGGAGAGGGCTTCTCCATCAATATCTTCGGCCACGATCACGAGGGGCTTGCCGCCCTGCATGACCTTCTCGAGCACCGGTACAAGGTCTCGGACCGCGCTGATCTTCGACGACACAAGAAGCACGTAGGCATCGTCGAGGACGGCCTCCATGCGCTCAGGGTCCGTCACGAAGTACGGCGAGATGTAGCCCTTGTCGAAGCGCATGCCCTCGACAAAGTCCGTCTCGATGCCGAAGGTATTCGACTCTTCCACGGTGATGACGCCGTCTTTGCCAACCTTGTCCATGGCCTCGGCGATCTGCTCGCCGATCTCATAGTCATTGTTGGCGGAGATCGAGGCGACCTTGGCGATCTGGTCCTTGTCGTCGACATCGACGGCGAGGTCCTTGATGGCCTGAACTGCGGCTTCTACCCCAGCTTCGATGCCCCGCTTGAGGTCCATCGGGTTGGCGCCGGCGGCCACGTTCTTGAGGCCTTCGCGGACGAGGGCACGGGCCAGCACGGTGGCAGTGGTGGTGCCATCGCCAGCGACGTCGTCAGTCTTCTTGGCGACCTCCTTGACGAGCTCGGCACCGATGCGCTCATACGGGTCTTCGAGCTCGATGTCCTTGGCGACGCTGACGCCGTCCTTGGTAATAGTGGGGGCTCCCCACTTTTTCTCTAGGACGACATTTCGGCCCTTCGGACCGAGGGTCACAGCAACGGCGTCGGCAAGCTGATTCATGCCGGACTCGAGTGCCCGACGAGCGTGCTCGTCGAAGGCGATGATCTTGGGCATCCTTGGGTTCTCCCTGGAGACGGATGACGAATGCGGTTAGCACTCTCGGGAAGAGAGTGCTAACAGCAAACCATCTCCACGCGCCGTTAGCAACCGGAGGGCGAGACTGCTAACGCAGGACCCAATCTCTCAGGCCGCGCCACCGGCCACGGCGGGGATGATGGAGACCGTGTCTCCGTCGGCCACGGCGGTTTCCAGCCCCTCACGGAACCGAACATCGTCGTCGGCCACGTAGAGGTTCACGAACCGCCGCAGCCCGCCCTCTGCGTCCAGGAGACGCTCCTTGAAACCAGGGTGGACCCCTTCGAGCTGGTCCAGCACCTGGCTGACCGTTGTTCCTTCTACGGCTACCTCGGACGCGCCGCCGGTGAGGGTACGAAGGGTGGTGGGCACTCGGATGGTGACGCTCATGACCAGGACCTCGGGACGTGCTGACCGCCCGGCGGCTGCCGGGACACGGGCGAGCGTAATCCCAGAGCCAGGTCGTTCCACCACCGTCCGGTCTCGGGCGGCGTCCGCCGTCAGCTTGCTCCGAGCGGACCCACCGGGGACGATGACGGCTATGACGAACCGGGGCCTCATGTCGTTGCCCGCCGGGGCCTTCGCCGTGCCCGCGCTGCTTGACGCCAAAGCGCGCACCGGCACCACCGTGTCGGTCTGCGTGCCGGCCCGCAACGAGGAAGCAACCGTCGCCGACGTGGTGACCGCCATACGGTCCGCCCTCCTCGAAACGGCATCACTGGTCGACGAGATCGTGGTGATTGACGACCATTCCACCGACCGCACCGCCGAGCGGGCCGCCGGAGCCGGAGCCCGCGTGGTCGATGCCAGCACGGTGCTTACCGACCACGGCGAAGGCCACGGCAAGGGCGAAGCGTTGTGGAAGTCCGTTCACGTATCCACCGGAGACCTCGTCGTGTGGGTCGATGCCGACATCGTGGACTTCGACCCCGGCTTTGTCATCGGGCTCCTCGGCCCCCTCCTGACCGACCCCGACATCGACTTCGTGAAGGGGCACTATCACCGCCCCGAAGCCAACGGTGTCGGTGGCGGTCGCGTCACCGAGCTCCTGGCACGACCCCTGCTGGCACAGTTCTTTCCTGAGCTCACCGCCATCGCCCAGCCGCTGAGCGGCGAATACGCCGCCCGGCGATCACTCCTTGAACGCCTGCCCTTTGTGGTCGGCTACGGCGTCGACGTCGCCCTGCTCATAGACGCGGCCCGTACCGTCGGCATTGGCCACCTGGCCCAAGTCGACCTCGGTACTCGCAACCACCGCAACCGATCACTCGAAGAACTCGGCCCACAAGCGTTGGCCGTGAGCCAAGCCATCCTGGACCGCGCCGGCGTCGGCCCGGCCGGGCCCGCCGTGCTGCGCCGCCCCGGCAAGGAGCCGCTCACCCTCGCCCTCCACCAGCGCCCCCCGCTCGCTTCGCTGGCCTAACTTTCGGCTTCTGGGCCTACTTTCGCTTCTGGGTTCAGATCCAGCCAGCCAGTGCTGAATCTGCAGCCAGAAACGATTGACCCCTCGCCAATCAGGCCACGGTGAGGCGGGCCTTGACGATGGCCGACACGGCCTTGCCGTCGGCCCGGCCGGCCACTTTGGCCACTGCGGCCTTCATGGCCAGGCCCATCTGCGACGGCTCCGTGAAGCCGCCCTCATCCAGCGCCTCGTGCACGATGCCCGCCAGTTCTTCGTCGGTCATTTTGGCCGGAAGATACCGGGCCAGGATCTCCCGCTCCGCCAGTTCCTTGGCGGCGCTCTCGGTTCGACCACCAGCGGTGAACGCCTCGGCCGCCTCCTCGCGCCGCTTGGCTTCCTTGGCGAGAATGGCGAGAACGTCATCGTCGGTGACCTCATGAGCACCGACACCCGACACCCGAGCCTCCTTGATGCCAGCAATGGCCAAACGCAACACCGAAACGGTGAGCTGGTCTCGGGCCTTCATGGCGGTGGTCAGGTCGGTCTGAATCTGCTCAGCGAGCATTGGGGTCTCCCACAGTCGTGTCAGCCCCCACTTTGGCCGACACGGCCACAACACACACGCCGATTCGGATCGGAACCGCTCGTATCCTCGGTACATTGGTCCGGATGTCCGACGTCACGGCGCTCCTCTGCAGTGCCGGTGTGGAGTGCACGTTCATCCCCGGTGACCTGGCCCGTTCGGGCCGCTTGGCCGTCTGGTACGGCCGCGATATCCCGCGCCGAAACGACGTTGCCGAAGGTTCCACCGGCCACGTCGACATGATCTTGCCGACGGGGGAAACCCTGCGCCGGGTCAACATTCCCGTCATGTGGGTTCCGGTGGCCGACGCCATCGATGCCCTCGTCGCCTTGCCCGCCGGAGCACCCTCGGCCCGATCTACCCATGCCTGGGCCCATGCCACTCGCGCTGCGCTCCAACTGGTTGCCCGCGGCCGCCTGCTGCCCACTGCTGACGCCGATGGCACCGACGTCTGGCGGGTCGGCCCTCTCGACACCACCGATGTGGCGTACTGGAACAACCTCGCCGCCGCGCTCCCCCCGCACGCCCATGCCACCGAGGTCCACGACAGCGCACCGCGGCGAGTGGCTTCGCCGCCATGGCTCCTGGCCCGCTACCGCGATGCCGTGGCCGACGCCTACGTCCGCACCGCGGGGGCGGCCGCCGCGGCCGGGCACACGCCGTTCGCCGCCCAGGAACGGGTGACCGTCGCCGGGTCCGCCACCTGGCTGGTGGCCACGGCCACCGCCACTACCACCGAGATCACCGTCGCCCTTCGGGTCGATACCGGCGAGGAACCCGCTCCGACCGAGGCAGACCCCGAGTCCGAACCCGACGACCCCGACACCCCGGCGATCAGCCCCCCGATGGCGGCCGCTCATGCCCCCGACGAGATCGGCTCCGGCGGTGGGTTCCGGGCCGTCCTACAAATCGGGAGCCACCGCGATCCGAGCCTGGTACTCGATGCCGCCGAACTCTGGGCGGCTCCCCATGCTGTGGCCGCCCGGTTCGGGCCCGGAGTGGAGGACGAAGTGCTCTTGGCCCTGCGGCGCGGTGCCCGGGTGTGGGAGCCCATGAGCCGGCTCTTAGCGGAGGCAAAACCTCACACGCTCGACCTCAGCGCCGCCGAAGTCGACGACCTGCTGGGTCCGCTGGCCGACGATTTGGCCGGCAGCGGGATCGACGTGCTCTGGCCCGCAGGCCTGCTCACCCCCGTCAAGGTCGCACCCACAGTTACCAGCGCGGCGCCCACCGCGGACCGGGCCGCCGGGCTCGGGCTCGACGGTCTGTGCGAGCTCCGGTGGACCGCAACAGTGGACGGCGAACAACTCACCGACGACGAACTCCACGAACTAGCCACGGCCAAGCGTTCCGTCATCCGGCTCCGAGGCCGATGGGTCCGGGCCGATCCCGAGCGACTCAGCCGCCTACGCAAGCGCCACAAAGTCACTGCCGGCGCGGCCCTCGCCGCCGCCCTAGGCGGCGATCTGCTGATCGACGGCGAGACCGTGTCCGCCACCGTCGAAGGCCCGATCGCCACGTTGGCCGAGCGGCTCAAGCGGGCCGAGGAACAACGCGAAGTTGAGCCACCCGAAGATCTCAAGGCTGTGCTTCGGCCCTACCAACGCCAAGGCCTGTCGTGGTTGGCCAACATGGCCGACATCGGGTTCGGCGGGATCCTGGCCGACGACATGGGCCTGGGCAAGACCGTCCAACTGCTCGCCCTGCACCTCCTGCGGCGGCCCACCGCCAAGCCCACGTTGGTGGTGTGCCCGGTGTCAGTCGTGGCCAACTGGTCCCGGGAATCCGCCCGGTTTGCCCCATCGGTGCCGATCGTTCGCTTCCACGGCAGCAGCCGCAACCTGAGCGATCTTCCTCTCGACGCCATCGTGCTCACCACCTACGGCGTCGTTCGGCGCCAGGCTGCGGCCCTGGCCGAGGTGGGCTGGGGGCTGGTAGCGGCGGACGAGGCCCAGAACATCAAGAACCCCATGTCCCGCACGGCTCGGGCCATCCGTACCATCCCGGCCGATGCTCGCTTTGCGCTCACCGGTACGCCGGTGGAGAACCGCCTCGTGGACCTCTGGGCCCTGCTGGACTGGACAACGCCCGGCCTGCTCGGCCCCCTGGAGCGGTTCCGCCATGAGATGGCGGTCCCTGTCGAGCGGGACCAGGACCCCGAGGCGGCGGCCGCGCTGGCCCGGCTGGTGCGGCCGTTTGTGCTGCGTCGGCGCAAGATCGACCCGGGCATTGCCCCCGAACTCCCACCCAAGACTGAAACCGACCGGGTGGTGCCGCTCACCGCGGAGCAGGCAACGCTCTATGCCGCAATGGTCGACGAGATCATGGATCAGGTCGAGAAGGCCGAGGGCATGTCCCGCCGGGGCCTCGTGCTGAAACTGCTCAGCGGCCTCAAACAGATCTGCAACCACCCGGCCCAATTCCTGCACCAACCAGGGCCGCTTTCGGGCCGATCCGGCAAGTTCGACGCCGTCTCGGAACTCATCGACACGATCGTGGCCGGAGGCGAATCGGTCCTGGTCTTCACCCAGTTCGTGACCATGGGCAAGCTGCTCGAAAAACACCTGGCCCGGCCCGATCGACCGGTCGAATTTCTCCACGGGTCGGTGGCCATGACCAAGCGCCAGGACATGGTCGATCGCCTTCAATCTGGCCAAACCCCGGTCCTCGTGATCTCGGTAAAGGCCGGCGGGACCGGCCTCAACCTGACCAAGGCCACCCATGTCATCCATTACGACCGGTGGTGGAACCCGGCCGTGGAAGACCAAGCCAGCGACCGCGCCTGGCGCATTGGCCAGGATCGCCCCGTGCAGATCCACCGCATGATTTGCGAGGGCACGGTCGAGGACCGGATCGCGCAGATGCTCACCGCCAAGCGGACCCTGGCCGATGCCGTCGTCACCACCGGCGAGGGCTGGGTCGGCGAACTCGGCGACGATGACTTGCGGGCCTTGGTGGCCCTCAGCGCCGATGACGGCGAGGGCTGGTCATGACCCAGCAATTCGGCCACACGTGGTGGGGGCGAGCCTGGGTCGACGCCTTGGAGAAGCGCGCCTCGCTCGATCCGAACCGCCTGCCGCGGGGCCGGACCTACGCCCGCCAAGACCGCGTCACCAGCCTCACCCTCGAGCCAGGAATGGTGGCCGCCTCAGTCCGCGGCAGCCGACGGCTCAACTACCGAACCCACATTGAGGTTCGGATCTACGGGGACGAAGAGTGGGCCAAGGTGGTGGCCACCATTGCCAGCCGAGCGGGCCATACCGCCGCGCTGCTGGACGGAGATCTTGACCCCGGCGTGGTGGACGACGCGCGGGAGGCCGGCATCGAGCTACTCCCCGCCAAGGGAGACCTCAAACCGCGCTGCTCGTGCCCCGACGCCGCCAAGACCTGCAAGCACGCCGCCGCCGTCTGTTACCTGGTGGCCGAAGCACTCGACGATGACCCGTTCATGCTGTTCACACTGCGCGGCCGGACCAAAGAACAGCTCCTGGCCGAGCTGCGCGCGCACCGTTGCGGGCTCGGGGCCGAAACCCGCGGTGACGGCCTCGATCCCGATGCCGATGCCCTCGCCGCGCTGGTGGCCGCCGGGCCCCAAGGCGCGGGGGCGGACCCAGGCGTGGTCGCACGCGAGGCCTGGGCCCAGCCCCCGGGGCCGGTCCCGCCCGTTCCCGACGCACCGGCCCGGCCCGGGAGCCCGGCAGCATGGCCCGCTGACCCACCCCCCGGTGCGCCGTTCGATACGCCCGGACTGCTGATCCTGGCCACCGATGCGGCCCGCCGAGCGTGGACGCAGCTCCGCGGCGACGGCGACAGCGCGCTGGCCCTCAGCCGAGACGCCGACCAAGCCCGCCGCGGGGCTGACCGACTTGATGGCGGCACCAACGCTGATCCGTCGACCGACGAAGCACCACGAAACCGGGGCGACCTCACCCACCGTGCCCTCGCCTGGCGCTATGGCAACGAAGCCGGGCTGGCCGTACTGGACGAAGCCCCGTGGCGTCCGCCGTTGGCTATCATGGCCGCCGCCCGAGCCGCCGTGGAAGAAGCGGGCGTATCGCCGTCGGTCATCACCGTGAACAACAACCGGATCACCGGCCCCGGCTTCCAACTTCGCCTCTCCCGAGCCGGTTCCTGGTGGCGGTTCGAGAAACACAAGAACCGGTGGGAAGTTGCTTCCCCACCGGCCGAATCACCCGACGATCTCTTCTCCCCCACCAACTAACTGACGAGCGTTCGTGGTGAAGTGGCGGGTGAGCGCTTGTCTGGTCTCTGTGCCCAAAACGACCGGGGTGAGCATGGGCTCAACGAGGTGGCGACGCCAGGTGATCGTTGTCCCATCGAGCACGAACGGCGCGGTCACCCAACCGGGCTGAACCATCTCGAAACACAACACACCACGGACCACCACCGCCGTGAACTCCGATGCTTGCAGAAGCGATGCCACCCCGTTGGTCCGCTCCTGGCTCGCCGCCAGCAGATCCGACCGGTCGGCGTCAGCGATAAAGAGACGCTGGTCCGAGGTGAACCAGTCTCCTAGATCACGCCGTTCGAGCTTGCCGTCCAGCGCGGGCACCGCGTGCACCACCCACACGCCATTGGCAGCGATGACCAAGTGGTCCACGACCACCTGTGGGGGGCTGACAGTGAGACCGTGCAGAACCTCGATCCCATGGATGCGAGCCGCTTCCAGCATCTGGCCAATTCGCCCCTCGCCCATGTCGCCACGGTCGAGCACCTCGGCCGCCTCCGGCTCGGCGTCATGGGCCGAGGTGAGGAGCAGCCCGGAGTGACCGAGTTCATGAAGCGACCTCTTTCCCATTCCGGGCGGGGCCAGCCTGAGCACCGGCGCTTCGACCGCTTGCCCGAGACGTCGGCAGGTCGAGCAGGTTGCTTCCGCAGTGGATTCATCCCACCAGGCCTCTGTGCGTGGGGGCAACTTGCTCCTACAGCTCTGGCACAAGGCCCGGGAGCGGAGGACGATCAACTGCATCCACCCCTATCGGATCGAGCTGTCCATTTTGAATGTGATCGGATCGATCCGGTCCCAGTTCTTCGATTGCCGCGGCGAGCCGGGCCAGCGGGGTCACGACCAGTGGTAGAAATCGGCGGTCCGGCGCGGCCGGGCACCCCCACCCAGGAGACGGCTCATGAGCGACGCACCGCGGACCGATGACGGCAAGCCCATCGGCGGATGGGTGCTCAAGGCGGACCCCTCCGTGTTCGACGTGAGCCAGATGCTTCAGGATTTTGGGCAGGTATTCCGTTATCCGGTCGAACCCGGCGCCCGGGCGGACCTCATGGACGCGGGCCAGCCCTGCTTCCTGTTTCAGAGTGATACCTCACGGGTCGTGGGTATTTGGGCGGTGGGCGAGGTGGTGGCCACCTGCTTCTCCGCCCCGCTTGACCCCGACGACGTAGCAGCGGGCGAGCAGCTGTTCGCTGAGGTCGAGCTGGTGCCGCTGGAGAAGGGCATCTCGATCGACAAGATCAAGGCCCACAAGGTGTTGGCCCAGAGCGAGCTGGTGTCTGACCCGAAACACGCCAACCCAATCGTGCTTCGGCCTGAAGAGGTCCGAGCCCTGGAAGAATTTGACTTCGCGTTCGTGGAGCCGACCGAGGAGCAAGCCGAGAACCTGGCCGAGGCCCTCGACGAAGAAACCGGGCTCATCTTCCAGCTCGTTGGGGTGGACCGAAGCTTCGGCATTCTCGATGACGGCAGTGACGACGGACTGCTGTCGGTGGTGACCGTAAACGATGAAGGCGCCTACGAACTCGGTCGATACCAAGAGTTTGGCGACGCGTTGGATCTGATCCTCCTCCAGGCCCCAGACCTTGAGCTGGAAGACCCCATCCCTGCAACCGATGGTCTCCCCGACGGCAACCCCGTCGCCGTCCTCCAAACCGATGACGGCATGCTCGGCCTCTATCTCACGGCACCAGACACGTTCGACCTCTACGACCCCGATGAACCCGAAGAGAACGGCGTTCTGGCCCCCATAGGCCGATTCGATTCACTCGCCGCGGCCCTGGCGGGCCTGATCGAAGCCATCGAGGAGGTCGACGAAGAGTTCGCCGATGACGATGACGATGCGGCACCGACCGAGGATTGACGGTCAGCCCGGCACCGCCGGGAGGTCAGGCCGCAAAGCCACGACATGCTTGGGGTCCAACCTGACCCAGAGGCGATTGCCGACCGCTGGCGGGCTCCCAACGTGGACCCGCAGCAACACGTCCGGCGCTCCGACAACGGCAACGCCCAGGGTGATCTGCGACGTTGCCCCCCGGAACTGCACCGCGGTCACCACCGCGCGGCGGCCGGCGACCCCAGGCGCACCTGGACCAGGGCTGGCCTCCAGCGAAATGGCCGCCTCCCGAACGACCACCGAATGGGTGCCATCACCGATACCCAGAGCCGCCGCCACTGCCGGGCCAAGCACGTTCTCATGGCCTAGGAACGCAGCCGTGAACTCGGTTTGCGGGTCCGCCCAAACCTGGGCGGCCGGGCCATCGCGAACGATTCGGCCGGACCGCATGACCACCAGGCGGTCCGCCACTGCGTAGGCCTCCTCCTGATCATGGGTGACGTGAATGGCCGCCAACCCGAGCCCGGTCAATACGGCCCGAAGATCGCGGGCCAACCGGTCTCGAAGCGTTCGGTCCAGCGACCCGAGCGGCTCATCAAGCAGAAGGAGCCGCGGCGCAGGCGCCAGCGAACGAGCCAGCGCCACCCGCTGCGCTTCACCTCCCGACAACGTCTCGACCGTTCTGGCCTCGAACCCACCCAGGCCCACCAACTCCAGAACCTCTGCCACCCGCCGCTCCCGCCCCGCCCGATCCGCCCCCTGCATCCGCACACCAAAGCCCACGTTGTCCCCCACACAACGATGTGGGAACAGAGCATGGTCTTGGAACATCAGGCCGAAGGAACGTTCGTGAACAGCCCGGCGAGTGAGGTCGGCGCCGTCCCACGCCACCCGCCCCGCGTCAGCGATCTCCAGCCCCGCCAGCACGCGAAGCAACGTGCTTTTCCCGCAACCGCTTGGCCCCACCAAGGCAACGATCTCGCCGGGGCCCACCGATAGCGAAACATCGTCGACCGCAACCGTCGTTCCAAACCGCACGGTAAGGCGCTCCGCCACCAGCCCCGGCCCATATACACGCGCGGTCACCATCCGAGCGCGTCCTTGGGGCGCAATCGTTCGATGACCAACACGCTCACGGCGGTGAGCCCAGCGAGCAGCGTGCCCAGAGCCATGGCCTGGCCCCGCAACACGGCTCCGGGCTGGCCCAACAGCCGGAACATCGCCACCGGCACCGTCGGCGCATCCGGTCGAGTCAAAAAGGATGTTGCCCCGAACTCACCCAACGAAATGGCGAACGAAAACGCCGCCCCCACCAGCAGGCTGCGGGCCGCGATCGGGAGGTCCACCTCTCGCCGGGCTCGTGTCGGCGACGCCCCAAGCACCGCAGCCGCCTCCCGCTGGCGGGGGTCGACCGCCCGCAACGACGGAACCAGCGACCGCACCACAAACGGAATACCAACCAACGCTTGGGCAATGGGGACGATGATCCGAGACGTCCGCAAGTCCAGCGGTGGCGAATCCAGGGCAATCAACATGCCGAAACCCAAGGTGACTGCCGACGTGCCCAACGGGATCATCAAGGCAAGGTGAAGGCCACGACCCGAGCGGCGCCCGGCGTGGACAACCACCACAGAAGCCAGGCCACCAACCAGTACCGCCAACGCGGTGGCCACCGCCGCATAGGCGAGCGAATTGCGCACCGCAGCCAACGGCGACACGAACAACCCATTGGCACCGCTGGTGCCGAGGCCCCGGTAATTTCCGAAGCCGTGGCCGCCACCAACGGCGAGGGAACGCTCGACCAACACGCCCAGAGGGACCACAACCAGCACCAACGCCGGCAGCAGGGCAGCAGCCACCCCCAGCGCTTGGCGGACGGAGCGAACGGCTCGGGCCGGAACCGGGCGTCGAGCCACCGCGCCCGACGCCGTGCGCCGTTCCAACCGGTTGATCATCACGAGCAGCGCGACCACCGTGAGCAACTGCAAGATGGCCAAGGCGGCCGCGGTGGTGAAGTCCGTCCGCTGGGTGGCATAGCGCCAGATCTCCGTCTCCACCGTGGGATGCGTTGGGCCCCCCACCGTGAGAATCACGCCAAACGACGTGAAGCAGAACAAGAAAACAATGCCAGCCGCGCTCCAGAGCGCAGGAGCAAGCCGCGGAATCAGCACCTCCCACGCCACCCGCCAACGATTGGCGCCCAGGACCCGCGCCGCTTCTTCAACCCGGGGGTCCAACAACGCCCAATACCCACCGACGATCCGAACGACTACCGCGACGTTGAACACCACGTGGGCTAGCAAGATCGCCCAGACGGTGCCCTGCAGACGCAAGCCGCCATCGGGATCATCCAGCCCGAACCGTTCGAACGTGGCCTGGAGCGCGGCGCCCACCACCAGCGTCGGCAACACGAACGGAACGATCAACAGGGCACGAAGGAAGCGGCGGCCAGGCACTTGCACCCTGGCAACCACCCAGGCGGCGGGCAGCCCAGCCAACAAGGTGAGGACCGTTGATGCCACTGCCTGCCACACGGTGAACCACAAGAGCCGGCCCGTGGAACGGCGACGGATCACCTCGAGCACCGAGCCATCCGAGATGCCCCGGCCAAGGATGGACACCACCGGGTACGCAAAGAACACGCCAAGAAACAGCACCGGAATGGCGCCTACCAGGAGCCAGGCCAAAGCTGGGCGGGTCCCGACCCGCCGGGTCATCGCAGGACGATCTCGGTCCACTTCGCGGTCCAGCCATCTCGACCAGCCTCAATCTCGGCCGGGCTCAAGATGAGGGGATGAGCGACGACCGTACGGTTGGCCTGAAACACCGCGGGTACGTGAGCCTGATCGTTGACCGGTTCCACAAACATGTTCAGCGGGATGTCTTCCTGGAACCGAGGCGACAGCAAATAGTCGAGAAGCTTGGCCGCCGCCTGCGGGTGCTCCGTGCCCCGCAGCACCCCGGCAAACTCCACCTGACGGAAGCACGCATCGGCCACCACTCCAATGGCTGGCACCGTCCGGGCCGGATCGGAATACACGACATCGGCCACCGGGCTCGTGGCATAGGACGTGACGATCGAACGGTCCCCCGAACCGGCCCCGAAAGATCCCTCGTAGGCCTCCTCCCACCCGGCAACGACCTTCACGCCGTTGCTCCGAAGCTGCTTCCAGTAGTCCTGCCACCCGTCCTCGCCGTACTTGGCGATGGTGGCCAGCAAGAAGGCAAACCCCGGCGATGACGTCTCCGGGTTCTCCGTCACGAAGTCGTTGGCATACGCCTTCTTGGTCAGATCGTTGAGGCTCGCGGGAGCGGCGCCCGGTTTGGGGAACGCGGCCTTGGAGTAGTTCAGGCAAACGTCGCCTACATCGATGGGCGTCACGAGGTGATCGCCATCTTGCTCATAGGCATTCGGCACATGCTTCAAAGCAGCCGGCGCGTAGGGCGTGAAGAGGCCCGCCCTGGTGCCCCGGCAAAGGAACGTGGTATCGATGCCGAACAGCACGTCGGCCACGGGCTTGCCCGCGGTGAGAATCGACTGGCTCACCAGTGTTCCCGCATCTCCGCTGGACAGCAGCTTGACCTTGATGCCCGTGTCCTTGGTGAACTGGTCGAAGATTCCGTCCGACACCGCGAAGGAATCGTGGGTAACGAGCTTGAGGGTGATACCCGAGGTGTCGGCCTTGCTCACCGCGGCCGCGCTGATGGCCTTGGGCACCTGCCCGGGGCGACAGGCGGCTGCTTCGCCGCCTGCAAGCTCGGCGGTGGGACCAGACGCCACCCCCGGGTCTGGGTCGCTAGTACAACCGGTGAGGAGCGCACCGACGGCGGCGACGGCCACCAGGGCCGACCACGAACGGCGGGAAAGGGGGGACGGGCTCATGAGCTACCTCCGCTGGCATTACCCAGATCAGGTTCGCGGGTCGACGGCAAGGGCCACTGGCCAGCCGTCCTCTCAGCCCGATAGCTCTCGAGCTCCCCGGTTTCGGTTGTTGCTGTGACCCTACCGCCTTCGGGAAAGTCGCGAGCCACCCGATTGGCGGCCCAGCTCAGGTACCAAAAGTATCGGCGGCATCCAGATCCAAGGCGTGGCGCGCATGGCGAGCGGCCATCGTGAGAAACATCTGATCACCGCGCTCGGTGCGTTCCACCAGCATGCTGGCGGCGATCGCCATGACAAGACCCGATGGTGTGCCCCGGCGGTAGTCATGCCAGCACCGCTCCCAGGGATAGTCGGCCACGCCGCTCGCCACGAGGCCCGCGTGATAGCCGCGGACTAAGCCCTCTTCCACCTCACGACGCTCATCGAGAAGCAACCCCGCCCCAATGAAATAGGCCACGTCTTGAAGCGCGGGTGCATGCGTGCAGGTCTGCCAATCGACCACCGAAACGCGGCCACTCCCCGGCTCAGGATCAAACAGCAGATTGTCCAGCCGGTAGTCGCCATGAGCGATCGACCACGGTTGCGTATCGGCGTAGAGGAAGGTCTCAAGGTCCGCAAACAGCGCGCCGCCCGCATGGTGGACATCCGGGCCCAGGTCGGCGCCATAGCGATCACGAAACCCGTCCCAGAGAAAGGGGAGCAACGAAAGCATGAATTCCCGCCGAGCCTCGAAATCGCGGTTGAGCCACTCGAACGAATGGAGAACCGGATCGCCCCAAAACGGGGCATGGAGCTTGACCAACTCGTCCACCGCTACCTTGGCCAACTGGGGGCTACAGCCCACCAACTGATCGCCTTGTCGGGCCGGCGCGAGATCCTCCAACAGCAGCACGAACGCGGCGGTCTCCACCTCGATATCGGCGTGGAAGACGCGCGGGGTTCGCATGGGCAGGCGGGGGGCTAACTCTTGATAAAAGCGGACTTCTATCTCGTAGCTCCGCAGCGATTTGCCGGTATCACGGGTACCCGAATCCGCCGACGGGAGCTTGGCCACCAACGTGGCCGGTGCGGCAACTTCGCGGTCATAGCGAACGCCGAGCCGGATGCTGTCGGACATCTGCCCAGTACCAACCGGGGTAACGGAGATCTCGGTGACCATGCCCTCGTCAAGGTGACCAGATGCCTGCAGCGCGCCCGTGAGCCACGCAGGGGTGAGCTTGTCCAGGGTGTCAGCAATGGTGATCTTCGGGTTCATAGTGGCAGCGTCCCTTCGACGATCGTGTCGGGAACGTAGCGGTCTCCCTTGATCGGCGCCGCAGGACTGGCCCATGCGGCAGGATTGGGGTTCTCATCTGACGGGCCGTCAGGTATGCGTCGATACAAGGGGACAACCGCCATGGAGTTCGGGATTTTCAACGGGGCCTACGTGCCCGCCTCCATGACCGACGCCGAAGGCCCAGCCGCGGAGGTTCGGCGATTCAAAGAAGAAATCGAATGGGTGAAGGCGGCGGACCGGTCGGGCTTCAAATATCTCTGGGCCACCGAACACCATTTCCTGGAGGAGTACTCGCACCTCTCCGCCAACGAAAGTTTCCTGGGCTACTGCGCCGCCATCACCGAACGCATCCACCTTGGTTCTGGGATTATGAACGTGACCCCACCGGTGAACCACCCGGCTCGCGTGGCCGAGCGGGCCGCCATGCTCGACATCTTGAGCGACGGGCGGTTTGAGTTGGGCATGGGCCGCGGCTCGTCGACCACCGAGCAAGCCGGGTTCGGCATCACCGACCCCGAACTGACCAAGGCCATGTTCGACGAAACGGTGCCCGAAATCGTGAAAATGTGGCGGCCTGGTATCTACCCCGGGTTCGACGGTCAGTTCTTCACCATGCCGCCCCGCAACGTGCTTCCCAAGCCACTCACCCAACCTCACCCGCCCTTGTGGGTGGCGGCGGGGAGCCCCTCAACCTTTGAGAAAGCTGCCCGCCTCGGGGTGGGCGTGCTGTGCTTCACCACCGGGCTCAGCGAACAACTCGCCCCCCTCATCGAGCTCTACAAACGCGAAGTGGTCAACGCCGATCCCGTTGGTGAATACATCAACGACAATGTGATGGTCACCTCATCCATGCTCTGCCTGGAAGACGGAAACCGTGCCCGCCAACTCATGGGCGACGCCCGCGGGAATTACCACAAGAGCCTGCTTTTCCGCTACCTCGACACGTTCCCCCGCCCCGAAGGAACACCCGAGTGGCCCGAACTTTGCGACCCGTACACCCAGGAGGAAATTGCCCTCGCGGTGGACATGGGTGAATGGGCTATCGGCGACCCCGACGAATGCAGCCGGGTAGTCCAGCGCTGGACCGATGTCGGTGCCGACCAGTTGACCTTCGGGATGATGTCGCAAGAGGTTCCGATCGACGTGATCATCGAAGCGACCGAGTTGTTCGGGCGTGAGGTCATCCCTCGCTTCGATACCGACCCCATCCACCGCACCACCCGCCTACGCACCCAACAACTCGCAGCCGGAAGCGCTGTCTAAACCGCGACTTCTCCACCTGGTGGGCAACGGCGGCTAGAGGCGCCCTATCGCTGACCGGCCCAGACCGGCGGGCGGCGCGATGCCCAGGGTTGGGCTTCTTCCAGCTGAGACGCCAAGCGAATCAAGACGTCCTCTCGGGTTGGGGCGCCAACGAACTGCATCCCAATGGGTAGACCCTCCGCACTTTGATGGAGCGGGAGCGAGATTGCGGGCTGGCCCGTGATGTTGAACGGTGCGGTGAAGCTCACCATTGGCGTCGCCCGGAACAACCCCGCCAGCGGGTTGTTCGGCGTCGGCGAAAACTCACCGAGCAGCGGCGGTAGTTCAGGGATGGTTGGGGTGAGCAACAGGTCAAACCCGTCGACCTCCCACCAGGCCACCGTCGCACGGGTCATGGCGTGCAGGCCATCGAGCGCCTTCAGGTACTGCGAGGCGGTAATCGCCCGGCCCGCTTCAGCGATGGCCCAGGTGCCGGGTTCGAAGCCGTCCTCGGTGAGCGGTGCCCCTACGAGTTCGCTCAGGTGGTCCAGTTCCCTGGCCACCCACGCGCTGTAGGTCACTAGGAAATGATCGATGTGCCCGGCGTCGGCCAGGGATGCCGGGTAGGCCTCGCGCGTCCGGTGGCCGAGGGACTCAAGCAGCGTCACCGTTGCTTCGGTGGCGGCCAGAACCTGCGGGTCCGTCTCGAACGATCCGTCAGGAAGACTGGCCACCCAACCAATGCGCAGACTTCCCACCTCGGCGCCGACTTCGTCCGCATACGGGCGGGCCTGAAGCGGAGCCCAGTACGGGTCCCCAACGCCCGGACCAGCCACCGCATCCAGCAAGGCCGCTGTATCCCGGACGGTATGGGTGACGGCCAAGCGAGAAACCAGCCCGGCCCAGGCCTCCCCCACCTCGGGTCCGGCCGTGATCCGGCCTCGGCTTGGCTTCAACCCCACCAGGCCACACTCACCTGCGGGGATCCGGATTGATCCGCCGCCGTCGCCGGCATGGGCCATGGGGACAATGCCAGCGGCGGCGGCCGCCGCCGAGCCACCGCTCGAGCCACCAGTGGAGCGGGCCGTATCCCACGGATTCCGGGTGGGGCCGTAGGAGAGCGGCTCGGTGGTGGTGACCAAGCCCAACTCCGGGGTATTGGTGCGACCAATAACCACGAGGCCGGCCTGACGGAACCGGGTCGTGAGCTCGGAGTCTGCCGGCGCGATATAACCGTGATCCTTTAAGAACCGCGTGCCAGCGTGGAGGGGCTCGCCCGCCGCGGTGCCATCGAGGTCCTTAAGGACGAACGGCACCCCCGCGAACGGTCCTGACAATGGACCCGCCGCTTCCTCCAGTGCCCGTTCGTAGCGGGGATGGATGATCGCGTTCAGCTCACCGTTGACCTGCTCGGCCCGATCAACGGCGGACTGCACCAGTTCGGTGGCGCTGATCTCCCCGGAACGGACAAGGGCGGCCTGGTCGGTGGCATCGAGGGCAGCAATATCGGTCATTTCGGAACCCTAGGACCGAACGGCTCTCAGGTAGTCAGCCACCACCTCAGAGACGCACGCCAAGGTGTCGGTCATGGCCCGTTCCCGACCAAAGCGTTCCACCAGGCTCACTGTCTCCGCGCGGTCCCCTACCCCGTCAAACACTTCGCCCGCCACCACGAGGATGGGCACCTGGAACTCGGCCGCTAGCTCAACCAGACCACCGACGACCTTGCCGTGGAACGAGGCCTCGTCGACAAACCCTTCGCCCGTGACCACCAGGTCTGCGTGCTCCACGGCCTCGGCCAAGTCCAGCTCCACGGAAATCAGCTCGAAGCCCGATTCGATGGTTGCCCCGATCGTCACCAAACCGCCCGCCAAGCCTCCGGCCGCACCGGTGCCAGCGATGACCTTGACATCGACGCCGTAATCCTCGAGGTACACCTGCGCCAAGCGCTCCAGCCGACGCCGCAGGAGGGCAATTTGGCTGGCAGAGGCGCCCTTTTGCGCGCCGAACACGTCGGCGGCGTCCAGAAACGGGGTAGACACATCGACGGCGGCGACCAGCTCGACTCCTTTGAGGCGAGCTGCGGGGAAAAGGGCGCGCAAGGCCGCTAGGCCACCATCGGTGGTGGCCGACCCGCCGTGGCCGACGAAGATCCGCTTGGCGCCAGCATCCAGCGCGGCGACGATCAGCTCACCGGTACCGGCAGTTGACGCGGCGATGGGGTCGTTCTCGTCGGCTCCTCCGACGAGGGCCAAGCCCGAGGCTTGCGCCATCTCGATCACCGCGGTCCGACCGGTGAGTCGCCAACCGGCGTCCACCGCTTCACCGAGCGGTCCGGTCACCACCGTCGATCGGTTGGCCCCGCCGAACACCTCCAGAAACCCCTCACCGCCATCGCTCAATGCCATCTCGCGCGTGGTAGCGCCGATGGAACGACCCGCCGAGGCAATGGCCCCAGCGACCTCCGCGGCGGTGGCGGTCCCGCGGAACTTGTCGGGGGCGGCCAGGATGCGCACCCTTCTATGGTGCCCGATCAGCCCGCCGCGGTCAGCTGATCGGCCAGCCAGTGGGCGGGGGTCCGGGCCAACGATGCATGGCGTAAGGCTCGGGAGCGGTGAATTCGTTCCTCTGGCGAGGCATCGAGAGCCGCAGCGATCGCCGCGGCCGTGCTGCCAATATCGAACGGGTCGGCCCGCCATGCGGCCACGCCGAGCTCGTCCCATGCCCCGGCTTCCGGGGATAACACCAGCTGGCCGTTCCGGTCGTTGACCACCATGGCCTCCTTGGCCACCAGGTTGAGTCCATCGCGGATGGGGTTCACCAGCACCACATCTGCCCGGGCCAGCGCGGCTATCGAGCGCGGGTAGTCGTCGTGGGGGTCGTAGTGGATCGGGGTCCAGTCCTGGGTGCCGAATCGCTCGTTGATCGCAGCCACCCGTTGGAGAACCGCGTCCCGGTAGCGGTCGTAGTCGGCTACCCCTTGCCGAGATGGGTACACGAAGGCCCCGAACACCACCCGGCCGCATCGGCTCGGGTCGGCTTCGAGCATGGCTTCGTACGCGTCGAAGCCCCGCAGCACGTTCTTCGACAACTCGATCCGATCAACCCGCACGAGGAACTGGCGATCGCCAACCAACTGATCAAGTTCGGCGGCAGCCGCGGTACAGGCATCCGAGCCGGTGGTGGCGGCCAGATCGTCGGGGTCGGGACCAAGCGGCGCGACGAAGCAGGTCGGGGCGGACACACCGGTGTCGATGCAGGAGGCGCGGAAGTCGTCGGCCCAACGGTCCGTGTGGAATCCACATGCGTGATGGGCGGCGAGCCCAGCGATCAGTTCGCGGCGGACCTCTACTGGCAAGGTGCGCAACCACAGCGGGGTGGCAAACGGCGTATGCGAGAAATGCACGAGGCGGAGGTCTGGCCGGCGTTCCCTCACCGACGGCGCCAGCAGGCACAGGTGGTAGTCCTGGATGAGCACCACCGCTCCCAACGGGGCATCTTCCACCAGCGCGTCGGCGAAGGCCTGGTTCACTCGGCGATGGGCCGCCCAGGGTCCATCTACCCATCCGGCCGGCCAAGCGGGCTGGTACACCGGATCGAACAGGCCGTGGTGGGCGAACCAAAGGGCCTCGTTGCAAACCGTGTCGTAATGGGCCGCCCACGTCTCGTCGTCGAAGGCCAGGAGCCGCACCTTGAAACCCTCGGCCACCGTTGCCCCCTGGGTGGCCATAAACCGATCCCCGTCGGTCATGGCCGCCGCCATCCACATGGTGGCCGTGTCGCGCACCAGGGGGGCCAGCCCAGAGACCAGGCCCCCGGCGCCCCGCTTGGCCACGGCCGTTCCCGTTGTATCGAGCTCGAAGGAGACCGGGCCCCGGTTGGAGACGATCACGATCGGGCGCTCTTCAACCATCAGGCCACCCTAGGAGCCGAGCCCGTGGGCTCCGGCAGGGACCCTGTTCAGGGGAGTAACGCCCGCAGGAGATCGGTCACGCCAGCCGGGCCGGCCACCAGCCCGTCAGCCACTGAGCGTACCTCCGCTGGCAGTTCCGGGGTCTCGACCGCGATGCCCACCGTGGTCGCCCCGTCGGCCCGCAGGCCGCCAAGGGCGCCGAAGGCCGGAAGATCGCCCACATCGTCGCCGACATAGAGCACGGCCCGGGCGCCCAAAGCAAGCTCCCGGACCACAACGCCCTTGTCGGCGGCAACCGGGGGGTGGAGTTCGATCGACATCTTGGCGGGCCGCGTTTCAAGCCCGGTCGCGACGGCCAAGTCGGCGGCCAAGCGCGTGACCGCCGCCGCCGCCCGGGGCCGGTTTCGAAAATGCAGCGTGACGGACAGGCCCTTCGGCTCGACCAGCACGCCATCGATCGCCGCCTGCTCAGCCTGCAGGGCGGCCTCAGCCACCGCCGCCCGCCACTGCTCGACACCGGGCCGCACGTGAACCACGCCATCCACGCGCCACTCCAACCCGTACAGGCCGGACAACGTGATCGATGGCGGAAGGTGCTCGGCCAAGAACGCCACCGGCCGCCCCGAGACGGCCGCAATCACGCCGTAGTGGCCCACCAGCTGGCTCAGGAGATCGACTATGCCCGCAGCGGGCCGCGCCGCCGACGGAACGTCGACGATGGGTGACAACGTCCCGTCGAAATCAAACAGGAGCGCTGACCCCGCCGGGTCAGCGCGTAGCGGGGCAACCAGATCCGTGAGGATCGTGGAGATCAGTTGGCCGCCGTAGTGCTAGTGGTGGTGGTACCGGACGGGGCGGTGTCCTTGCCCAAGACAACAACAACGTTGGCCTTGTCTGCGCCCGGTCCGGGCACAGGCGACGGCATGGGCTGGACCGTGCTGGCGGCCTTGCCCAACACCAGCGCAACCGCAGTGGCTTCGGCCTGGAAACCCTCCGCGTAATAGACGGCGGAGGTGGCCAGGGTGACCGTCGAATTGGCGTTGGTGGCCGTACCCATCTTGTAACCGGCGGCGCCGATTTTGGTGCTGGCCTCAACGGCCGACCCAGCTGGCCCATCGGCATTGAGCACTAGGACCAACACATCTCCAGGCTTCCGATCGCCCGGTGCCGCGGTGGTCGTGGTTCCACCCGCGGCGGTGGTGCTACTCACGCCTAGGCCCGACGTATCGATGGTTGTCGTCGTCTTGGAACCGACCGTGGGAGAGGCAGTATCACCACCACCGCCCATTTTGAAGAGCAGGAGAAACCCGATCACGACGGCTGCGGCCATCACGGCAATCCCTCGGGTTTTGGCATCGAGCCCACCGGCTCGTTTCTGTGGTGCGGTCATCGGCTCCGCCATTCCTTGTCGGCTCGGGGGTCGAATTGCCCACCAGGATCACTCGGATTCGAGGATCGCTTGTCACTTTCGGGAAAGGCCATTCGGACCAGCGTGGTCGGCTGGCCCAGCCGATGCAAGCACCCTCCCTCCCGGCCATCCCAATCGGCGCCGAATCAGGGCCCAGAATCACGGTCTGCTGGCGCTTACGGGACCGAAGGAACCACCATGCCGTAGGGCAGTTCGAGACGGTGAGAAGCCATGAGGTCGCGGTTCGCGAGCAGGCCATTGGTGGGGCCGTCGGCGGCGATCCGACCACCGTTCAGCACCACCGATCGAGGACACAGCTCAAGCGCAAGGGCGAGATCATGGGTGACCACGAGGGTGGTGACTGCCAGCCCGCGGACCACCTCCACCAAATCTCTGCGGGAGGCCGGGTCAAGATTGGCGGTGGGCTCGTCCAGCACCAACACCTCCGGGTGCATGGCCAAGACGCCCGCCAACGCGGCCCGACGACGTTCTCCCAGGCTGAGCTGATGCGGGGCACGATCGGCCAAGTCGGTCAGGCCAACCACCTCGAGTGCGGCGGCAACGCGGGCCTGGAGCCCGTCACCGACCAGGCCCTGGGCCGCCGGGCCAAAGGCAACGTCGTCGCGCACTGTCGGCAGGAACAGTTGATCGTCCGGGTCTTGGAACACCAGGCCGACCCGGCGGCGCACATCCACCAGGTTGGGTTTGGTCACCGGCGTACCACCAATGGCAATCGTGCCCGCCGAGCGATCCAAGGCGCCCACCAAATGCAAGACGAGCGTGGTCTTGCCGGACCCATTGGGTCCGAGAATGGCCACTCGCTCGCGGTTGGACACCGTGAGGTCGACGCCGGCCAATGCCACCGTGCCATCAGGCCAGGTGTGACGGAGTCCGGTGATCTCCACTGCTGGCGCGTTGCGATCCGGCGAGGGCGGCGCGCCTAGCCGACGCCCGAGCCCAACCCGGGGCCGCTCCCGTTTTTCCGCCGCTCGGGCCGCCGACTGATTGGCGGCCCGACGGGCCCGCCAACCGCGCGTGGCCTGATCCGGCGGGGCCAACGACAACGGCGTGCCCACTTTGTCCTCGAAACCGGGGAGCCGCACCCGGTAGGCACAGACATCGCAGTTCATGCGGACATCGCCCTCACGCGCCTCCCGCTGGCGCTCCACGACCAGGGCCGCCAACCGCTGGTCGATACCGAGGTGAGCGGCCATGGTGACCACAACATCGGGATGGTGGATCGCCCACGTCTCCGCCTTCTCACCAATGCGCTCCACCAAGACACCGGCAAACAAGAACAACGGAAGGACCGTGATATCGGTAGCCCCGAGGAGCCGACACCGTTCCAACGCCTGATCCAGCGAGGGAGCAGTCATGGCCTGAAACGCGGGCTCGACCGTGCCCAGCGCACGGCCATCGCCCAGGAGCCGCACCAGCTTGACCTGGTCCGCGCAGGCATCGGGGTCGGTTGAGCCGCGCCCAATCACCACGACAGCGGTGGTTTCTGCGGGCTTGGGTTCCCCTTGGGAATCGCGCACCCGGGCTTCGGCCACATCGAGCACCGCCGGGTGGACCCCTAGGTCGCGTGCCAGGCGGAACTGCACGTGGGGATGGCGCCGACGGGCCCGGTCGAGCACCGCCGGCCCATCGTCTTTGAGGTGACCGGCGCCGAACAAGACATACGGCACCGCAACAATGTCCGTCGCTCCATCTGCAACCAGCGCGTCTACCGCCTCATCGATCGGTGGGTCGGCCAACTCCAGAAATCCGCCACCAACCAATTGATCGACTGCGGCCACCCGGACCATGTCCAACAATGCGTGGAACTCCTCCGCGGCCCGCGGATCGCGACTGCCATGACCGATGAGAACCAGCCCCGGCTTGGTCGTCACGCGAACACCCCAACCAGGAGTACAACCGTGGCCAGCGTCGCCGGAACCGCGGCCCAGACCCACTGCCGACCGGTTGCCCCCGGAGACGAACCAACCCCGACCGGAGCGAGGACCAACGGCCCCGAACCAGGGCCCGCAGAACGCACGGCAACCGACGTGGCCAGACGCTCGGCTCGGGCCGCGCCCTGCACGAACAAGGTGCCCAGGCTCCGAGAAACCGCCCGCCAAGTGTCCGCCCGCCCCGGACTTCCCCTCAACTCCGCGGCCAACCGGACCCGGGCCGCCTCCGCCCGCAACACCTCAACCTGGCGGGCCGACAAGGCAACCAAATCACAGAACCAAGCAGGCACGCGTAGCCGAGCCAAGCCCCGGACCAGTTCTGTTGTGGTGGTCGAAGCGGCCACGACCGACACCGCCACTACACCAATGGTGGCCTTGGACAGAACCCCAAACGCAACGGTGAGGCCGGGCCGGGAAAGCGTGAAACCAGCTAGCACCTCAACCCGCGGGGGACGGCCGAAAATGGCGTAGGTCACCGCTAGGGCCAGCACCGGAATCTCGAAGACCACGCGCGTGCCCAGCGTGCGCAACGGAACCAAGGCCACGACGGCAACCGTCAGCACCACCGTGGCGTGAACCGCGAACGCCCACGGCCACTGCGGCGGGGTGAGGGCAACTGCCATCAGAAACGCGACCAGGGCCACCACCTTCACCTCGGGCGCCAGACGAGTGAGTGGCGACTCCAAGCGATCACCGGCGGGCTGGGATCCATGGGCGGAACTCATCGACGGCCACCCTCGCCGTGATCCACCGTCTCGCTCTGGTCGGCCGATTCCTGGTCGGCCGATTCCTGGTCCGCCGGTACCTCGGCTGGCGTCCGGGCCAGGGTTAGAAGGTCCGGACGGAGACGCATAATGGTGGCCACGATGCCCGCGGTGAGCAGCGCCTCGATCACCGCAACACAGCGTGGGCCCCACCGAGGGTGGCCACCACGGTGGCCCGTGACACCACATCGGTCCCACCCACCACCAACACCGCGGCAGCGGACAATCCTCCGGCCAGCGCGGCCATGGCTGCAGCCACACCGGCAACGGCCGCGAACCGGTCGGTCCGGCGGCCCATCAACGGC
>JANXNS010000241.1 GCA_025353965.1 Aquihabitans sp.
GCTGCGCACCCACACCTCGCCGGTGCAGATTCGGGTGATGGAGGAGGCAGCTAAGACCGGCGGGCCGCCCATCTACTCGGTGATGCCGGGTCGGGTGTACCGCAACGAAGCAACCGATGCCACCCACCTAGCCGTCTTCCACCAACTGGAATGCCTGGTCATCGATCGGGGCATCACCTTCGGTCATCTGGCCGGAACCATCGATATGTTTACCAAGGCCTACTTCGGCCCGGGCTGGACATCCCGGCTCCGCCCGTCCTACTTCCCCTTTACCGAGCCATCGGCGGAGTTCGACCTTCAACGTCCCGACGGCACGTGGCTGGAGTTAGGCGGCTGCGGCATGGTCCACCCCAACGTCTTGACCAACTGCGGCATTGACCCCGAAGAATTCTCCGGCTTCGCTTTCGGCTTTGGCCTTGATCGCCTGGCCGCAACCAAGCACGGGGTCACCGACCTCCGTGAGCTGGCCAGCACCGACGTTCGTTTCCTGGAGCAGTTCTGATGAAGGTCTTGTCGTCATGGTTGCATGAATTTCTCGATGCATCGGTTGCCCCTGAAGCAATAGCGGAGGCGTTCGACGACCTCGGCACGCCGGTGGAGGAGGAGACCCGCCTCGGTGAGGGGCTCGACGGGATCGTCGTGGCCAAGGTGCTCGATCTCAACCCGCATCCCAACGCCGACAAGATCCAGTTGGTCCACGTTGACCTCGGCGACGGTGAGCCGCTGCAAATCTGTTGTGGGGCCTTCAACATGGCGGTGGGGGACCTCCTCCCGCTGGCCACGCTTGGAACCACCATGCCCGGCGGCATGAAGATCGAACGCCGCAAGCTCCGCGGAGAATGGTCCAACGGGATGTTGTGTTCGTCGCGAGAGATTGGTCTGGGAGACGATCACGCTGGGATCAAAATCTTGGACCCGAGCCTGGCGCTGGGCACGCCCATCACCGAGGCACTCGGCATAGTGCCAGATGTGCTGTGGGACCTAGAGATCAACCCCAATCGCCCCGATGCCATGTCGATCATTGGCCTGGCTCGAGACCTTGCGGCCAAGGTCGGGGTTGGCTTCCAGCTGCCCGCGTCACCCACCGCCGCTTCGTCCATTGGCGAGCCCGTCACCTGGACCTCAGGGGGGGCCGGAGGCTCGGCCACCGCGGTCATGTCCGGTGACGCGGCATTCACCGTCGATGTCGCGTCCCCCGATGGCTGCGGGCGGTTTGTGGCCCGGGTGCTCCGCAACGTGGACCCAACGGCGGCGTCGCCCGCTTGGCTTCGCCAGCGCCTCACCGCCCTCGGCATGCGCCCGATCTCTGCTCTGGTCGACATCTCCAATTACGTGATGTTGGAGCTGGGCCAGCCCAATCACCCCTATGACCTGGCCAAGGTGCCGAGGGCAACGCTACGGGTTCGTTGGGCCCGCCACGGCGAAACCCTGGTCACGTTGGACGAGGTCGAACGGACCTTCACCACCGAGGACCTGCTCATCACCGGAGGCGACGACCGCGCCGTAGGTATTGCCGGTGTCATGGGCGGCGCCGAGTGCGAGATTTCCAACACCACCACCGATGTGTTGTTGGAGATGGCGTGGTTCGATCCAACGTCGATCAGTCGTACCTCGCGCCGATTGGGACTGCGGTCAGAGGCCTCGGCCCGGTTCGAGAAAGGCGTCGACCCCGCTCTTGCCGATCTGGCCGCCGACCGATTCTGCCAACTGGCCGCGGAGATTTGTGGCGCTACCACTGAAGCCGTCCAGATCGATGTGCGGGGCGCGCTCCCGTCCCGGCCGCCGGTGCTGGTTCGCACGGCGCGGGTCAACGCCATCCTGGGCACGGAGTTGACGTCGACTCGTATCGCCGAATTGTTGGAACCGATCGGGTTCCGTGCCGTCGTCATTGGCGATGACCATCGGGTCACGGTGCCCACCTGGCGCTTCGACTCGGCCACAGAGATAGATGTCATCGAAGAAGTTGGTCGGCACTACGGCTACCGGAACATCGCGAACCGTGAGCTCGCCGAGGCCCGGGTCGGCGGCCTGACCATGCTCCAGAAGGAGCGTCGGGGTGTGCGTCGATTGCTGTGCGGGCTGGGGCTGGCCGAGTCGCAGCCTCTCCCCTTCCTGGCCCCGGGCCAGTTGGCCGCCGCTGGCCTGGACCCCACCGGGATTGAGTTGGTCAACCCGCTCGTGGCCGAAGAATCGGTCCTGCGCACGGCGCTGTTGCCCGGCCTCATTGCCGCGGTCGCCCACAATCATGCCCGCCGCCAGCTTGGTATCGGCCTATGGGAGATCGGGCATGTCTTCCTGCCCGCGCCAACCGGCCAGGTACTGCCGGACGAACGCGAACACGTGGCCGTCGTAATGGCTGGCCGGGAGGCACCCGCCGCCGTTGAGGTGTGGCAGGTCCTGGCCGAGCAGTTGGGGTTGGCCGTTCCCACCGTTGAGAACGCCGAGATCGCCGGGCTTCACCCCACTCGGGCGGCCCGGTTGTTGGTCGACGGTATGGCTGTCGGTATCGTCGGCGAGATCGACCCCGCAGTGCTGGATCGCCACGACATCGGCGAGCGGGTGGCCTACCTCGAGGTAGATCTGGGGGCGCTTTTCCAGGCTCCCCGGCGCGCCGCGGCCTATCGTCAGATCTCCAAGTTCCCGTCGAGCGATATTGATCTCGCCTTCGAAGTGCCATACGACGTGTCGGCCATGGCCGTCGAGGCGACCCTGGCGCGCGGCCAAGAACTGGTGTGGTCGGTCCGGTTGTTCGACGTGTACCGGGGCGCTCCCGTGGCCGACGGAAGCCGCAGCCTGGCCCTCGCCATCCGGCTCCAAGCGGTCGACCGCACCCTCACCGATACCGAGGTAGCCGAAGTGCGCACCGGTCTCATCGCTGCGGTCGAACAGGCCCACGGCGCCACCCTGCGCGGCTAACCCACTCCAAGCAGCCCGGCTTCTGCCCTAACGGCGCCTTAGCCTTTAACGATGACCAGTCTCGGGCCCTACGAGTTCAGCGCTGACGATGTCGAGCGCACCCTCCGGATCGGGCCGACCCTGTTTGATCTGCTGGTGGCCGATCTTCCTGCTTCGGCCGCCAATGCCGTGGCGCCGTATCGCGCCCGGGCCGAGATCGACCTGGCCGACGTAGCCCCGCACGATCGCGGGGCGGCCCTCGGTCTGGTCTGGGGCGAGTGGCGTTCGGCCATGCACGCTGTCCGCGAGACGGGCGCCTTCGGCCCGAGTGCGGTCGGCACCGCCACGGGCCTCTTCCTCGGCGACGGCGGCGTACCGAAAGCACCGGTCGACGCGATCGATGTGGGCTACGGGGGTGTGGTCGGGGACCGTCAGAACGACCGGCTCAACCACGGGCGTCCGTGGCAGGCGCTATGCCTGTGGTCGACCGAGGTGATCGATTCATTCCGGGCCGAGGGCCACCCGCTGGCGCCGGGCCTGGCGGGCGAAAATGTGTCGATCACCGGGCTCCCGTGGGAGAGGGTGCGGCCCGGGGTGCAGCTGCGGCTCGGAGATGTGCTGGCCGAGGTTTCGGCTTACGCGGTGCCGTGTAAGAAGAACGCGGGGTGGTTCGTCGACGGCCGCTTCGACGCCATGCACCACCGCCACGGACCCCGCAGTCGCGTCTACGCCACCGTGCTTGAGGCGGGCACAATCCACGTGGGCGACCCAGTCCTGCTCGAACCCGGCGACTAACCCTTCTGGGTGCAGAATCGGCCGTTGGTGGCCGGATCTGCACCCGAAACGAAACGAGCGGCGGGTCAGGCTGAGCGGAAAGCGGCGGCTAGCGCAGAGATGGCCGCTTCCTCGTAGGCCTTGGCCGAGGGGAGGAGGCGGGTGAACGCGAACGACGGGTGGACGTGTCCGCTGAGGAGCCGGTAGGTGATGGGAACCCCGGCCGCATCGAGCGCGTCGGCGTAGGCCTTGCCATCGTCTCGGAGCTTGTCGAACTCCGCGCTCATGATCCAGGCCGGGGGCAGGCCTGTGAGATCGTCGGCCAGTAGCGGCGAGGCGTAGGCATCGGTCGCCTGGGCGGGATCAGCCAAGTAGCAGGCGAGATAGCGGTCGATGTCGCTGCGGTCGAGGAGATGGCCATCGGGGACCGAGGTGATCGATGGCTGCGACAGGGTGAGGTCGGTGGCCGGCACATCGAGCCACTGGTGGCAGATGCTCGGCCCGGACCGGTCACGGGCCATGAGGCATGTCACGGCGGCCAAGTTCCCCCCCGCCGACTCGCCGCCGATGGCGATGCGGGAGGGGTCGACGTTGATGTCGCTGGCGTGGTCGGCCAACCAGACAAGCGCGGCATAGCAGTCGTCGCCGGGCGTGGGGTACGTGTTCTCCGGTGCCATTCGGTAGTCGACCGAGGCGACCACGCACTGAGCGCCGGCGGAAATGGCCCGGCAGCGGGCGTTGCGCTCGTCCAAGGTTCCAACACACCAGCCGCCGCCGTGCAGGAAGATGTACAGCGGAAACGGGCCCCGGCCATGAGGCCGATAGATCCGGACGACGATGTTCCCGCCGTCCACGGGCACAAGTTGATCGGTCTGGCTGGCCGGTTCGGGTCCCTTGGCCATGACGAGGAAACCGAGCCGTTTGGCGGTGGCCGCTGACGACCGGCGTCGGTCGACCATGGGCGTGTCGTCGCTCCCAGAGTCGAGCGCATTCATGATCTGGACGATGTGTCGGACACGGGGGTCAAGCGGCATGGGGGGTCTCCCAGTTAGGACAGGGCAGCGACAACGGTGGCCACCAGCGCAGTGGCGATGAGAGCGAGCCCCGTGAAGAAGAACAAGGCCCACGACAAGGTGCGCTCGGCGACGGTTTCCAGCCTGGCATTGTGCGGGTCTGCGGGGTCGTAGATGATCCGAGCGGTGTCGTCGTCGGCTGGCTTGTGGAGTGCGCCGGCCAATCCCTCGTGCTCGATGAGGGCTCCGTCGTTGGTTTGGAACCGCCACACCACATGGTGATGGGCGTGGCCGTGTTCGTTGGTGCGCACTACGGAGTCGACGGCGACCGCGGTGGTCCGTTGGCCGTTGGCCACTAACCCCATGACGACACTGCGCTGCCAGGTCCCGATGGCGGTGAGGATGATGCCCGCGGCAAAGCAGCCGCCAGCCAACATCTCGGCCACGTTGGCTGTTGTAGCCAACGTGCTTGCGAGGAGTGGAAGCGGGGCCATCACCCGGACGCTACCCACCCTCACCACGTTCTGCTGGCACAGACCGCCGGTTCGGGCGCGTCTGCGCCCGGAGAAGCAAGGGGGACAGGTCAGCCTCGACGCTCAAAATGGAACCCGGCACCGGTCGAGAACTCTGTAAGGGTTACCTCATCGGCTTGCCGGACTGATTCTCCGTCCGGCTCAACCCAGATCCGCCACGACGCCGCCGCACCGTCCGCAGGATTCATCCGTTCGAGTCGAGCGAGGGGCGCCAGGCACTGCACCGCGGAGTTGAGCCCGGTATCGCCCCCATTGGCGAGGATGGCCGGCCAAGTGAGCCCGTCCACCTCGGCGGAACCAGGGCCGGCGGCCAAGGAGACCACCAAGGTCGCGCCGTTCAGCGAGCCAGGGTCCTCTGGTGCTGGCTCGATCGACAGGCTCACACCGCCGTAAGCGCGGGGGAGAAACATCGGGTGTATGGCCAGCACGGCGGCGATGCCGTTGAGGTCAGGCCCGGCGTCGAGCATGGCGGCGAGCCGTTTGGTGGTTACGCCAGCAACCCCGCACAGCTGCTTGGCACCAATCTCTGCGGCTTCCTCGCCGCTGGAGCGCTCGGCTACGGACAGGAGGAAACCTCGAGCGAGGAGGTGGCCCTGGAGACAGACCTCGTCCATGATTTTGGCCAGGGTGGCCGAGGAGAACTGTTCCATCACCAGGCTGGAGTCAAGGTCGCCGGCGTAGTCGGCCCAGCCGTCGTCGGTAGCGAGATCAGCTGGGGCAACGGCGAGTGGGAGATGGGCTGCGTTGGATGTTGACAGGCGTTCGGCCTGGGCAGGAAACGGAAGGGCCTCGGCGTCAGCGACAATTTCTACGGTCCACGCGCAATGGGGTGCCCGGTCGGCGGGGACTCGCGGGGGACGGTGGATTGGTCGGACCTGCGCTCGGGGGTTGCTCGCCATGGCGGTTGCATCGAAGGTTGGATCTTCGATGTCGTGACACATGGCCTGCACGTAGTCGTCACCCATGGGCTCGACATCCATGAGGGCACCGCAGTGGGCGAGATGAAATTCGCCGTGGGCATCGTCATGGACCTCGTAACGGAAGTCCATGAACTCCGGCGGTGCGCCCACGTCAAGCTGCATGCCTTTGAAGATGGTTTCGACCTTGTCGCCCTCGAACCCGAGCAGTCGCTGCATGCGCTTGGTGTAGATCGGGCTGGCCGCCATCCATTCGTCGATGGCGATATCGCGCATGCCGTCGCGCCCAAATCGGTTGATGAGGTGGGGCATACCTGATCGGTCAATGAGGTGTCCCGCCAGCAACAGCTCGCGAGCCAGTTCGGCGAGCTCTGCGTGGGATCGGCCGGAGTAGGGCGACGCCGCGAGGTCGGTCGGTTCGGTCATTCCTGCGGGTCCCGGTTAGCCGCCTTCTCGTGGCGAGCGATGAGGTTCTCAACCTCGGTGTTGAGCCGGGCGGCGCGAGGCCAGCCTGCGTAGTGAGCCAGGAACACCACGAGGTCGCGGAGATCATCGGCGTCGAGTTCGCCGAGTTTCAAGGCGGCATCAAGCTGCAACCCGGCCACATCCTCGAGACCGGAACCAGCGGTGAGGCCAATGAGCACAAGACGTCGATCGCGGACCGACAACTTGCCGCTGGCCCAAACCTCACCGAAGAGATGGTCGACGGTCTGGCGTTCAAAGTCTTTCGTCGGTTCGAAGTCCCACCCGTAGACCTGGCGCATGAGGGCCTTACCCCGTTCGCGTTGGTCGTGATCGTGATTGGTCATGTCGGGTCCTGTTGCTTGTGGGGGACGCCTAGTGCGGCGCCCAGGTTGTCGAGGGCCAGGCGGGCGACGGGGAGGTCGATGCCCAATTCCGCGCCTAGGCCAAGGGCGAGTTGGAGGTCCTTCTCGCCGAGGCCACGAGCGTGGACGAAGTACTCCCGAAGGCCGTTGGTAGGGTCGAGTGGTCCGGCTGGCTGCCCGAGCATCACCGAACCGGGCCCGCCAGTAACGCGATCTGAGTGGCGGACGACTTCGCCGAGCAGCGCCAAGTCGACTCCGGCGGCCTCGGCCAATGCCACCGCTTCGCCTACCGCAACGTAGGCCGAGAACGTGATGAGATTCCGGGCCAGCTTGGCGCGGGTACCGGCTCCAACAGGGCCAAGGTGAGCAACCAGGCTGGCGAAACAGGCGAACGGCTCCCGGACCAGTTCAACGGCTTCGTCGCTACCTCCGACCATGAGCGCCAACGTGCCCCCGGCCGCGCCCATAGCGCCACCACTGACGGGAGCATCGATCAGGTGGACGTCGTGCTTGGCGGCCAGCTGGGCCAGGACAAAAGGGGTGTCGGCTTCAACCGTGGAGTGAACGGCGACGACGGTGCCCGGCCGGGCCGTGCGCAGGATCCCGTCGGGACCATTGAGCGCGTCGGTCACTTGGGCGTCGTCGCGCACCATGATCGAAATGACGGTGGCCCGCTCTGCCACCTCGGCTGGCGTGGCTCCGACTGCGATACCACGCTCACCGAAGGAACGGGTTGCCGCGGGGTTCGCGTCGCACACGGTGAGGCCGCCAGCCCAGTCAGTGAGCCGGCGGGCCATGGGCTTGCCGATGTTTCCGAGTCCGATGAACCCGACGGCTGCTGCGCCGTCCAAGGGACTAGTCATCGGAAGACCTGCCCGCCGTCGACATTGAAGATCTGGCCAGTCACCCAGGAGGCCTGGTCCGACAATAAAAAGAGACACATTCCCACCATGTCCTCGGGCTGGCCGGGGCGCTTGAGGGCTAGGTCTTTCACGAGCGACTGAATCATGTCGTCGCCGACCTGGGCCCGGGTGGCGGCGGTGTCAGTGGGGCCAGGGGCGATGGCGTTGATCCGGATGTTGCGGCCCCCGAGCTCGTGAGCGAGTTGTTGGGTGAGCCCGTTGACGCCGACCTTGGCCAGACCGTAGAAGCCCGAGTAGAGCCACGCCGCGGTGGACGACTGGTTCACGATGGACCCGCCACCTCGGCGCCCCATGTGCTTGAAACAGGCTCGGGTGCACAGCAACGCGCCGTTCATGTTCACGCCCATGAACCGCTGGTAATAGTCCCAGTCCACCGTGAGCAGCAGGTCGAATTCCATCCCGCCATAGATGGCGGCGTTGTTGACCAAGTGGTCGATGCCGCCAAAGGCTTCGACCGTCGCCTCGGCCATGGCGATGGTGGATTCCGGTGAGCCGACGTCGACCTTCACGAAGATGGCTCGGCCCCCGCCAGCGTCGGCGATCGAGGCCGCGGTGACTCTGCCCTTCTCCTCGTCGAGGTCGGCCACCACCACGTTGGCCCCCTCGGCGGCCAGGGCTCGGGCGTAGGCCTCGCCAATGCCACCGGCCGCGCCGGTCACGATGGCCACCTTGTCGTCGAATCGTCCCATGTGTTGTGTTCCCTTTTGCGTCGATGTGTGAAGTGGTTGGGTGGGGTGAAGTGAGTTAGAGGCCCACGGCAACAGACTTGGCTTCGAGGTATTCCTCAAAGCCAAGGACGCCGGACTCTCGGCCAATGCCGGACGCCTTGTAGCCACCAAAAGGCACGTCTCCGCTGTACCAGACGCCACCGTTCACGCCCATGGTCCCCGTGCGGACCTTGCGGGCCACGGCCCAGGCCCGGTCAAGGTCAGCGCTTTGCACCGAGCCAGACAGACCGTACGGCGAGTCATTGGCGATGCGCACGGCATCGTCGTCACCGTCGTGGGCGATGATGGTCAGGACTGGTCCGAAGATCTCTTCTTGCGCCACCCGGGATGAGTTGTCCAGGCCAGTGATCAAGGTGGGTTCAATGAAGAAGCCCTTGTCCCGATCCGCGGGGCGACCGCCACCGGTGGCGAACGATCCGCCTTCTTCCACGGCGAGGCGCAGGTATCGCTCTATCCGGTCTCGTTGGCGAGCGGAGATGACCGGGCCACAGACCGTGCCGCTGTCGTGTGGGTCCCCGGCACCGAGCATCGCCATCATCGAAGCGGTTGCCTCGACAGCTTCGTCGTAGCGCGCTCGCGGTACGAGCAGGCGGGTCGTGATGGCGCAGCCCTGCCCGGCGTGGGTGCATGCGGTGAAGGCCGCCAGCCCGGTTGCCCCGGCCAAGTCGGCGTCGTCGAGCACGATGAATGCAGACTTTCCGCCCAACTCGAGGAAGACCTTCTTCAACGTTTCTGCGGCCGAGGCCATCACCTTGCGGCCCGTGGCGGTAGAGCCGGTAAACGAAACGAGGTCCACGCGAGGATCGCTGGACAACATCGCCCCGATGGCGTGGTCGGATGAGTTGACGACGTTGAATACGCCCGGTGGAAGGTCGGTCTCCTCCGCAGCAATGCGGGCCAGCGCGGCGGCCACCCACGGGGTGTCGGGCGGGGGCTTGAGGATTACCGTGCAGCCCGCAGCGAGCGCCGGGCCCACCTTGGCCAGGTTGATCTGGTTGGGGAAGTTCCACGGTGTGATGGCGCCCACCACGCCTGCTGGCTCCCGCAGCAGATAGCGGTGGCTGCGCACGCCGGCGGGTGTTGCGGTGCCTAGGTCTTTCTCCCACTCATAGGACTCGGCTAGGTCGGCCACGTAGCCGAGGTCGGCGATGGGCGCCTCGAGTTGAGCGAACGTGGTGAGGAACCGGGGCGCGCCCACCTCCGCAATGGTGAGTTCGCGAAGCTCCTCCACGTGGGCGGTCATGCCATCTCGAAGTTGACGAAGGCAGCGGGCACGGAACGCCGGATCGGTGGCCCACCCACCGTCGTCGAAGGCCCGTCGTGCGGCACCGATGGCGGCGTCGAGGTCGGCGGCGTTGCCGTCGGCGGCGACGCCGAGTACCTCCTCCGTGGCCGGGTTCAGCGTCTCAAAGGTTGCGCCGCCTGAAGCGGGAGCAAGCTTGCCGTCGATCAGGTTGACGTCGAGCCCGGCCATGAGGTCTGCCATCAGGAGGGGACCTCCCACAGGCCCACCGGGGTGTCGGTCAGTTGGTAATGGCCGGGGAGTTGGCCAGGCTTCATGGCCCGGTTCATGCGCTCGGTCATGCCCTCGGAGAGCTTGCCGTCGGTGATCATTTCCAGGAACACGGCGGCGGCGTTCCCGTAGTCGAACCAGTCGCGTTGCCATGACCACTGGAAGTTTCCGGCGTAACGGAACCAGCTACCACCGATGCCGGCTACCTCGTAGTGGGTGCCGTCCTCACGGACTGCGTCGGCGATCTGTCGCCAAAAACCAACGACCTGGCCCTTGGCTTCGTCCACCAGAATCTCCTGATAGGGGTACTCCCAGCCGCCCAGGCCACCCATTTCGAGACCCACGGCGATGTCGCGGATCTGGTCACGCCCGACTGCCATGAAGTTCTCTTTGTCGCCGTAGTTCCAGCCGTACGTTGCATCCTCGGTGTACATGTCGGCCAGCATCTGCCAGTCCTTGGCGGCCTCGGCATCCTTGTTCACTTGGAGCCAGCGCTCCACCATCTCGTCCAGTTCAGCTCGTGGGTATCGGGTCATCAGTTGGGTCCTTCCGTTTCTTCGACAATTGACAGGGCATGGGTGGGACAGAACGTGACGGCGTGCTGGGCGGCGGAACGGGCTTCGTCCGGCGGCCGTTGGTCCAGGACGGTCACGTTGCCCTTCTTGGTGACCGAGAACAGGGTGGGGGCCTCGTTTTCGCACACGGCGTGGCCTTGGCAGAGGTCGTGGTCGACGGCGATACGCCAACCGGTAGTGCGGGTCTGGGCCGGTTCGGTTGCTTCGGCACCGCTCCCGTCCGATCCCGTATTCGAGCTGGTGTCTGACGGCGCCGGTCCGACGTTGGCGGGAACCCGTCGGCGGTAGGTGGCCAGGCAGGGCTGAGCCAGCTGCACCACCATTTTCGAATGGTCGTTGCGGTAGCTGTCGAGCGGCTGGGCGGCCTCGATGGTCCAGTCTTTGAGCAGTACCGAGAAGATCGCTTTGAGCTGCATCATGGCGAACTGAGCGCCCACGCAGCGGTGGCGGCCGGCCCCAAACGGGATCCAGTTCCAGGGGTTGGCGGCATCGGCGGCGGGGTCTTCGAGGTACCGGGTAGGCCGGAACTCGTCGCCGTCTCCGAACGCCTCCGGCAGCCGGTTCGAGACGGCGGGGCTGGCGGCCACCATTTTCCCGGCGGAGATGTGGTGGCCGCCCACGTCGAGTTCGACGTTGGCCACCCGCAGGAGCAGGATCAACGGGGGGTGGAGCCGCAGCGCTTCTTTGATTGCACCTTCCAGTCGGGGCATGGCGCGTAGGGCTTGGTAGCTCACCTCGGCGCCGTCGGCGTAGAGCTGGTCCAGTTCGGCCACCACTGCGGCCATCTCGGCGGGGTGGCGGAGGAGCTCAATGAGCGTCCAGGCCGCCGTGCCCGAGGTGGTGTGGTGGCCGGCAAACATCATCGAGATGAACATGCCCGTCACCTTGTCGGCGTCGAAGCGAGGATCGCCGTCGTCGTCGGAGATGGACATCAACACGTCGAGCAGATCTCGGTCGTCGCGGTCGGGGACTCCGGCTGCCGTGCGGGCATCCATGATCGTTTGGATGAGGCCCACCAGCCCGGCCCGGGCGGCGTCGCGCGCCCGGAAGCTGGGAATGTCTGCGTAGGCATCGACGTAGGCAAGGGCGTCGGTGCCTTGCTCAAGGTCGTGGTAGAGGTGACCGAACCGGTCGTCGAGTTGGAGGCGGAACTTCCGGCCGATCAAGCAGGTGGAAGAGGTGTAGATGGTCAGTTCTGAGAACCAATCGAGCAGGTCGATTTCTCCGGCCTCGGCCTGTTCCCAGGCCTCCACCATTTCATCTACCTCGTTTTTGATGGTGGCTGCGTGACCCCTCATCATCTTGTCGCGGAGCGCCATGTTGTGGAGTTGCTCGTGGCGTTCCTCGGGCGTGGCATCGAACACCACACCTTCGCCAAAGATTGGGGTCATGAAGGGGTAGGCGGCGGCCTGATCAAGGTCTTCGTCGGAAGCCCGGAAGAACACCTCGTTGGCCTCAGCACCGGTCAAAAGGACCACCTCTTTGTCGGCCAAACGGAACTGCCCGACGTCGCCACACTCTTGGCGGATGCGGTTCATCAGGCCGATGGGGTCTGCCCGGAGCTCTTCGAGGTGGCCGGTGCCGCCATGATCGCCGGACACGAGGGGCGGATCAGGGAACGGGTTGGTCCGGGCTTCGTCGGTGATCGTCATGGGTCAGTTGACCTTCCGGTCGGGGAGGACGGGTGCTTCGGGCTGCACTTCTATGAGGCTGAGGTGGGTGCCCTTAGGGGCAGAGATCATGGCGACAATGGCGTCGGCCACGTTGCGGGGCAGCAGCGCGCCGGTGTGGCGGAGATGGCCCCATCGCTCCCAATGGGCCATGACGGCCAGGACGGTTTCCTCGGTCCAGGTGGTGCCTTGCTCGGTGCTCGAGGGGCCGGGACGCACCATGCCCACCCGCACGCCGGTGCCCTCCAGTTCCATTTGCATGGCTCGGCACAGACCTTCCAGACCGGACTTGGCGGTGACATACGCCGCCATGTGGGTGCGTTGACGGACAACCACGTCCGAGGTCACAAACACCAAATCGCCGTGGCCTTGCGCAACCAGCGTCGGGCCGAGTCGTGACGCCAGACGCTGAGCGCCAAGAAGGTTCACGTGGACCGATCGGGCGAATTCGTCTGGATCAGCGCCCAACCCGGTCATGGGTACGACCTCGCCCGCGTTGTTGACCACAACATCGATAGGGCCGAGCGCGGCGATGGCGGCCGCGGCGAAGGCATCGATGGATTCGGGCTCGGCCAGGTCGAGGGACAAGGCGATGGCCTCGCCACCGGCGGCGCGGATTTTTGCGGCGAGGTCGTCGATCCGTTCGGCGCGGCGGGCGGCCAGGATCACGGGGTGTCCGGCCGCGGAAAGCGCTTCGGCTGTTGCCGCACCGATGCCGGACGAAGCACCGGTAATCACGGCAGGACGGCGGTCTGGATGGGGGTCGAAGCGGGGCATCAGCGGGCCTTCACGATGGTGGGGAGGGTCTCGAATCCGCGCACGTTCACGGAGTGCACCCGGCGGGTGCCCGTTGGGTCGATCTCGTAGTCGGAGACCCGTTTCACCAGTTCCTCGAGCACGATCCGGGCTTCCATGCGGGCCAAGGAAGCGCCGAGGCAGAAGTGGCGACCGACGCCAAAGCTGGCGACGCCGACGCTTTCGCGGTCCCGGTCCAGGTCATAACGGTCCGGGTCGGCAAAGGCGCGCCCGTCGCGGTTGGCCGAGCCGGCGAGCAGCAGGACCCGGTCGCCCTTGGGAATGGTCTGGCCATAGAACTCGCAGTCTTCTAGGGAGACTCGGGCGAGCATCTGGCTGGACGTGTCGTAACGGAGCGTCTCCTCAACCCAATCCGGAACCCGCCCTGGGTCCTGAAAGGGCTTGGCCCTCTCGCCGGGGTTGCGCCAGCCCCAGTACCAGGCGTGGGCCAGAAGCTTCGTGGTGGTCTCGTTGCCCGCCACGACCATGAGGAACAGGAAGCTGGTGATCTCGTCGTCGGTGAGGCGGTCGCCGTCAATCTCGGCCGCGCACAGTGCGGACACCAGGTCGTCGCCAGGATGAGCTCGGCGGCCGGCGATAAGGTCGGCGTAGTAGATGACGAGCGCAAAGGCGGCCTCCACACCGGCGGGCGGCACGTCGGTCACGCCCTCCTCGCGGTGGAGGAGAAGGTCGCTTTGTCGCCGCAACAGTGGACGATCTGCCTCGGGCACACCAAGGAGCTCCGAGATCACGTCCATGGGCACGATCCCGGCCAGGTCGGCCACAAAGTCGAAGTTGCCCTTATCGAGAGCGGCCTCGAGGTGGTGCACGGTGAGCGCCCGAATGTTGTCCTCCATGCCTGCCACCCGCCGGGGAGTGAATCCACGAGATACCAGGCCGCGCATGCGGGGGTGCTGCGGCGCGTCCATGGCCAGGAACGACATGGTCTTGTGGGCGTGCGGGCCCGATGCCGCTGGGTCGATGGACACGCCTTCCGCGCTGGAGAAGCGGTCACTGTCACGGAACGCGGCCATCACATCGGTGTGGCGAGACAGTGCCCAGAAGTTGCGCTCCTCGTTGCGGTAGAGCGGGGCTTCGTCGCGCAACCGCGTGTACGTGGGGTAGGGGTCTTCATGGATCTCGTAGGAGTAAGGGTCGTACACGACTGGCTGGCTCATGATGCGGTGCCTCCCAGCACGAGGGCGGCTACGGCGGCCAGCAGGGCGGGCATGGCGTCGTAGGCGAGATGGCCGGTGCCGACTTGGAGCAGGGCGCCCGAGATGGCCAGTTCGAGGGTCGAGATCGCCACGGGGGTGGCCTCGTCGCCGAGTGCTTCGGTCAGTCGACGGTGAAGAAGCAGGCCGATGCGGCTGCGTAGCTCGCGGACCTCGGCGTCATCGGCCAGCATGGCCACGGTGACCGCCGCCGCTACTTCGGTTTCGTCGGCGACTACCAGGGCGAAGTCGAGCAGTACCTCGGTAGCGCGAGCGGCGGGGGAGCGGTGGGGGTTCAGCGGCTTGGGTTCTTGGCCTTCGAACCGGCGCCAGAACACCTCGGCAACCAAATGCTCCTTGGACCCGAAGTAGGTGTATGCCGTTGCGGGCGCGACGCCAGCTCGTTTTGCCACCGTGCGAACCGTGAGGGCGGGGTAGCCGACCTCGATCAGCTCGGCCACCGCGGCCTCGGTCAGCTTATGGACGGTCTTGGCTTGGCGGTCCGACAGGTGGCGACGGGTCGCCGTAGTAGGAAGCTGGACAGGGCTGCTGGACACGAGTCCAGTTTCTAAGACCGATCCGACTGGGTGTCAAGCAGTCCCTGCGCTCGTATTGCATAGTCATGCAGTTGGCCGTATACAGTCTGCGCATGGCAACACGGGTCGGCATCGTCGGGGCATCGGGTTTCACCGGGGCCGAATTGCTGCGCCTGCTCGCCGGTCACCCCGACCTCGAGGTGGTCCTAGCCACCGGCGACAGCCAGGCGGGAACGACGGTGGCCAGCTTGTACCCCAGCCTGGCCGGCGCTTACCCAAGCCTGGAGTTCGCGCCTTACGTCGACGGGCTGGCCGACGAACACGGGCTCGACCTCGTGTTCTGCGGCCTGCCCCATGGCACATCGCAGGAAATCGTCCCCGGGCTGCTGAATGGCACCCGGGTCGTGGTGGACCTCGGGGCGGATTTCCGCCTGAAGGACGCCGACCTGTATTCCGGTTGGTACGGACACGAGCACACGGTGCCGGGTCTCTTGGCCGAAGCGGTCTACGGCTTACCCGAACTCTTCCGCGAAGAACTGGCCACCGCCAAGCTCATTGCCACCCCAGGTTGCTACGTCACCACCGCAACCCTGGCCCTCGCGCCACTCCTGGCGGCGGGCCTGCTCGAGACCACGGGGATTGTGGTCGATGCCGCCAGCGGCGTGTCCGGTGCGGGCCGGGCTGCCAAGCCCACCAACGCGTTCAACGCGGTCGACGAGAACTTCGTCGCCTACGGCATGCTCAATCACCGCCACACGCCGGAGATCGAGCAGAACCTCACCCATGTGGCCGGCCGTGATGTGCAGGTGCTGTTCACCCCGCACCTAGCCCCCATGAACCGGGGGATTCTGGCCACCTGTTACGCCCGGCCCACTCAAGCGGCCACCACGGAGTCGTTGCGGCAGGTACTTCACGCCGCCTATGACGCAGAGCCGTTTGTGTTCGTGCGCCACGAGCCACCGTCCACGAAGGCCACCCTCGGGTCGCAGTCGGTGCACGTCACCGCCTACGCAGATCCCCGGACGGGCTGGGTTGTGGCCATGGCGGCGCTCGACAACCTCACCAAGGGCGCGTCAGGTGGTGCGCTGCAGTCGGCCAATATCGCGCTCGGCCTCGGCGAGACCACGGGGCTCCCCATCGCTGGCCTCTACCCATAAGAAAGCAGATCGAAGATGAGCGTGACCGCCGCCAAGGGATTTGTCGCTGCCGGAGTGGCCTCGGGCATCAAGGATTCCGGAGACCTCGATCTGTCGCTAGTCGCCACCGTCGACGCCAAGCCGGTCAATGCCGCCGCCGTCTTCACCGACAACAAGATGACCGCTGCGCCGGTGCTCGCCTCGGCCAGCCACCTCCACCGATCCGGTGGCCGGGCGGTCGCGGTGATCCTCAACTCCGGTAACGCCAACGCCGCGACTGGCAGACCAGGGCGCGCCCACGCCCAAGCTATGTGTGCCACCACGGCCACGGCGCTCGGCTGCGAGCCGCACGAGGTATTGGTGTGTTCGACCGGGCTGATCGGCATCCCGCTGCCGATCGACGTGATCTTGGCCGGCATTGCGGAAGTTGTGGCCGATCGATCGG
>JANXNS010000242.1 GCA_025353965.1 Aquihabitans sp.
GCCGGTCCTCCCGCTCGTACCGCCTGCTGCTGTCCCGCTCGTACCGCCTGGCATCGCCGCCGCGTGGCCAGCGCGCTCGGAATCTGAACCGACCCCTTACCGGGTGGCGAAGGCGAACGCAGTGTGAACCACCGTCTGGGGGCTAGATCTGACGGGGCGTTAGATTTGGTGGGACCACGAAACCAGGAGTCCACCATGCCCGAGGCCTACATCGTCGATGCCATCCGTACCCCCGTCGGGAAGCGGGACGGATCGCTGAGCGACGTTCACCCCGCGGACCTCGGCGCCGCGTCGATCAAGGCCTTGCTCGAGCGGACCGGGATTGACCCCGGCGCCGTCGACGACGTGATCTTCGGCAACGTCGACTCCGTCGGCGGACAGGCGGGCGACATTGCTCGCACCTGCTGGCTCGTTGCCGGCGGCCCGGAACATGTGCCGGGGACCACCGTGGACCGCCAGTGCGGCTCGGCCCAGCAGGCCGTCCACTTCGCCGCCCAAGCCGTGATGGCTGGCGTGAACGACCTCGTCGTGGCGGGCGGCGTCCAGCAGATGTCGCAAATCCCGATCAGTTCGGCCATGACGCTGGCCACGGACCTCGGCTTTCCGGACCCCTTCACTACGTCGCCCGGATGGGTGGCTCGCTACGGGCCCAACGAAGTGAGCCAGTTCACCGGCGCCGAGATGATCGCCGAGAAGTGGGACATCTCCCGTGACGACATGGAGCAATTCGCCGTGGAGTCCCACACCCGGGCGCTCAAGGCCCAGGCCAACGGGCTGTTCGAGGCCGAGATCACCCCGCTCAACGGCCTGTCCCACGATGAAGGGCCGCGTGAGCCCAACTGGGACAAGATCCGCAGCCTCAAAACGCTGGTGCCCGAGGGCCGGATCACCGCCGCTATGGCCAGCCAGATCAGCGATGCGTCGGCTTCGATCCTCATTGCCTCCGAGCAGGCGCTCAAGGACCACAACCTCACCCCCCGAGCCCGGATCCACCACATGAGCGTCCGCGGCGACAACCCGATCCTCATGCTCACCGCCCCCATCCCAGCTACCCGTTACGCCTTCGAGAAGAGCGGCCTGACCATGGACGACATCGATGCGGTAGAGATCAATGAAGCCTTCGCCTCAGTCGTCCTGGCCTGGGCCAAGGAACTGGGACCGGACATGACCAAGGTCAACCCCAACGGTGGGGCCATTGCCCTAGGTCACCCGCTCGGAGCAACCGGCGCCCGCCTCATGACCACACTGCTCAACCATCTCGAGCAGACCGGCGGCCGTTACGGCCTCCAAACCATGTGTGAAGGCGGCGGCCAAGCCAACGTCACCATCATCGAACGCCTCGGCTAGCCCGCCGGGGCGACCCGCCACCCCACCCCACCCCACCCCGCTCGAGCGAAGTTGTCGCAGTTAAGTCGAAATGGACTGCTTAACTGCGACATCTTCGGTGGTTGGGGGCGGGTTTTGGGGGGTTTCGGTGGGTCGGGGGGCGAAGAGGTAGTGGCTTACGCCGAAGTCTTGGCCGCTGTTGTAGCCCCAGAGTTGGGCGCAGCCCATGAAGAAGGCGGTCCAGCGGCGGAACCAGACCTTGGCCTGATGCATGCCCCCGTCGGCGGCCAGCACCGCTAGTACCTGCGCCTTGTTGGCGTTCATGTTGTCGAGCCAGGCGTTGGCCGTACTCGCGTAGTGTGTGCCGCTGAGCTGCCAGTGGTCCGTGCAGAGGAGATCTCTCTGAAGGTGGAGGAAGAGGTCGTCGCTGGGCATGATCCCGCCGGAGAAGAAGTAACGACCCATCCAGTCGCGTGGGTCGTCGGCGTCGTAGCGGAAGGCCACGTCTGCCCCGGTGAAGATGTGGGTGAAGAACCGTCCGTCCGGGGCGAGCCAACTGGCGATCCGGCCAAAGAGTTGCTCATGATTGCGGACGTGTTCGAGCATTTCGATGCTCACGATCCGGTCGAACGGGCCGGGTTCGACATGGTCCGAGGGATCGAAACTCGTGATGTCCGCCGTGATGACGGTCAGGTTGGTGAGGCCCAAACGGGCCGCCTCGCCCTCAATGAAGGCCCGTTGTGTACGGGAGTTGGAGACGGTCACGATCTCGCTGCCCGCCCATTTCTCGGCGGCCCAAAGGGCGAAGGAGCCCCAGCCGCAGCCGAGTTCCAGGATCCTCTGGCCCGAGCGCAGGCCGGCGCGATGGCCATAGAGCTCGAGCATGGCGATTTCCGCCTCGTCGAGCGTCTCGTCGCCCCGAGGGAAATAACAGGACGAGTACTTTCGTCGGGCGCCGAGCACGTGGCCGTAGAAGGCGGTCGGAACCTCGTAGTGCTGGGCGTTGGCCTCGGCCGTGTGGGTGGCCACGGCGCCCTTGGCTAGAGATTCTCGCAGCGCGCGTTTGCGTTCGCTGCGGTCGTCGATGGTCCCTGCCCGCTCGACCGCTAACCGCTTGCGGGTCCGAAGGGTGCAGGCCAGGCGCAGGGCCGGGTCGGGCACCAGTCCCCAGTCCAGCAATCGAAAACTGATTGGTGTCCGCAACCAGTTGCTCACGGCCGAACGGCGAGGTCGGTCGGCACCCATCCGGAGCGGGCCAGGACGCACTGGACGACCGACACGTAACGCTCGGCGTAGGCGCCTTCGCAATAGGCCAGGTAAAAGTCCCACAGCCGCAGGAGCGCCTCGCCGTAACCGCGCGCCAGGGCCTCGTCCTCAGCTTCAAAGAGCCGTTCACGCCAGCGATGCAGGGTTTCGGCGTAGTGCTGAGGGAACTCGTCCAGCTGGGTGAGCCAGAAGTCTCCGGCCTTGGCCGACACGCGAGTGATGGCGTCGATCGATGGGATGCACGACCCGGGGAAGACGAAGGCCTTGATGAAATCTTCGCTGTTGCGGACCCGGTCGAAGCGGCTGTCGGCCACGGTGATGGCCTGGAGGGCCATGCGCCCGTCCGGCTTGAGGAGCCGGTTGCAGGTCTTGAAAAAGCCTTGTTGGTCTCGCCAATCCACCGCTTCGATCATCTCGACCGAGACGAGCTTGTCGTAGGTCCCGGTGAGGTCCCGATAGTCCCGAAGCAGCACGGTGACCTGCTCGGTCAGCCCGAGGCTGGCCACCAGGTCGGTGGCATAGCGGTGTTGTTCTTCGCTAATGGTGGTGGTGGTGACCCGCGCGCCGAACTCTTGCGCCGCATGGACGGCCAGGCCACCCCAGCCAGTCCCAATTTCCACCAAGTGATCGCCGGGCTGGAGGTCTATAGAGCGGAGTAGGCGATTGAACTTGGCCTTCTGAGCCTGTTCGAGGGTGGCATCGGGGCCTTCGAAGAGGCCGCATGAGTAAGCCATGGTCGGGTCCAGGAAGAGGTCGAAAAAATCGTTGCCGAGGTCATAGTGGGCGGCGATTTCTCGCTTGTCCCGGCTCTTGCTGGCGGGACGCATCCGCCGCCCAAGGTCCGCCAGTGGTGCCGTGGTGCGGTTCCATTTGTTTCGGATGTCGTCGAAGCCGTTGAGGTTGCGGATCAGCAGCCGTACCAGCCCGACAAGGTCGTCGGTACCCCACCAACCGTCGATGTAGGACTCACCGAGACCACGTGAGGCCTTGGTGGCCACTTCCCGCCAGACCGCTGCGGTGCGCAGGGTCACGGTCACGTCAAGCGCTTCGGGACCCACCGGCTCACCAAAAACCAACGTGTTTCCGTCGGATTCGATCACCGTCAATCGCCCGCCGCTCAGGCGACCGAGGAGCGTGACGAGGAGCTTGCGGGCGCCCCGATCGGCCGCCGAGGCACGACGGGGAACGGGCCGCACCGCAATGGGTGTGATCGAACCAGCGTGGTGTTCGGTGCGGTTAGACCGCAGGCGGGGGATGGTCTTGGTGGCGTGGGGCCGGTCGTCGTGCGACGAGCCGGGGTTCCCGGTGAACGACGGAGAGATAAGGGAGGTCACGGGGTGCTCCTAGGAGTTCGAGGTGACGGAGAGGGGAGGCGGGGAAGCGGACACGGGGTCTACGGGGCAACCCGTCACTTTGGACGACGCCAGCGAAGCGGCGGTGTGGTCACCCTTGGCGGGATGACGTCGAAACGGTGCGCCCGCGAATCTGAGCTTGAGCGCCTCGAGATAAATGCCAGCCGATACCCGCTGAGCAGGCAAGGGGTGCTGGCGCAGAACGGCACCCATGGTGGGGCGGTCGAGCGGCCGGCGGTTGAGGCGCAGGGTGGCGGCAAACGTTTTTTCGCGGCCGCGCCAGTCGTCCATACGCACGGTCATCTCGGCGGCACCCGGAGCGCTGAACGCCATCGAATGGTCCAGGTCAAGGTCCATGAAGGGCGAGACATGAAGGCGTTTGGGAAAGCGACGGGGCTCGGCCAGCGATGGCCCGTCGACCGGGATGACGTAGGCGTGGCGCTCATGCGACGGGGTGTTCGTGACCTCCGCGACCAGCGTGTCCACCGACTGCCCATCTGGCGTCATCACGAAATAGAAGGCGATCGGGTTGAATGACCAACCCCACGTGCGCAGGTGGGCGAGCAGCCGCACCGGGCCAGTGGGCAGGCGGCCGGTGGCTTCGGCCACGGTGTGGCGGACGGCATCGCCGAGGGGGACACCAGGGGGCCCGTGGAAATCTTGGCGGCGGAAGCGCATGGGGGCGGGGTGGCTTGCAGACCAGAACGGGTGGGCATCAAGTGCGCCGGGCAGTTCCTCGAGCGCCAGCCAGGCCATGGCCACGTTGTAGGAGAACGCGTGGCTCGGGCCCTCGAGGCGGGTGTGGTGAAGGGTGCCGGTGTAGATCGCGCTCTCGGTCACCCGCCCGCCTCGATCAATCGGGCTACTTCAGCGCCCGAGCGGGCGCCGTCCTCGTGGAAGCCGTAGCCCCAATACGCGCCCGCCCAGTACAGGCCGCCGCGTCCTTGGAGTTCGGATCGGCGGGCCTGGGCGGCCACCGCGGGAGCATCGAACACAGGATGGTCATACTCGATTCTCGACAGCACTGCCGCGGGATCAATGTGGTCGTGTTGGTTCAGGGTTACGCAGATCTGATGCCGGCTGGCCAGCGATTGAAGCCGGTTCATGTGATAGGTCATCGTGACCTGGCGCTGGTTGCCGGGAAGGACCGTCACGTTCCAACTGGCCCACGTTCGTTCGTTGTGTGGGAGCACACGGCGGTCGGTGTGGAGGGTTGCCGTGTTCGGCTGGTAGCGAATGGCGCCGATGACCTCGGACTCGAGCGGGTCAGGATCGGCGAGGAACCGAAGCGCTTGGTCGGAGTGGGTGGCCACCACCACTCGATCGAAGGTGGTGCCGGAGGGATCGGCCTTGGTCCGGACGTCGACCCCGTCGGCGTGGCGTTCCACCGCGGCGACGGGTGATCCGGTCTGGATGCGGTCCGCGAATGGCGCAATAAGGGCGTCGACATAGCGGCGCGATCCGCCCGTCACCGTCCGCCAGGCCGGGCGTTCGCCGAGCGAGAGCATCCCGTGGTTGTCCAGAAAACGACACAGCGTGCCGATCGGAAATCGGTCCACCGTGGCTGGGTCAGCGGACCAGATCGCTGCAGTGAGCGGCACGAGGTACCACTGGAAGAAGCGAGTGGAGAAATGATGGCGGGCCAGCACGTCACCAACCGGCGTGTGCTCGTTCTCGTCCAGGGTGCCGCGTAACACGCGCTGGCCGAGCCGGTTCCATCGCAGCACCTCGGCGATCATGGCCAGAAAGCCCGGGTTGGCCAGGTTGCGGCGCTGCGAAAACAACCGGCTGAGGTTGGTACCCCACTCCAGGTCATTGCGTTCGTCTCGGATCGCCAGCGACATGTCGCTCGGCTGGGTCTCAACGCCGAGTTCGGCGAGCAGGCGGGTAAAGACTGGGTAGTTGCGGTGGTTGTAGACGATGAAACCCGTGTCCACATCGAAGTCGCCGTCATCGAGGCTGGCCCGAACCGTGTTGGCATGCCCGCCGATGCGCCGATCGGCCTCAAATATCGTGAGGTCATGGCGGCGATGGAGATGATGAGCGGCGGTAAGGCCGGAGATTCCGGAGCCGATGATGGCTATGCGCACGGGAAGGCCTTTGCGGGTCCAATTGACGTCGTGAGAGTACGGGGCTGCCCGCCTGACCGGATGAAAGACGGTGCCCGGCTGGTCCGGCCGGTGGCGGCGGGCCGCATCAGCTGGTGAGGTGGTGCAGGGCGATGGCGGTTGCGGTGGCCACGTTGAGCGAGTCCACCCCTGAGGCCATGGGGATGCTCACCCGGTAGGCGGCAGTGGCCAGCGTCTCATCTCTCAGGCCTGGCCCCTCGGCACCCACGACAACCACCACGGGACCGGGGCCGAGGGCCGCCCTTTTCAGGTCCCGCAGCGCGTGATCAGCCGATGGGGTGAGCGCAATGGTGGTTGCCCCCAACTCATGGAGCCGGTCCAGACCGCCGGGGAGTGGGTCCAACCGACCGGTCGGAACGCCCAAGACGTGGCCGAGTGACACCCGGACCGACCGACGGTAGAACGGGTCCGCGCACGATGGGTCCAGCAGAACTGCATGGACACCGAATGCGGCCGCGTTGCGGTAGAGCGAGCCAAGATTTTCGTGGTCGTTCAGGCCCTCAGCGGCCACGAACAAGCCCGCGCCGAGCACCATGCTCGAAGCCGCAACCGCGGTGACCCTTTCGACCGAAGCCAACGCGCCGCGGTGGATGGCAAATCCAACCACCGCCCGCAATACGTCTTCATCGGCCACGGCGACGACCACGTCGTCGGCCAGCGCAGCCAAACGGGGGGCAAGGCGGTCTGCCACGCGGGGGAGCAGGGCCACCCCGCGCACGCGCCATTGAGGGAGGTCCAGCAGGCGCTCGATGGCCAGGATCCCCTCCACCACGAAGTAGTTGCCGTCCCGTTCCACCTGGCGGCGGGTTTCCGGGTCTGACAGGGCAACGAAGTCCGCCAACAGCGGACTCGCCGGATCGGTCACCGTCACCCGCGTGCTCATGGGCCCAGTCTGGCTGGTGGCTATGGCTGCGGGACGAAGGGGGCGAACGAGTCCAACGTGCGTAGGACCTGGTCGCGGCTGGCCGATGGCAGCCGCAGGACCGTCTCGGTGATGCCGAGGGTTTCGTAATGGTCGAGCTTGCCTTGATCGGGGAGGGTGCCAAACGGGATCACGGTGAGTTCAGATGGGTCGCGCCCGGCCTTCTCTGCGGCTACGTGAAGATCCGCCATGGCGGCAGCCACTCCGGCGCCACCGACCGGGATCCAGCCGTCGGCGAATTCCGCGATGTGTTCGAAGAGGACGGGGCCAGGGGCGCCGCCCACCAGCACGGGCACCCCACGTCGGCCCCGTATCTGCTGGATCGGCTTGGGCCAAGCCCAGGCCTCCTCCATCTGGACGTGCTCGCCGTGGAAGCTGGCCGCTTCCTCGCCCCAGAGGGCCTGCATGGCCAGCACCCGTTCCCGTACAACGGCGCGGCGCGTCTTCTTCGAGCCGCCGTGGTTTTCCAGTTCCTCGATATTCCACCCGTAGCCGATGCCCAGGCTCACCCGGCCGCCGGAGCAGTGGTCGAGCGAGGCCACCTCCTTCGCGGTGACGATGGGGTCCCGCTCGGCGAGCAGGGCAATGCCCGTCCCGACTCGCAGGGTGGTGGTAACTGCAGCGGCCATGGCCAGGGCCACAAATGGGTCCAAGCAGCGCTTGTATTCCTCGGCAATGGGATCACCCATCGGTGCTGGCGTCCGGCGGCTGGTGGGGATGTGGGTGTGCTCGGGAAGCCATAACGACGTGAACCCGCGGCCTTCCACTTCTCGAGCCAGCTCCACCGGGTGGATGGATTGGTCGGTCAGGAAAATCGTCACGCCCAACTGCATGGTCGAGCACGCTAATCTGACGCCTCGTCAGAAACCAGCGCCGCCGTTCCGGTCAGGATGCTGGATCCAAGAACGAATGGATGCGTGCGATGGGTTTCATCTGTGACGGTCGGGTGGTGGTCATCACCGGCGCCGGGCGAGGTATCGGCCGGGGCCACGCTCTGGAGTTCGCTCGCCAAGGCGCCAAGGTCGTGGTGAACGACATCGGGGCCGAGCTCGACGGATCCGGCGGATCAACCGGCCCCGCCGGCGAGGTCGTCGACGAGATCCGCTCCCTGGGCGGCGAGGCCGTGGCCAACGGCGACGACATTTCCACGTGGGACGGCGGCGCCAACCTGGTGAAGGCCGCCATCGACGCCTTCGGCGACCTGCATGTTGTGGTCAACAACGCCGGCGTGGTCCGAGACCGCATGTTTGCCAACGCCTCGGAGGACGAGTGGGACCTCACCATGGCCGTCCACCTCAAGGGGCATTTCACCACCGCCCGCCACGCGGCCGCCTATTGGCGCGATCGATCCAAAGCGGGGGACACGGTCGACGGGCGCATCATCAACACCACCTCCGGTGCCGGGCTCATGGGGTCAGTCGGCCAGGCCGCCTACTCCGCCGCCAAGGGCGGGATCATCTCGCTCACCTTGGTGCAGGCGGCTGAGCTGGGTCGCTACGGCATCACCGCCAACGCCATTGCGCCTGCGGCCCGCACCCGCATGACCGAGCAGGTGTTTGCGGGGACCATGGCCGCTCCTGAGGACCCGGGGGCATTCGACGAAATGGCGGCCGACAACGTTGCGCCGCTGGTGGCGTGGCTCGGTTCGGCCGACTCTGCGGCGGTGACCGGCCGAGTGTTTGAGGTGGAGGCGGGCAAGGTCTCGGTGGCCGACGGTTGGCGTCACGGCACCGTGGTCGACAACGGTGCCCGTTGGGAGCCCATCGACGTTGGTGCGGCCGTCACCAAGCTTCTCACAGCCGCCCCGGCCCCAACGCCGGTCTACGGCGTCAGCTGATGTCAGGCCGTCGGGCCGTCGGGCCGTTGGGCGCGTCCGGGTGGTGGGTGGCGTAGGCGGTCATCCAGTCCTTCACTACCGGGCCGAAGTGAGCCGGGTTGTAGACGTCCTCTTCTGATGAGAAGAGGCCGTTGCCGGCGTAGACGAGCCGCGTCCAGTTGGCGCCCTCGTACACCTGGCCATCACCGGGGTCGACGAAACGGTTCTCCACCTGGCCCACCAGCCAGCCTTGGTCGGCGTCGATGGAGTACCAGTCCCAGGGGAAGAGCTGCATCTCGGTGAACGGCCACACGGTCATGGTCTCGGTGATCCATGCCAGCACCGCTTCTCGGCCGTGGAATTCCCCATACATGTGCTCGATGTAGTGCAGATCTGGGGTAAAGCAATCCAGCCACGGAGCCCAGTCTCCGGTGCGTCCTGCTTCGTTGGCCGCCTCCTGGTAGCGGTCGAACGCTGCTTGCATTTCTTCTCGATCGAACGCCATGGATGGCCCCCTCGTGTCGTGTGCCCGGAGGGTAGGTCAGGACTGGCACGCTGTCGGCGTGGATGTTGCCAGCGGGGCTCGGGGTACAGGTGAACAGGCCGACCGGCTGGCGTTCGCGTTCCAGGAATTTGCCGACCACGCGGCCCGAAAACTCCCCCTCTACCGCTACCTCTCCGAGCGCGTGGTGGGCGATGCGGAGGTGGCCGCTCGGCTACTCCTGGCACCGGTGACCCAACAGATTCCGACCCTGCTCTTTGCCGCGGTTCACGACGTGTTGTTGGGCGGCGAAGGCCACGACCTGGCGGCTTGGTACGGCTCCATCACGAACCCGGCCCGACCAATCGGGGAGGGCGATGACGACCCGTGGCCTCTGTTCCGTGAGCTCTCGCTCGACGACGCCCACGTGGCCCGGAGCCTGCGCACCCGATCCACCCAGACCAATGAGGTCGGTCGTTGCGCCGCTCTACTGCCGGCTCTGGCCCAGGTGTCGGCCCAAGCGCCCGGCGCGCCGCCCAACGGGTTCCGCCCACTCGGCCTGGTGGAGGTGGGCGCCAGCGCTGGGCTCAACCTGCTGATCGACCACTACGGCTACTGCTACCAGCCGAGTGGTCAGGAGATCAACGTGGGATCGCCGTTGACCCTGGCCTGCACGCTTCGCGGCCATGTTGTTCCGCCCGTGCCCGCCGAGTTCCCGCCCATTGCCTCGCGTGTGGGGCTTGATGTGGCCCCAGTGAATCTGTCGGATCGGCTCCAGTCCCGCTGGCTTGTTGCCTGCCAGTGGCCCGATCAGCCGGAGCGAATTCATCGAGCCCGCACGGCCATCGCGCTTGCGCATGGCGACCCGCCGGAGGTTGTGGCTGGCGACGCGGTGGCGGACCTGGCCCCGCTGGTGGAAGGGGTAGGCGGCTATGCCCTCCCGGTGGTCTTTGCCACCTGGGCGCTGTCCTACCTGACCGTGGAGCACCAGGGTGCGTTCATGGCAGAGCTGGATCGCCTGGCGGGGGCGCGCGACCTAACACTCGTACTTGCCGAGCGCCCCGCCTTCGTCTCCGGCATCGACATGGCGCCCCGGCTTGACGGCGTCGCCGATGGCATGGCAACCGCGCTGGTGCGCTTCGACTGGCGGGCGGGAAACCGAACGGCAACCCGCCTCGCGGACCTGCACCCGCATGCCACCTGGCTGGAGTGGCTCGCTCTGTAGGGGCCCTCAGGGGGCTGAGGTTGTGCCGGGCGTGGAGCTGGTGGTGGTGACGATGGGCGGCACGGTGGAGGTGGCGGCCGGGTTCGGCGTGCTGGTGCTGGTGCTCGTGCTGGTGGTCGTGGTGGGCGCCAGGGTGGTGACGGGGCCTGAGGGGGTCTCCGACGTGAACGTGAGCGTGATCGGGGCCGGGAGAGGAGCCGAGCTGCCGCCCTTGACCCCGATCCCGTTGGCTTGGAGCACACATGTCCCCTTGCAGGGAAGTTCTGCGCCGGTTGCTTCGTCGATGATCGACGGCTGGAGGACAACGGCCAGGTTGGCGGCGCCGAGCGCATCGGCTTTGGCATCCACCAGCTTCTCGCAGACGTCTCCGAGACACTGTTGGATCCGCACGGCCCGCAACGGCACCCAGCCCGTGATGCGGGCCACTACCGACTGCCCGGGTGTGTACGTGCCGACTGGATCGATCTTCAATTGCGGTTCCGGGAAGGTCGGCGCCCCCTCGAAGGCGATGTAGGTACCACCCGATTGGTCGTAGTTGGAGATGGCGCCCATGCCGATGAGACATCTCTCCGCGGATGACTTGCAGTCGATCTTGCCGCCGTCGGGCGTGGTGATGAAGCGGTGAACCTGGACCTGGGCGACCACGGTGCCTTCGTTCGATGAGGTTGCGTAGGTGACTGCGCCGTAGGTGGCGCCCTCGTCCCCGCGGAGTTGGCAGGCCCCGATGCCCGCGGCGCCGGTGTCTGCCTCTGAGGAACATTGGACGATACCCAGGGATTGGTTGGCGCCGAACCCCCGCCCGTAGATCGTGATCCTGTCGCCGTCTTGCAAGCCCGTCTGCGGCTTGGCCACCACCGGCAGTTTCCACGACGCCTTACCATCTATGGCCGAACGCGGCAGGGCACCGATGATGGCGGACGCCGCGGCATCGGCCTTTTTGCCCAGCTTGTCGCTGGTGACCTGAGGCCCATTGTTACTGCCATCGCCGAATGCGTAGACGAGGGTCAGCACCAGGGCGAGCACGGCAAAGGCGGCGACCCCGCCTCTCACGAGGTGGAGCCGGCGACCGTCCTCGGCCCGTTCGGCCGGAACTGGAGCAACGCTGTGGTCAAGGTCCATTGGAGTCCCCGCGTTCTCAGGAAATAGGTCCGCTCCCTAGTGACAGGTCTACTGCCTGGCGGGGTGCTCACGCTGGCTCCGTTTCTGTTCACGCACGGCCGGTTGCTAGACAGAAGCCTTCGCCAGGGGAAGTTACAAGGAGCAATCCATGCCTGAAGCCGTCATCGTTTCTGTTGCCCGCACGCCGATTGGCCGGGCCATGAAGGGGTCGCTCAAGAACGAGCGGCCCGACGATCTCACTGCGTTCATCGTCGATACGGCGTTGAACAAGATCCCGGAACTGGATCGCAACCTGATCGAGGACCTTTACCTAGGCTGCGGCCAGCCTGCCGGTGAATCCGGTTACAACCTGGCCCGCATTGTGGCCATCCAGGCCGGTATGGCGCTGGTGCCCGGCGTAACCATCAACCGTTACTGCTCGTCGTCGCTCATGAGCATTCGGATGGCCCATCACGCCATCAAGTCCGGCGAGGGAGACATTTTCCTAGCCGCCGGTGTCGAAACGGTCAGCCGTTTCATGAGTGGTATGGCCGACGGTGGTCCCCATAACTCGCTGTACGCAACCGCGGAGGCTCGCACCGCGGAGCGCACCGGGGCCGCCCAGACAAGCTGGGAGCCGCTTTCGGGCAACCTGCCGGACGTGTACATCTCCATGGGACAGACGGCAGAAAACGTCGCCAACCTGGAGGGCGTGTCCCGCCAGGAACAGGACGAATTTGCCGCTCTTTCCCAGCAGCGGGCCACCGCCTCGCTGGAGAACGGTTTCTGGGAAAACGAGATCACCCCCGTCACCACCACCGATGACGAAGGCAACGAGCTCATCGTGACCAAGGATGACGGCATCCGCGCCGGGACCACCGCAGAGGGCCTCTCCGGCCTCAAGCCGGTGTTCCGCCCCGGAGGCACCGTCACGGCCGGCAACGCCTGCCCACTCAACGATGGCGCCGCCGCCGTCGTCATCATGAGTGACACCAAGGCCAAGGAACTGGGCCTCACGCCGCTGGCCCGCATCGTGTCGTCCGGCGTGTCCGGTTTGGACCCCGAGATCATGGGTCTCGGCCCGATCGAAGCCAGCCGCAAGGCGCTGGCCCGGGCCGGCATGACCATTGACGATATCGACCTGGTGGAGATCAACGAGGCCTTTGCCGCCCAGGTCATCCCGTCGGCCAAGCACCTCGGCATCAGCTGGGACAAGCTCAACGTGAACGGTGGCGCCATCGCCATCGGTCACCCGTTTGGCATGACCGGCGCCCGCATCATGAACACCCTGATCAACGGCCTTACCAAGGACGACAAGACCTTCGGCCTGGAGACCATGTGCGTTGGTGGTGGTCAGGGCATGGCCATGATCATCGAGCGCCTTTCTTAACGAGGCAGCGCTCAAAGCGAAATTGGGAGGGGGCCCGGAAGGGTCCCCTCCTGCGCGTGTAGGAAGGCAGGGGTGGTTCTGAGCCGGTTCTGACCCTGCAGCGCCCGGCTCGGCTTGCTACCGGCCGAGCAACCCAGCTTCCGTCAGAGCTGCTCGGAGGTTGAGCGTGTCTCGGTAGTGGTGGGCTTGCCAGCCGGCAGCCTGTGCGGCGGCAACGTTGGCGGGGTTGTCGTCTACGAAGAAAACCGCACCGGGATCGATTTCGAGCAGGTCGGTAGCCCGGGCAAAGGCCCCCCCATCGGGCTTGGTGGTCCCGAGATGCCAGGAAAATATGAGCCGGTCGAACAAGTCGCCAACCGTCTGCAGTTCATGGGCGAGATTGGCTTGCAGCATCGGCCCGTTGTTGGTGAACAGGGTGGTCGGGACGGTGGCCCGGGCCTTGGCCACCAGTTCCATGACGGGTGGCGAGGGTTCGAAAGCCTGCGACCATGCGGCCTGGACGAGGTCCGCGTGGGCTGGATCGTCGGCCAGCCCGAGTAGCGCGCACAACTCGTGTCGTACCTGCTCAAGCGTGAACTGGCCCCGGTCGGCGGCATCGTCGAAGCCTGATTCGAAGACAAGCGCGTCGACGGTTGCGGTCGGTAGCCCAGAGAGTTCGGCCAGCGCCTGTATCCGGCGCTCGGGCAGCCACTGGCACATCACGCCGCCTAAATCCATCACCAACAGGGCAGCCGGGGTATTCATGGTCCAGCCGGCAGATCCCGCTGGAGCAGCACGAGGTCCAACGGCTCACCGAACTTTCGGCCGATGCCCACCATGCGGGCCACCTCTCGGAACCCGGCCCGCTCGTGGAACCGGATCGATCCAACGTTTCCGGCATCGATTCCCGCAACCATCACCGATTTCCCCATGGCGATGGCCCGCTCGACCAGGCCATCGAGCAACGCCTGGCCGATGCCCTGGCCCCGGCTCCCTTCGGCCACGTGGATGCTGTGCTCGACGGTGGGGTAGTAACCCGGCCACGGACGGAACGCGCCGAACGAGGCGTAGCCCCGGACAGCCCCAGTCCCATCGAGCGCAGCGTCGTCGACCGCAACCAGCACGGGGAACTCCTGGTCCTGCTGGGCGTGGAACCAGGCCAGGCGGTCCGCCAGGGTGATGGGTTCGTCCCGCCAGATCGCCGCAGACGCCAAGAGGACCTGGTTGTAGATGGCCAACATCGCGGCCACGTCGGCCTCGACCGCATCTCGAACAATCACGGGTTGGAAATGCGATCAAGCATTGGTGCGGAACTCCGTCACCAGCGCAGCCAGGTCCTCGTCGGCGATGCCGCCGGGGGTGCTGAGCGCCACCCGGTCGGCGAAACCGGCAAAGCGCTCATGCAGGCGTTTGGCGACGGTGGCCGGATCGCCGCGAACCACCACGGCGTCGAGCAGATCATCGTCGATAAGCGCGGCCATTTCGTCCCAGCGACCTTCACGGGACAAGCGCCGGAGCTCCGGGTGAAGGTGGCCGCGGCCCTCTGTCTCCAGAACCGGTGCATAGGCGGGGGTCGAGCCGTAGAAGCCAACCAGCCAACGGGTGGCCGCATCGAGATCGGCCTGCTTGGCGGGATCTGAAGCGCAGGCCACCACGGCCTGGCCTATGAGCGTGAGATCACCAGCGGTCCGTCCGGCGTTGGCCAGTCCCTCGGTGATGCGGGGACGGGTGATGTCGGCCAGGTGGCGGTCTGAGGTGAACGGGTGGACGAGCAAGCCGTCAGCCTGCGCAGTGGCGAGCGCCACCATCTTGGGGCCAAGGGCGCCGAGCCAGATGGGGGGCGGGCCGCTGTCGAGCGCTCCGGGATCGAACGCCGGCGTCATCAGGGTGTGGCGGGTGTGTTCGCCCTGGAAGTCCAGCGGTGTCCCGTCTTGCCAGCGGGCCTCGATAGCTCGGATGGCGGCCACCCACTCCGTCATGCGGACGACCGGGCTGCTCCAGGTGGAGCCATAGCGGCGTTCGATGTGGGCTTTGACTTGCGTGCCCAGCCCCAGTGCGAATCGTCCCTTGCTGAGCTTGGCGAGGTCCCACGCCTGGTGGGCGAGATGCATGGGCGATCGGGGAAAGGCAATGGCGACGTTCGTGTAGAGGTCGCACCCACTGGCCGCCGCCAAGATCAGGGGGAGGAAGACATCGTGGGGTCCCTCGAAGGTGAAGAGGCCGTCTACCCCGGTGGCAGCGAGTGCCTCCGCCCGGGCCTGGATCTGATCGGGTGGGGCCAGCAGCAGGGCGTCAATCTTCATCGTCGGCGAGTGTACGGACCTACTGGCTGCCGGGCGATGCTCACGGTTCATGGCCGAGCCAGTCCAGGGCAACGGCGGCTGTCCATGATTGGGCATCTGACCCCAGCGCCTCACCGCTGAGCGGCTCGATGTATTCGGCGCAGCCGACGGCACGGAGCTGAGCGATAGCCGCGGCACGGAGTTGGTTGGCGCTGCGACGGTGTCCCGCTCGCTCGAGCGACCACCAGATCAGCCATGTCATGGGTGGCCATTGCGGGCCCCGCCAGTAAGCGCGTGGGTCGAATTGGGGATCGTCCATCGCCGTGCTCGGCGGCACTGCCCACCGGAGAAGCGGGTTGCCCGCGAACGAAGCAGACCAGAGACGCTCGACGAGAACGGCGGTCCGGTCTATGGAGGTGCCAGCCACCAATGGGGCAAACCCGGCGATGGTGTCCGACACGATGGGGGCGGCCGTGATCCGGTCTTGATCGCAGCACCGGCTGGTCGACGGATCCCAGCAGTCGTCCAAGGCGGCCCGAGTGAGGTCCGCGTCGGCCCGGTGAAGATCAGCGGCCTCGGGGTGCCCGGCCACCGACGCGAGCTCGGCCAGGGCGTCGTCGGCGGCGGCGAGGATGGCACTGAACCAGACATCGCCCATGCGGAACGGGTGGGTGGCCATGGCTGTGGCCTGGTCGTAGTCGACCGCGATGAGGCGCTCCACCAGGTACCGGTAGCGGCGGTATTCGCCATCGGTGGGGCGTTCGTCGGCGTCGGCCACATAGGTGAGATCCGGGCGTGGGAGGGCGCCCGTGAGATTGCCGGGGTCCACCGCGGCGAGGGCGCTATCCCAGCGCGGGGAGTTGTCGAGGCCGCTTTCCCACGGGTGCAGGATCGTGATCAGCCCGGTGTGGTCCGGGTCGCGGGCGGTCCGGAGCCAGTGATGCCATGCGACGAGCCGCGGGTAGAGGTCCACGATGGCCCGGTTCACCTCGATCATGGTCCCGTCGTTGCGGCTGGCGGCAACATCACGGATTCGCTTGAGCGCGATGGCGTGGACAGGGGGCTGACAGATCCCGCTGGTGGCCGTGCCCGCGGGAGCATGACGGGCGGTGGCCCAGGCGTTTGGCCCCGGCTCGTAGGCGCCCTGGGCCACGTTGAGGTCGAACACGATGTGCGGGAGCATTCCGGTGGCCCATTGCCCCCGAAAAAGTGAGGTCAGCTCGGTGATGGCGCGAGCCGGATCTAGCTGGGCCCAGCCCATCGCCACGAACCCGGCATCCCAGCTCCACTGGTGGGGGTAAAGCCGCGGGGACGGCCGGGTCCAGGTCCCGCGGGCATTGCGCCACAACACCTCGATTGCCTGCCGGGCCAGTGCGTCCACCGGGAGAGAGTAGTGGTGGCCTGGGGGCCGTTCTTGAGCCGCTCGTGTGGCTGATGTTACAGGAGTTGGCTAGTTTGTCCGGCTTGGATGCCGGCGCGATTACCACCGTGCGGCCACTGCCTCCCTCGGCTGCGCCGCCGGCGAAGGCGAGCCGCTTCGCCGAACAGGTCCCGGGCGTGTGGTCTGGGGTCCACTCCGGCTCGCTCGACGGTCTTCGCGGTCTCGCGGTAGCGGGGGTTCTGGCCTTCCACGATCGCCGCTTGCGGGGTGGCTGGCTCGGTGTTGATCTGTTTTTCACCCTTTCGGGCTTCCTCATCACGAGCCTGTTGGTCGCAGAAATCCATCGCTCTGGCGTCGTGAAGCTGAGAGACTTTTGGCGGCGGCGGGCGCGACGACTGCTGCCCGCGGCGGTTGCGCTGGTTGGCGTCCTGGTGGTCTGGGGCCAGATCGGGCCAGAGCCGCCGTGGGTCACTTCGGATCTGCGGGGTGCCTCTCTGGCGTCGCTCACCTACGTGGCCAATTGGTACCAGGCCTTTGCCGGCGGGGGCTATTGGGACCTGTTCGGGGCCACGCCGTCACCGTTGCTTCATACCTGGTCCTTGGCGATCGAGGAGCAGTTCTATGTGGTATTTCCGCTGGTGGCGTGGGCCTGCGCCCGCCGCAGCCGGCGGCCGGTTCACCTGCTTATGGTGCTTTGTGTGATCGGCTGGCTGGGATCACTCACGGCGACCCTGGTTTTGGGGGCGAATGGGGACGCCAACCGGGTCTATCTGGGCACGGACACACGGGTTGGCTCGGTGTTGGTTGGGGCGCTGCTTGCCTGTGTTCTCGCCCTTCGCCCAACGTCATTGCCGAGGGCCCATGCCCGAGAGGCGGACGTTGTCGCCGTCGGCGCCTTGG
>JANXNS010000036.1 GCA_025353965.1 Aquihabitans sp.
GAGTGACGTGCCCTCCAAGCACCAACTGTTTGCGGCCGACCAACCGGCGGTAGGTCGGAGCCCCGAATTGGCTGCGGTCATTCGGTGTCTGACCGAAAGCCGTCAGGTTGACCCGCGTTGCATCCTGGTCCGCGGCGCCAGGGGGAGCGGACGGTCGCGGTTCCTGGCCGATGTTGCCTCGGGCCGAACCGAAGCTGCGCCTAGAGATGGAGTCGCCTGGCATCCGGTGACCTTCATCGACGACCTCGATCTGGAACCGGCGGCGGACCGAGATCTTCTGCTGCGGTCGCTGGCTGACCGCCCCGACCGGCCCGATGTCGTGGTTTCCATCGGGTCCGGTCCGCCTTTCGGCCGTGGGGTTCAGGTGCTAGCGGCTCGCGGATGGGACGTGTGGTTGGTCGACCTCAAAGGCCTTAACCCTGCCGACGTCGCGCTCTGGCTGGGCCGCGATCGCGTCGATGCCCAGGCCCAGGCGTGGTATCAAGCGAGCGGCGGTAACCCCGCGCTGCTGACCGCCGCGTTGTCGGGCGCGCCGGCCGCGGCGGCGAGGGTGGTGGGGTCCTGGACCGAACGGCTTTCCGCCCCCGATCTGCTCGTAGTACAGGCTGCTGCGGTGGCTGGGCCGCGGTTTGATCTGGATGTCGTGGCGGCAGCCGCCAATGTGAGTATCGACGAGGCGGTGCGCGGGATCGACGCGCTGGTGGCCGCCGAATGGTTCGAGGTGCACGAGTCCGTACCCCGGTTCGGGTTCCGCCACCCAATGGTGGTGGAGCAACTTTGTTCGTCGGCGGACCGTCTTTGGCTTCGACGGGCCCATGGGCGGGTGGCCGATGTCCTCAGCCACGCGTCGGCATCGGGCGCCGGTCTGGCCCGCCATGTGAGTGGCCGAGCGATCGTCGGCGACGAAGCCGCCACCGCTGAGCTGTTCGACATGCTTGCTACGGCGGAGGCCTCGGCCGTAAATCCGGCGCCAGTGCTCCAAGCGCTGGCCGCGCTGCTCGCCCCCACTGATCCTCGCTCCCGTGACGTTGCGCTGCACCTCGCCGAGGTGGCCGCGGCTCAGGGAGACCTTGGTCTCTGGCGCCGCATCATCCGGAGCGTCTTTGACGATGACCCGGGCGGGGTGCCCACCGCAACCATCGCTGGTTATATCGAGCTGGAGCTCTTGCTGGGCGAACAGGCCCACGGCGGGGCGGTGGCCGACGAGGCACTCCGCCATGCTGGTCCTCCCACCAGCCCGGCCTACCAGCGTCTGCTTGCCGCTCGAGCCAGCGGCGTGGTCTACGCCGGGCTCTCCTTCGGTGACGCACGGGTCCTGGCCGAAGCCGCCAGCTCGTCCATCGGCCCGAGCGCCGAGCCAGCGGTGCTGGCCTCCATGGCCGGGATCGTGGCCTGGACGGCCTCGCTGGCGGGTGACGAGGACCTCGAGGCCCTGGTCGACGCGGCGGTCCGCTCGTTCGACGACCTCGACGATGACCAAATCGCCGACGGGCTCCTCGGTGCCCTGTCAGCGGTACAGGCTGCACTTTCCGGTCAACGGCTGGCCGCAGGGGAGGCCATGGCGCTCCGGGTCCGTGATGTCGCCGTCCGCACCGGCCAGGCCCATGTGCTGGCCTGCGTGGACATCACGGTGGCGCGATGCCAGCTCTTTCAGGGCCAACTAGAGCCGGCGTCTTCCCGCCTCAGCGATGCCGTCGGAAGTCTGCGCATGGCCGACGGTGGGGTCCAGCTCGCGTTCTCGCGGGCCGCGCTGGCCTACGTCGACGCGCTCCAGGGTGACAACGATGGCGCCCGACGGGGGGTGGCCGAGACGCTCGCCCTGCTGATCGAGGAAGCCCCGTCGCTCATGCGTTCCGGCGCGTTGATCTTTGCGGCTCACACGCTTGGCGCGGTGGGCGCACCGGCTCGGGCCGCCGACGCCGTCCTCGAAGCGGGCGGCGGGTCCGGGTTGTCCTTCCTGCCGGCCGTGGACCGGGCCTATGGCTACGAAATGTTGACCAGCGCGGCCATCGATGCTGGCGAGCTTGGGCTTGCTCGCCGATGGGTGGAGCGGGCGCACGCTGCCGGCGGTGGCCTGATGGCCACTGCCGCCGCCGAGCGAGCAGCCGCCAATCTGGCTGCAGCCGAAGGCGACCATCGCTCGGCGCAGGTGGCCGCCCGGCGGGCCAGAGATGCTTCGGACTCGGCGGGCGGGCGGTTGGAGGCAGCTCGGGCACGGCTGCTGGAAGGCCTGGCGCGGTCGGCTAGCGGCGAGCGTGAGCTTGCCGTGGTTGAACTCCTTTGGGTGCACCGCACGTGCTCTGAACTGGGGGCAGTCAATGTGGGGGCGGTTGCTAGCCGGCAGCTCCGACGGCTTGGGCGCCGGGCGCCGGTCCTCAACGAACGTCGCAGTCTGAGCGATCGTGAGGCGGAGGTGGGGGCGTTGGTGGCATCGGGCTTGACCAACCGCGAGATCGCCGCCTCGCTCTTTATCAGCGAGCGAACGGTGGAGTCGCATGTGGCCAACGTGTTGGCCAAGCTGGGCCTTCGCACCCGTGCGGCCGTCGCCGCCACATTGGCTTCATCGCGAGGGAAGGACCTTGCTCAGGAGGGCGAACCTGGATCGCTGCCCTTGCCTGGACCCGGTGTCGGGGTCCTTCGTCGGTTGAGCCCATCGGACCCGGGGGAGCCACCCTCCGCGGGGCCAGCATCAGAGCTGCTGGGCTTGCGTCGATTGGCCAACACCTTCGACTCTGCGTCCGACGTTGATCTCGACCGCCAGGCGTCGGCCTTGACCCAGTCAGCTTCGGCCGGGGACCCGCTGGCGATCGCGGCGGCGGCGGCGGCCGCGGACCGGGCGGATCAGCGTGGCGACCAAAGCGAGATCGTCCGGTGGCGGGCAGTGGTGGTGAGCCTCCTGGCCTCAGCCCAGCCTTCGGAACAAGCGAGGGCACGAGCAGGTTGGAGCGCGGCGCGGGACCAGGCCCTCGGGGAGAGCGCTGCAGGGCTACCAACGGTCTCGGGCCGACCTGGCGACCGATATGGGCCCATTCTTGGGCTGACGCCGCGGCAGTCTGAGGTGGCCCGATTGGTTGCCGCGGGGCTGACGAATCGCCAGGTGGGGGAGTGGTTGTCGATCACGGAGAAGACGGTCGAAGGCCATGTCTCCCGCTCGCTCGAACGCCTGGGCCTTCGGTCCCGGATGGGGATCGGTGCGGCGCTCCGTGCTGCAGGTGGCACTCCGTAGTTCATTTCTCACGGGTAGTCGTCATCTTGGTGGAGGGATCAGTATTTCCCCCCTTGCTCATGCCGCGATCTAGGCCAAGCATGCAGGCGCGACGCGGCGGCGTCTCTTTCGCCCACCCCTCCCCCGTGGGCGGGCCGGGTGCCGGTCGGCGATCCCTCTTTCGCCGATCGGCCCCGGCGGTAATGGGCTGTCTCAGCGGTGCGAGCGGCTGGCGGCGGAGAGCACTGCTCGAAGCGACGCAGTGATGAGGTTGGGGTGAGTGCCGATGCCCCAACGGGTGACCTGATCGCCGTCGCGGGTCTCTACGTAGGAGACCGCGGTGGCATCGGCTCCGGCCCCGAGTGCGTGCTCGTGGTAGTCGACCACGTCTATCTCCACGCCGAGCCCGTTCTGGAGGGCAGCCACGAAGGCGGCGATGGGGCCATTGCCCGAGCCGGTGATGGTGGTCGCTTCTCCGCCCACCAAGACCTGGGCGGTGATGGTGGCATTGCCCTCGGCATCGGTGGCCAGCTCAGTGGAGCGCAGTTCGAAGTACGGCGCGTCGGGGAGGTAGGTGGTGGAGAACGCGTCCCACATGGCACCGGGCGTGATTTCGGTGCCGCTGTCTTCGGCGATGGTCTGGATGGTGCGGGAGAACTCAATCTGCAGCCGACGAGGGAGCACGAAACCGTGCTCGGCTTCCATGATGTAGGCAACGCCGCCCTTGCCTGACTGGCTGTTGACCCGGATGACCGCTTCGTAGGTGCGGCCAACATGGGCGGGGTCGATCGGGAGATAGGGGACGCCCCACGTGTCGTAGTCCTTGTCGTGACCGGCGGCCTGCGATTCCGCGTAGAGGGCGGCAAAGCCCTTCTTGATGGCGTCTTGATGTGAGCCGGAGAACGCCGTGTAGACGAGGTCCCCGGCGTAGGGGTGGCGCTCGTGAACGGGCAAGCGGTTGCAGTACTCGGCGGTGCGTCGGATGGCGTCGATGTCGCCGAAGTCGATTTCCGGGTCGATGCCCTGGGAGAACAGGTTCATGCCCAAGGTGACGAGGTCCACATTGCCGGTTCGTTCGCCGTTGCCGAACAGGCAGCCCTCAACTCGGTCGGCGCCAGCGAGCACGCCCAACTCGGCGGCGGCGACGGCGCAGCCGCGGTCGTTATGCGGGTGGAGCGACAACGTGATGGCGTTGCGATTACGGATCGTTCGCAGGAACCATTCGATCGTGTCGGCGTACAGGTTGGGCGTGTACATCTCCACCGTGGCCGGCAGGTTCATGATCAGCTTGCGCTCGGGAGTGGGCTCGATGACTTCGGCCACTGCGTCGCAAATTTCCACCGCGTAGTCGATCTCGGTGCCGGTGTAACTCTCGGGTGAGTACTCGTAGCGGACGAGTGTTTCCGGGATTTCTTCCGTGAGCTTGCGGCACAGTTTGGCGGCGTTGACGGCGATCTCGGTGATGCCGTCCTTGTCGAGCCCAAACACGACTTTGCGCTGCAGGGTGGAGGTGGAGTTGTAGAAGTGGACGATCACCTCGCGAGCGCCGCGGATGCTCTCGTAGGTGCGCCGAATCAGATCTTCACGGCACTGGGTGAGCACCTGAATACTCACGTCGTCGGGCACCAGATCTTCCTCGATCAGCTGGCGAACGAAGTCGAAGTCGGTCTGGCTGGCCGACGGAAAGCCGACCTCGATTTCCTTGTATCCCATGGCCACCAGGGTCTTGAACATTTTCAGCTTGCGGGCTGGGTCCATGGGGTCGATCAACGCCTGGTTGCCGTCGCGCAGATCCACCGCACACCAGAGGGGGGCAGTGGTGAGCCGGTTGTCTGGCCAGGTGCGATCGTGAAGGTCGACGGGTACGTACGCGACGTACTTCTCGAACGGCATCTTCTTTGGGCTCGCAGGCTGAGGCATGGCTGGCTCGGTTCGCTGGTGTTCGGGTGAGGGTTCGGGGAGAAAACGAAAGAAGCTCCCGGCCCGAGGGCGCAGGAGCTTCGGCACGTGCCGCAACGCGGCGGGTCACGTGCCTACGTAAGCAGAAGGACGGGGGTGGTCGGATGCATTAGACACCTAACACCCGTCGCCGCTGACCTGTCAAGCGGGTTGGAGCAGATTCAGCGAAGCAACGTTGTCGGCCAGGATCAGCTTCTGTTGCGCCACGGGGAGGTGAAGAACCTCGGATACGTAGTCGAGCGGTTGGGGCAGGGCCTCTATGTGGGGCCAGTCGCTGCCGAAGATTACGCGGTCGACACCGACCGCATCGATGACGTCGTCGACCTTGTCTTCCCAGAAAGGATTTACCCACACGTGGCGGCGGAAGGTTTCTACTGGGTCCTCGGGGAACCAGCCGTTCATCTTGCGACCCAGAACCTGGAGGCGTTCGAACATGCCGGGCAGGAACTTGGATCCGTTCTCGACCGATGCCACCCGCAGGTTGGGGAACCGGTGGAAGAGGTTGTCGCACACGAGGGCGGAGAGCCAGTCCTCGATCGGACGCTCCAGTTGCATCATGCGAAGCGGTTGGGGCACGCCAGCAAAGTCCGTGGTGAACCCATCGGTCGCGTAGCCGTGCGAGGTGTAGCCGCTATCGCCAGCGTGGACGACGACCGTGACGCCAGCTTCGTTGACCCGAGCCCAGAACGGGTCGAATCGGACGTTGCCAGGGGAGAAGGGGCCATCGACGGTGGTGGCCGCCGCGGGCCGGGTGACGATGGTTCGGGCGCCTCGCTCGAGGGCCCATTCCAGCTCGGCACAAGCCCAGTCGACGTCGACCAGCGTGAAGTACGGAGCCGCAAAGATCCGGTCCTGGTAGGCGAAGCCCCAATCTTCCTCTAGCCACCGGTTGAAGGCGCTGAAGAGCAACATCACGGCGTCGGGGTCGTGCTTGAGCGCGTCCTCGTAGATCATGCCGAGGGTGGGGAAAAGCCAAACTTTGTCGAGACCGTGGACGTCCATGGTGGCGAGTCGAGCATCTCGGTCGCGATATGCGGGACGGATGGGTTCGTGGCGGCTGAGCAGTTCCAGCGGGTCTTCGTTGTGGGGGTTGCCGCGGAAGTAGTCGGCCAGCACGCCGGGGAACGCCACCGGGTCGAACGTGGCGTTCTTGACGCCCCGGAAGACGTTGCCGCCCAGGACCGGATAGGTGCGGCGGCCCATGACCGCCCAGTCGAACACCCGGGCCTTATGGGCCGGGTCGAGGTGACGGCTGAATGCGTCCATGGCCTCGTAGTAGTGGTTGTCGGCGTCGAACGGCCGGTAACCGAGAGCGAGATCAGGCATGATTCCAGACTAGAACCTGTTTCAGTTTCGGGCGAACTGGGCCGTCTGCGAGGCTGGGGCTCTTGTCCGGCCCTCCCGTCGTTGACGCTGACGTTGCCTGCTGGCTCACGTTCGAGACGGTTCCGGCTCCGATGGTTCGTCCTGCTCGCAGCGCGGAAATCGTGGTCGATGCCGCGTCACTGCCTGCCGACGACCACGTCACCGCAAACCGCCTGGCCTGACGTTGGACGACGCGGGCCCCCGGGCTTCCGCCGTGGATTGGGGCGGGTCAGTCCCGGAGGAACGCGGCGATGATGTCTTCGGCGATGGTGTCGGGGTCTTGGAACGGGCCGAAGTGGCTGAGGTGGTTGTAGGCGACGAGGGTGCCGTGGGGCAGGGTCTCGGCGAGGGCGGCGGCGAAGGCGCCGGGGCCGGGGCTGCGGTCGCGCAAACCGCGGGCCACCACGACGGGAATGCCGATGGCGTCCATCTCGCCGATGAGCGGCTTGGCGTCGGCCTCGAAGGTGCGAGCTTCACTCTCGGGCAGGCACTTGAGCACAACCGCGCCGTCAGGAGCATCGGCGAACCCATGCTCGACGTAAGCAGCCAGCGCGTCGGCCCGGAAGGTGCCGAGAGGTGGGCGGCTGGCGTAACGGGCCAAGGCATCGAGGCGAGTGGGGAAACCGGGCCGACGTCGTCGAGCCGAATCCGCCAGGGGGTTTCGGTCGGTCGTGGCCGCAAAATCGGCCGGAACCACAATGGGTTCGAACACGTAGGCGGCCCGAATCGTGCCGGGCACGCGCTTCTCGGCGGCTAGCAAGCACGCGCCGCCCATGGAGTGCCCGACCGCAAAGACCGCGCCGTCGTCCAGGGCGGCAACCACAGCCAAAACATCGTCGGCCATGCCCCGCCAGGTGAGGTCACCATCGGCTGGCAAGGTGGCATCGCCGTGGCCTCGAAAGTCCAGCGCCCACACGTGAAATCGTTCGGCCAAACGGGCAGCCAGGGGCAGGTAAGCGCCCGCACAGAAGCCGGTGGCATGGGCGATCAACAGGGTCGGACCGTCGCCACCGAGATCGTGAAGCTCGAGAGAAACGTCGTCAGTAGAAGAAACGCGCATCGCTGTGTTCTAGGCGTCTCGGCGGCTGGCCAACAATGCGCAGTACCTTTACCTCATGGTGTCCACCATAAACACCCACTTCGCGGTGGTCCCGAGCCCTGTTGGTGATCTCACCCTCACCGGCACGGACGGCGTGCTCGCAGGCTGCTGGTTCGAAGGCCGCAAGGAGTCTGCTCGACTGCTCGGTGACCTCCGGCGCGATGACCAGGTCTTCGCTGCGGTGTCCGAGCAGCTTGCGTCGTACTTCGCCGGCGAGCTCCGCCAGTTCGACCTCGTCCTCGACCCAACCGGTACGCCGTTCCAGCATGAGGTCTGGGGTCACCTCCGGGCTATCCCCTACGGCGAAACACGCAGCTACGGGCAGGTAGCGAGCCGGCTGGGATCGGCCAACAAATCTCGAGCCGTCGGGCTGGCCAATGGGCGCAATCCAATCTCGATCATCGTGCCGTGCCACCGGGTGATCGGGGCCGACGGCGCGCTCACGGGCTTCGGAGGCGGGATCGACCGAAAGCGGTTCCTGCTTGATCTTGAATCCGGCGTCGACGCGCTGCTCTGACCCGGTCAGCCGTCCAGAGCAGCCGTGTCCGCAGAGGTAGCTGGTTGTAGCTGCGGCGGGCGGTGCCGTCTGCCGATGGTCAACCCCAGCTCAGGAGGCTCCTGCTCCGGCTGAGGAGAACGGTTCGATAGGGTCTCCGCCCATGTCGCTCAGCAGATCCTTGCGGTTCCCCACGGCCCTAGTCGTTGGTGCCCTGCTCCTTGCCGGTTGCTCGGGCTCAGACCAGCTCAAAGGCACCGTTGTCCAGGACGGTCAGGGCTGTGTCCCGTCGGTCGCGATCAAGACCACTGACGTCCCCACCATCACCAAGATCGCCACCGTACCCAAGAAGGTGGAGAAGAAAGATCTGACCAAGATGGCCAAGGGCTGCGTCGCCGATTCCACCTCGTTCCTCACGCTGTCGTTGGTTGGCGCCACCGCAGACGACGCCCAGGTGTTCACGGACACCTTCGCCGGGAAGCGGCCGGTCACCGCCAAGCTGGGTGCCGGCCAGCTCCTGCCCGGCCTCGAGACGGGCCTCGCCGGCATGCGCGTCGGTGGCCGCCGCCAGATCACCATCCCCGCCGGCGATGCCTACGGCAAGGACGGTAATTTTTCTCAAGGCATTGGCGCCAACAAGGCGTTGCTCTTCGTGGTCGATCTCGTGGGGGTAACTCCCAAGCCGCTCTACTGCAACGCCGTCACTACCCTCCCGTCCGGCAAGGCCGGCGCCGGTAAGCCCACAACGGTCGCCATGCCGGTCGAGGCGCCTACTGCGCTCAAGAAGACTGACCTCAAGGTTGGGACGGGCAATGCCGCCAAGAAGGGCAACTACGTCACGGTCCAGTATCTCGGCGTGGCCTGTTCAACCGGCCAGCAGTTCGACTCCTCCTGGGACAAGGGCGAGCCCTTCCCCATCACGCTGGGCGAAGGCACCATTCCTGGCTTCGCCAGCGGTATCGAGGGCATGAAGGTCGGCGGCCGACGCCAACTGGATATTCCCTCGGCCCTCGCCTATGGGTCCGCCGGTCAAGCCCCCATTGGGGCCAATGAACCGCTGGTCTTCATCATCGAGGTCCAGGCCATCGCCGAAAAGCCGCCGGTAACCACCACCACCACCACCATCGCTGGTTCAACCACGACAACGAGGCCCTAAAGGCCCGGTGATTCGTCACGGGGTGTGACGGAGGACCACCTTTCCGGAGTTGAGTCGGTCGTGCCAGTCGCCACAAACTGGCGGGCCTGCCGTCGATGTTGTCCGGAGCTTGTCGTGTCGAACCTCCTGTATCGCCTCGGCCGCTCGATGGTTCGACGGCGCCGTTTCGTGGTTGGCGCGTGGCTCTTGGTGCTCGTCTTCGTCGGCGTCTTGGGCTCGCAGCTAGGGGGCAAGCCGGTCGATGCCTTCAGCGTTCCCGGTTCGGAGAGTCAGGCGGGCAGGGACCTCCTTGCCGCCAAGCTCCCTGGAGAGGGCAGCCGAGCCCAGGTAGTGGTGCGTTCACCAGCCGGTACCGCCATCACGGACCCCGAGGTCGGGGCCACCGTCACCGCCTACCTGAACACCTTGAAGCGCCAGCCCAAGGTCACTCGTGTCACCGACGTGATCCCGGCCACCGAACCCGGCCAAGAGCGCATTGGGTTGGCCTTTGTGACCTACGACGGCACCGGTGGATCGCTCGGCGTCGAGCCGGGAAACCGGCTGATGGCATCAGCCGAGGGCCTGCGGGCCAAGGGGTTTCAGGTTGAGTTCGGTGGCGAAATTTCCATCGGGAAGCAAAAATTCGGGGGTAGCAGCGAGATCATTGGTCTCGGCGTCGCCGTCATCGTGCTCCTCGTTGCGTTCGGGTCGATCGTTGCCATGGGTCTACCGCTTGCCACCGCGCTCATTGGCCTGGGCACAGGCCTGGGACTGATCACCGTGGCCCTGAAGTTCATCAACATCCCCACCACGGCGCCGACGCTGGCCACCATGATCGGGCTCGGGGTTGGCATCGATTACGCGCTCTTTATCGTGACCCGCCACCGGGAGCATCTGCACCAAGCGATGACGGTGGAGGAGTCTGCGGGGCGGGCCATTGCCACCGCTGGCCAGGCGGTGGTGTTCGCGGGGATAACCGTGGTGATCGCCATTTGCGGACTCCAGTTCGTCGGCATCCATTCGGTTGCCCTCATGGGGTACGCCATTGCGGTCACCGTGCTGGTCGCCGTGGTTGCGGCCATCACGGTGCTTCCGGCTCTGCTCGGCTTTGCCGGGCACAACATCGACAAGCTCAAGCTGCCTGGTGTCTCGGGGGCCTCGGCCGGTGGTGAGCACACGCTTGCTTCCCGGTGGGCCAATCACGTCTCACGCTTTGCCTGGCCGTATCTCGTGGGCAGCACGGTGATTCTCGCGCTGCTGATCATGCCGTTCTTCTCGATCCGCCTCGGCCAGACCGACGCCGGCAACAACGCGTCGGACAGCACCACCCGCAAGGCCTATGACCTCTTGTCCGATGGGTTCGGCCCCGGCTTCAACGGTCCGCTCGCCGTGGTCGTGGAGGACCCCTCGGGGCACGTCGCCGCAGCCCTTCCGGCCCTCAGCGCCGCGATGTCGGCGGACCCCGATGTGAAATTTGTGTCACCGCAGCAGCGCATCAGCGACGACGGCACCACGGCCTTGCTCGCCGTCTTCCCGGCCCACTCCCCGCAGAGTGTGGCCACCGAACAGTTGGTCCACCGGCTCCGTGGCGACGTCCTCCCCGGGGCCGTCGCCGCTACCGGCGTGGACCGAGCCCTGCTGACCGGACAGACCGCCTTCTTCATCGACATCTCCGACAAAATCACCGGCCGGCTTGCGTTCTTCATCGGGGCGGTGCTGCTGATGTCGTTCGTCTTGTTGATGATGGTTTTCCGTTCGATCCTGGTGCCGCTCAAGGCCGCGCTCATGAACCTGCTGGGGATCGGCGCGGCCTACGGCGTGCTTGTGGCCGTCTTCCAAAAGGGCTGGGGTGGCTCGTTCTTTGGAGTAACCGAGCCCTTGCCGATCATCAGCTTTCTCCCCATGTTCATGTTCGCCATTTTGTTCGGGCTCTCCATGGACTACGAGGTATTCCTCATGTCCCGGGTCCGTGAGGAATACCTGCGGACCAGAGACAACACGCTCAGCGTCAGTACCGGAATCAGCCACACGGCCCGGGTAATCACGGCCGCAGCCGTCATCATGGTGAGCGTGTTTGGCTCGTTCGCCTTCGGTGCCGATCCCACCGTCAAGATGTTCGGCATCGGCCTCGCCACCGCGATTTTCTTGGATGCAACCCTGATCCGAATGGTCCTTGTCCCCGCGTCCATGCGCCTGCTGGGTGACCGCAACTGGTGGCTTCCCGGCTGGCTCGATCGCCTGCTGCCCAACCTTGATCTCGAGGGCGAAGGCGCCCTTCCCGAGCCGGAATACGAGCCCGGTCACGGCCCTCCGCATTGACTCACTCGAAACCTCCTCGCTGACCTCGCCGCCGGCGCATCGTTAGGGTGGGACACAGATGACCACCTCTGCACTCCTCCTGCTCGGCGTCGTAGACCCAGCCCGCCGGGCCGAGGCATGCGGAGCCGAAGCAAGCAACGCCTGCCGATTCGTAATCGACCGAACCAACAACGCGGTGTTGGCCAAGCTGGCGGACTGGATCACCGGTGCCCCGCTTCAGATTCTCCTAGTCCTGGCCGGGTCTTGGCTCCTCAATCGCCTGATGCGGCGGGGGATCAAACGGTTCGCAGCCCGGATCGAAGGTGCTCGGGTTTCCGGCCGCTTCCAGCGCATCCGAGAGAAGGCCCCGTCGGTGCTGCTGGCCACAGGAGAGGTCAACCTGCGGGCCGCGGCCCGGGCACAGACCATTGCCATCGTCCTGCGGAGTATTTGCTCCGGGCTCATTGGCATGTTCGCCGTGGTCTATGTACTCGGTGCCTTGGGACTCAACCTTGGTCCCCTCCTGGCCGGTGCCGGAGTGGCGGGCATTGCGCTGGGCTTCGGTGCTCAAAGCCTGGTGAAAGACTTTCTCTCCGGCATTTTCCTGCTCATCGAGGACCACTACGGCGTGGGTGATGTGGTGGACCTCGGTGAAGCCTCGGGCACCGTCGAGCAAGTGACCCTCCGGATAACTCGCTTGCGAGATCAGAACGGCACCGTTTGGCACGTACCAAATGGGCAGATCATGCGGGTAGGCAACAAGTCGCAGCAATGGGCCCGCGCCGTGCTCGACGTAGCAGTTGCCCCCAATGCGGACCTCGAACGAGCCGCCTCGGTCATCGCCGCTGCAGCCCGTGCCGTGTGGGATTCGCCCGAAGCTTCGCCCGATGTGCTGGATCTACCAGAGGTGTTGGGTATCGAGTACCTCGGCCCCGATGCCGCGACCATCCGGGTACAGGGCAAGACCCGGCCGGGAGCCCAGTGGCGGGTGAGCCGCCTCCTTCGAGTACGCATAGCGGAGGCGCTCGCGGTTGAGGGGATTGACCTCCCGCCGTCCACCTTCATCCGTCCCATTCCGGGGCGCTGAACCTCCGGGTGGCATTGGGTGACCGTGGTGGGCGAAGCTGGTCCTATGGCTGCTGGTCACGACTCCACCGACGCGCACGACGATCACGGCTCGGGTGGTGACGGTTGGGTGGTCCCACCGCTGGCGATCGGTCTGATCATCGGCCTGGCCATCGCTATTTTCTTTGGTCTTCAGAGCGGTGCAGCCGCCTTCAATTGATCCACTACTCATCCGGCGCCTGGGCCGCTCATGGTCGCCCAAGTGGCCGTGCTTCGCTAGGGCGGGGTCGGCTCGGCGCTCTCCCAGGGGCAATGACGACAACCTTGGCCGCAGCAGTACCCGCGGTCAGCCAAGTAGTCCGCCGTCATGACGGCGAATCCCGTCGTCGGGTCCAGGTAGGTGGAGAGCCCCGCGGCAATGGCCCGCTCGTGGCGGGCCATCGCCTCTCCATACTGGCGGTGGCTTGGCGCCAGCCGACTCTTGGCCGGCGTCCGACGCCAGTCCTCCCGTCGGGGTCCGCTATCGCCGGCCTTCACCGACGCCCTCAGCCCTCAGTTGCCGGGACAATCGGTTCGACCGAAGCCAACGTGACCTCCACGGTGGCTTCATTTCCGCCGCGCAGTTCCACGGTGGAAAGCTCGGCCACGGTGCCAGCGTCGGTGACGTCCCGGGTCACTAGGGCTAACGCGGCTAGGCGATCGGCCGTATCGGTGACCACGACCGTGGCCACGTCGGCTCGCATAGAGACCTTGGCATCGGATTTGGCCTTGCGAATGCGGCCAAGCACCTCCGCGGCCATCAGGAGCGGCGAGGTTGCTCCGTCGGTGGTCGGACTATCTCCGGTCATGGCTAAGAGTTCGTCGGCAGTGGGCCAGGTGGCCTGGTGGACCGAGGCGGCTTCGAACCCAGGGAGTGCACCGGCGTCGGTCCGGCACCAGGACCAGACCTCCTCGGTCACGTAGGGGAGGAAGGGGGCGAACAGGCGCAGCAGGGTTGACAACGCCAGCCGGAGGGCCACCCGGGCCGACACCGCGTCGGGGTCGCCGTCGCGGTAGGCGCGACCCTTCACTAATTCCAGGTAGTCGTCGCAGAAACGCCAGAAGAAGTCTTCGGTGCGCTGCAGCGCCCGGGCGTAGTCGTAGCCGTCGAAGGCCCGAGTCGCTTCGGCCACCAGGCTGGAGAGTTCGGCGAGCATTGCGAGGTCGAGCGGGGCGGTGACCGGTGCTTCAACGGCGGCTTCGCCTAGGCCGAGGGCAAACTTGGATGCATTGAGGATCTTGATAGCAAGGCGTCGGCCGATCTTCATTTGGCCAGCATCGAAGGCCGTGTCGGTACCGGGGCGGCCGCCAGCAGCCCAGTAGCGCACGGCGTCGGAGCCGTGCTGCTTCAGGAGATCGGTGGGGAGCACCGGCGTGTTGCCTTGCGATTTCGAGATCTTTTTCCGATCGGGGTCCAAGATCCAGCCCGAGAGGGCGGCGTTGGCCCACGGCACCATGCCGTGCTCGTAATGGCTGCGCACCACCGTGGAGAACAACCAGGTGCGGATGATCTCGTGGGCTTGGGGCCGCATGTCCATGGGGAACGTGCGGGCGAAGAGGTCCGGGTCTTCCTCCCAACCGCAGGCGATCTGCGGGGTGAGCGACGAGGTGGCCCACGTATCCATGACGTCGGGATCGCCGGTGAAGCCGCCGGGCTGGTCCCGCTGCGCTTCGGTGTAGCCGCCGGGCACGTGGGATTGCGGGTCTATGGGCAGCGCGAACTCTGGCGGGGTGATGGGTGCGTCGTGGTTCGGCTCACCTTCTGCGTCGAGGGTGTACCAGAGCGGAACGGGCACGCCGAAGAAGCGCTGGCGGGAGATGAGCCAGTCTCCGTTGAGGCCGCCAACCCAGTTGTCGTAACGGTGACGCATGTAGTCCGGGTGCCAGGCCAGTTCGGTCCCGCGTTGGAGCAGCGTGTTGCGCAGTTCCTCCGAGCGGCCGCCGTTCGGGATGTACCACTGGCGGGTGGTGATGATCTCCAGGGGTTTGTCACCCTTTTCAAAGAACTTGACCGGGTGAGTGATCTTGCGGGGCTCGCCGATGAGGGCTCCGCATTCGGTGAGCAGTTCCACCATGACCTGTTGCGCGCCGCCGCTGGCCTTCCCGCCGAAGCGGGCGTAGGCCTCCTGAGCCGCCTCGGTGGTGAGCCATTCCGGTGCGTCGAAACTGAAGCGGCCGTCCTTGCCGATGGCGGCGCGGGTTTCTAGTTGGAGTTCTCGCCACCAGATCACGTCGGTGAGGTCGCCGAAGGTGCAGATCATGGCAATGCCGGTGCCCTTGTCTGGCTCGGCCAGCTTGTGGGCCTTGACCGGGACGTCGATCCCGAAGATGGGGGTCGTGACCGTGGTGCCGAAGAGGGGTTGGTAGCGCTCGTCGTCGGGGTGAGCGACGAGGGCAACGCAGCTCACCAGCAGCTCGGGTCGGGTGGTGGAGATGACCACGTCGGCACCACCGTCGCCCCGCTTGAAGGCAATGTCGTGGAAAGCGCCGGGCCGGTCGCGGTCTTCGAGTTCGGCTTGGGCCACCGCGGTTTGGAAGGTGGTGTCCCAGAGGCTCGGTGCTTCCGACGAGTACGCCTCGCCGCGGGCCAGGTTACGGAGGAAGGCTCGCTGGCTGATGCGCTGGCTGCGTTGGGAGACGGTGGAGTAGGCGAGCGACCAGTCGACCGAGAGGCCACAGAGCCGGAAGAGGTCTTCGAACGCCTTCTCGTCAGTGGCCGTCAGTTGTTCGCACAGCTCGATGAAGTTGCGACGACTGATGGCGTCGAAATCCTGCCGCTTCTTGGCCGGCTTCTCCGGGGGGGTGTATCCCTCCGCGTAGGGGACCGAGGGGTCGCAGCGGACGCCGAACAAGTTCTCGACCCGTCGCTCGGTGGGCAGCCCGTTGTCGTCCCAGCCCATGGGGTAGAAGACGGCCTTGCCCTGCATGCGCTGGTAGCGGGCCACGGTGTCGGTGTGGGTGTAGCTGAAAATGTGGCCGATGTGGAGCGACCCCGACACGGTGGGGGGCGGCGTGTCGATGGAGAACACGTCGGCGCGGGATTTGGTCCGATCGAACTGGTAGGTGCCCGCGTCCTCCCAGGCCTTGCCCCAGCGGGCTTCTAGCCCTTCGAGGGTCGGCTTTTCGGGGACGTGCGGTTGGCCCATCGCGCCCACGGTACCGGGCGTCTCCCGGCCGCTCCGAACCGGTATGTGGCTGAGCGCGGCGTGATCATCGGCCAAACTGCACCGGTGAACTTCCCGCCGATCCGCATGTACGACACCCGTCGTCGTGCCGTTGTCCCGTTCGAGCCGCTCGAGCCCGGCGAGGTCGGCATCTATACCTGCGGTCCCACCGTCTACGGGCCGCAGCATCTCGGCAATATGCGAAGCCAGCTGACGCCGGATTTGTTGCGCCGGGTGTTACTGGCCAGTGGGTTGCGGGTCAGGTTCGTCACCAACATCACTGACGTGGGCCACCTCACGAGCGATGCCGATGACGGTGACGACAAGGTGGAGGCCGCGGCGGCGCGCGAAGGCCGAACGGTGGCCGAGATCACTGGCCATTGGACCGAGCAATGGCAGACCGATCGGCGGCGCCTGGGCTGCCTGGAACCAGATGTGCTGCCTGCGGCCACCGATCATATTCCTGAGCAGATCGCCATGGTGGAGGAACTAGAGGCTCAGGGCCGCACCTATGTGACGGCCGACGGCGTGTACTTCGACGTCTCCTCGTTCCCGAGCTACGCGGACTTCGCTGGTCTTGATCTGGACGAATTGGAAGCAACCGGGCGGGTGGAAAACGTGGCCGACAAACGCCACCCGGCAGATTTCGCCCTGTGGAAGTTCAGCCCGGCAGGCAGTAGCCGTCTTCAGGAATGGGACTCGCCGTGGGGTCGGGGCTTCCCCGGCTGGCATATCGAATGCTCGGCCATGGCCACCAAGTACTTGGGTAATCGGTTCGACATTCACACCGGCGGGGTGGACCATATTCGGGTTCATCACACCAATGAGATTGCCCAGAGCGAGTGCGGCCTCGGCGTACACCCGTGGGTGTCCGTTTGGGTGCACACAGAATTCTTGGACCTGGCTGGCGAGAAGATGTCCAAGAGCAAGGGTCACGTCCTGTTGGTCGACACGTTGGTCGAGGAAGGTCTGAACCCACTGGCCTTTCGGTACTTCTTTCTGCAGGCCCACTACCGCCAGCAGCAAGCCTTCACGCTCGAAGCCGTTCGGGCCGCAGACACGGCGTTGCGTCGGCTGATGCATCACGCGGTGGTGGCCCGCGACGAGGTGGGCGGGGCGGTCGATGGGGGAGATCCCGCCCTGACGGAGCCATTGCGGGAGCAATTTTGGTCGGCGTTGGCCGACGATCTCGATGCGCCCAGGGCGTTGGCGGTTGCCTCCACCGTGGCGCGCTCGGCTGAGCTCACGGCCGCTGATCGGTGGAGTTTGCTGGCGGACTTTGACCGGGTACTTGGGTTCGGTCTGGCCGGGGCGACCGACCCCGAACGCGATGGCGACGAGTCGGCGGATCCTGCCATTGCCGCGCTGCTGGCCCAACGTGAGCAGGCCCGCGCCGACCGCGACTTCGCCACTGCGGATCGAATCCGCAGTGAGCTCGCAGCGCAGGGCCTCGAGGTGGTCGATGCCGCAGATGGCACTGCGTGGGCGAGACGCAGTAACGTCCCATCCGTTGTTACCGATCGGTAACCAGCCAGCGCCTCAGGATCGAAGGTTCCCAGATGTCGGAGTACTCGCTCGACTTCAACGAAGACCAGATTCAGATCAAGGATTGGGTCCACCAGTTCGCCAAGAACGTCGTGCGCCCGGCAGCTGAAGAGTGGGACGAGCGGGAAGAATTCCCGTGGCCCATCGTGGAAGAAGCCGCCAAGATCGGGCTCTACAGCTTCGACTTCATGGCCAACGCCATGATCGGCGACCCCACCGGTCTCACCATGCCCATCGCCATCGAGGAACTCTTCTGGGGCGACGCCGGTATTGGCCTCTCGATCATGGGCTCCGGCCTGGCCGCCGCCGGTATCGCCGGCAACGGCACCCCCGAGCAGATGATGGAGTGGGTGCCCCAGTGCTACGGAACCCCGGAGAAGATCCAGCTGGGCGCCTTCTGCGTGTCCGAGCCGGATGCCGGCTCGGACGTCAGTTCGCTGCGCACCAAGGCGGTGTACGACGAGGTCAAGGACGAGTGGACCATCAACGGCACCAAGGCATGGATCACCAACGGCGGCATTGCCGACATCCACGTTGTGGTGGCCACGGTGGATCCCGCATTGCGGGGCCGCGGTCAGGCCAGCTTCATCGTGCCGCCCAACACCCCGGGGCTCTCCCAGGGGCAGAAGTACAAGAAGCACGGCATCCGCGCCTCGCACACCTGCGAGGTCGTCCTGGAGGACGTGAAGGTGCCCGGTTCCTGCCTCCTCGGTGGCAAGGACAAGCTGGACGAGAAGCTGGCCCGTGCTCGCGAGGCCCTTACCAAGCCCAAGGGCGAGTCATCCGGCAAGCAGCCGGCCATGGCCACGTTCGAGGCCACCCGTCCCGCCGTGGGCGCCCAGGCCATTGGCGTGGCCCGGGCCGCCTACGAGTTCGCCCTGGAGTACGCCGGTGAGCGGCAAGCATTCGGCAAGCCCATCATCATGAACCAGGCCATTGCCTTCATGCTGGCCGACATGATCACCGAGATCGATGCCGCTCGCCTCCTGGTTCATCGTGCCGCATGGCTCTCCCGCAACGGCAAGTACGTGAACGCTGAGGGCTCGCAGAGCAAGCTCAAGGCTGGCCGCGTTGCGGTGTGGGTGACCGAGCGGGCCATCCAGATCCTGGGCGGGTACGGCTACACCCGTGAATACCCGGTGGAGCGCATGCACCGCGATGCCAAAATCTTCGACATCTTCGAAGGCACCGAGCAGATCCAGCAGCTGGTGATCGCCCGGGCCATCTCCGGCCGCCGCATCGAGTAGCTCATATATGGCCTCTGAGCTGGGAAGGTAACACCTTTCCAGTCGTTACTTCGCAGGCCCACTGATCGATAGGGCCGAAGGCCTCTCACACCGAGAAATCGTCCGCTGCCTCAAGCGCTGCATCGCCGGAAACCGCTACCCAATCATCCTCCAAGACCTCGCCGCCTTGGCCCTACGGGTATATCAGCCAGTCGGCTCAGCGGGTGAGGACCACCTTGAGTGCGCCGGTGTCGGCGGCGCGGGCGAACACGTCGTAGGCCTCGTCGAACTGGTCGAGGGTGAAGTGGTGGGTGATGAAGCGATCGACGTCCATTTGGTGGCCCTGGGCTAGGCGCAGGAGCGTTGGCGTCGAGAAGGTGTCGACCAGGCCGGTGGTGATGGTGACGTTGCGAATCCACAGCTCTTCGAGGTGCAGCGTGACCGGGGCGCCGTGCACGCCGATGTTGGCGATGTGACCGCCCGGCCGGGCCAGTTTGGTGGCCAGCTCGAAGGTGGGCGGCACGCCGACGGCCTCGATGGCGACGTCGGCGCCCAGGCCACCGGTGAGCTCCTGGACGATGGCCAGGGCATCCTCGCGGCCGTTGTTGATGGTGATGTCGGCACCGAACTGTTTGGCGGCCTCGAGCCGGCTGTCGGCCAGGTCGATCGCGATGACGTGCGACGGGCTGAACAGGCGGGCACCCATGATTGCGGAGAGCCCGATCGGTCCGGCACCCACCACGGCGACCACGTCGCCCGGTTGTACGTGGCCGTTCAGCACGCCAACCTCATAGCCGGTGGGGAGGATGTCGGCGAGCATGAGGATCTGCTCGTCGGATACCCCAGCGGGGATCGGGTAGGTGGAGTTGTCGGCGAAGGGTACCCGTACGTATTCGGCCTGGGTACCGTCGATCTTGTGCCCGAGGATCCAACCGCCGCCGCCGAGGCATTGGCCGAAGCTGCCCTCACGGCAGTAGCGGCAGGCCCCGCAGGCGGTGACACAGGAGACGAGCACGCGGTCTCCGATCTTGGTGTTCTTGCACCCGGCGCCGACGGACTCGACGGTGCCGACGGCCTCGTGGCCGAGGATGCGGCCGTCGGTGACCGCGGGGACATCGCCCTTGAGGATGTGGAGGTCGGTGCCACAGATCGTCACGGCGTCGACCCGGACGATGGCGTCGGTGTCGTCAATGACGACCGGCATGGGGACCTCTTCCCAGGCCTTTTGGCCGGGACCGTGGTATACGACAGCGCGCATGAATCCTGCTCCTTGGTGGGAGGGCGCTCCTCCCTCGTCCTGACCGTACGGACCATCGGTGGCGACCGGTAGGGCCAAAGGTCATCGGGGCATCCCGGGGCCAAATGTGGATGCGGACGGCTACCTCCGATCAATCAGGTGGCGAGGCTGACGTCGTGAGTGTTGGTGTCGCTACTGATGGTGACACGACGTTGTACCCAGGAGCCTTCGAGAATCGTGTCTATGACTTCGTGTCGATTGGTCCGGGCGTAGCAGCGTGAACCGTCGGGCAGGTCGCAGATGGCCAGCGCGTGGTCGGGATCATGGTCTGGCCCGTAGACGACGGTCGCGGCGGCCAGGGTGGCCGGGCCGGTTGCATCTGCTGTAATCCGGCGGTCGGCCGAGCCGGGCCCAGCGGTCCACCGTTGGCTGCCGGGGTCGATGCCGTGCCGGACCGGGCCCGGTGTCCGGGACCACACCGCCGCTACATGTTTCGTGAGGTGCATCCCGATCCCCGTGGTCATTGCGGTCTCGCTTCGGCCGTCCCTCATGTGGTCCACCATGTGGCTGGTGGAGTGGCTGAGGTAGTTGCTGCTGGGGCCTCCGTGGTAGGGGAGTCCGCCGGTCACGGTGATCGGGCGTTCGTCGGTGGCATCGAGGCCGAGGGCGTCGGTGGCGAACTGGACGGCTGATCCGAAGCAGCTGTAGAGATCGAAGGTGTCGATGTCGTCCACCTGGAGGTTGGCGGTTGCGAGGGCCTCGGCGGTGGCGTCGCGGATACCAGCAGAGGATGTGAGGTCGTTTCGGGCGGCGAGGTGGACGGCGTCGCGGGCGAAGCCCCAGCCGCGCAGGTATACGCGGCGATCCTCGGGGATCGAGCACCGGTCGGCCAGTTCCTTGGTGACCAAGAGGTTGGCTGCAGCCATGTCCACGTCGAGAAAGGCGGTCATCCGCTTCGTGTAAGGGCTAGCGACCATCCGGTTGTCGAGCCCGGCTGTGGTCAGCTCGTCCGGTGTGCGTTCCTCCTGGAACCAGGCGTCGGGGTTGGTCCGGGCGGTTGTGGCCAACTTGGCGATCACGGAGCGCAACTGGCGCCGCTGGGGATGGTGACCGTCGGCCGCCCATCGGGCTTGCTCGAGAAGGGCGAAGGTGAGCCAGGCCGGAAGTACGCCATGGGCGAGTTCGGTTGGCAGGTACCACTCATGGAGATCGATCGGGAATTCCGGTGGGCTCAGGTGCGGGTAGCTCCACGGTGGTGGTTCGTGGGCGCGGTCGAAAAGGCGTCGGGAGGCCAGGGCTTCTCCGCCGACGACAAGTGCGGCCGAACAGTCACCGCGGAGCATGGCGACGGCCGCCTGGTTGATGAGCCGTTGCGGAGACGTCCCCGCGAGGATGGACTCGACGGACTGGGCCGGCTCAATGCCGAGGCGTCCGGTGAGCCGGGTGAGCGGGTTGTCATAGGCCCAGGACTGGCAATGAACTAACCCCAGGTAGTCGACCGACGCCAGCAGGTCGTGAGTCGCCGACGCGTCGAGGGCTGCGGCCCGAGAGATCTCGTCCCACATGGCCAGCGGTTCGGGGGCAGGCGGTCCGCCTGGGTGCCAGGTCCGCCGGGCCGTGCCCACCAGGCAGGGCGACCTCGGATCGATGGTCACGCCGCCTCCCAGCGGCCGTGGCCGGCGTAGTGGTGGTCGACGCTGCCGTCGTCGTTCATGGCGAGCAGATGGATCCACCCGTGGTCGCACAGGTTGCGGATGTGTTCGTGCCCGGCGAGGGCGTCGTCGATGGCTTGGAGGGGGGCTTCGATGATCACGTTGAGGTGGAGCGGTTCGTGTTGGAGCTTGTGGCCGTCGTGCACGGATTGCCAGGGGAGCCCGGTGCGCAGGTCGCCGCCGTTGCCTTCTAGGACCCCGAGCCGTCCGACCACGTTGTGCAGCGTCTTGTTGCCGGATCCGAAGAGGCGGGGTTCGACGGTGGAGGCGTAGTACTGCAGGTTGATCCAGCTGGCCACGACGACGGGGGCGGTGAGGATGAGTTCGAGGACCTTGAAGTCTTCGTCTTGGCGCCAGTCATAGGAGTGCAGGAACGCTCGGCCTTCGAGGTCGATGCGGGCGGTGCGGTGGCGGGGCGCAGCGATGAAGGCCCGGCAACCCGCCAGGCCCCATTCGGGGCGGACCTGAGCCCAGTCGGTGCTGCGGCGGATCACCGCGGCGTCGGTGTCGTCGCCTGCGGCGATGCCGAGTCGGCCGGCCCGTTCCGCTCGGGTGGCTCGGCTGGCGGCAGCCAGGCTTGCCGCCAGCGCGACGACGGCGCCGGTGTGGCTGGCGGGAACAGAGGAGGTGTCGAAGAGGGCGACCTCGTCAGTGGTGGTGTCGTGCAGCCCGGCGAGGAACCAGGTGTCGTCGGGGACGACGATGCCGCGTGTGGTGAGGCCGGTGCGGACCTGGGGGTCGTTGAGGACCGCTGCCGCGACGCGAGCGTTGGCTTCGCCGGTGTTGCCGCCGCATGCGCCGCAGTTGAGCCCAGTCTCATAGGGGTTGTTGACGGTGGATGCGCCGTGGCCGGCGATCAGCACCAGTGGGGCGAGTCCCGTGCGCAGCGACAGTCCACGGAGCGCACCTTCGGCTAGGCGGATCCGGTCCTCGGGTCCGATCCCGGCGCCGGTTGGGCCACTCGGGCTCGTTGACGCGTCGAGCGAGGGGCCTTTGTGGCCGGTGGCCCACGGACCGAGGCCTTCGACATCCGCGGTCGGGATCGGTCGGGTGCGGCCGTAGCTGTCGGTGAACAGCTTTGGTAGGTAGCCCAGCCCGACGGGTCCAACGAAGCTGAAGCACGAGACCGCCCCCATCTTGAACGACTTCCAGGCGCGGGCGACGTGGTGGGCGAGTCGCCGTCGGGCGACCGCAGCATCGGTCGTTGCCGGGTCGGCGAGGACTTCGACCACGGTGGGCCCGGAGGTGAGTAGCACCGGGTACTGGGCGGCGCCGTGCTGGTGAGCGAGGGGCACATAGGTGACTGCGAACCCGAAAAACCCGGCGAAGCCGAGCGTCTCGATGTCTCCGCCGGTCTCAAGGTGGCGGCGGTAGGTCTCTGAGCGCACGTCGATGCAGAAGATCGCTTGGGCCTCTGCTCGACCCGGCGAGCTGTGTTCCCTGCCGCCGGGGGCGGAGAGTTGGGCGGCGATCCGGCGGCGCTCGGCCCGGTCGAGAGCATCTTGGAGCACGAGTTTGTCGGCGAGGCCCGGTTGCGGAGCGTCTGGCGAGGCGCAGTGGATTGCATCGGTCCAGGCCGTGCTCAGGCCTTGGGTGGACAGGGTGCGGAGCAGCCCGTGCTCCCAAGCCAGCACAATGGCGAGGAACTGCACCAGGGTGTCGTCATCGGGTTGGCCCGCCAGGTCGGCTTCGAAGGCGATGCGAGCTGCGTGTGCAGCCCATCCGCCCACCTGCAGCAGCACCGCGTGGAGGTAGGTGTCGAGGAGTTCGTCGGGCACGTCGAGGTGTTCGAGTGCGATGTGGGCGGCGGCAAGCGGTTCGCCGGGCAGCGACCGCATCACGGCTCGAAAGCCGCGCAGGCCCATGACTTCGGGGGTGCGGTCCGCGGTGGCCTCCTCGAGCCAGGACGCATAAGGCCGCTGTGCCCGGTCCGCGGATCGCCACGCGGCCTGACCATCATCAAAGTACGCGGCGGCCCAAGCGGCGATGCGCTCCACCGAAAACCGTGCCCAGTCCGAGCCGGTGACGGCCGTCGCCGTTCGTGTCACCGTGGGAACTGAAGGCTGGGGATCCATTCCGGGCGCGGCGGCTCGGCAGCGGTCGACGAAGACGTCGACCGTGTCGGTCCCGGCCGGATCGGCCGCGGCCATTGCCGCCTGGAGGTCTGCGATGGTGATACGGCCCTCGTCCACCGCACTCAAGTAGTACGCGGGTGGCAGTGTGCCCCGTGCCCCGGCGGTGGCAGCCAACCGGGCGGCGGCCTCCGCGACACCGAGATCAACGAGACCAACGTAGGGGTTGACAGCCACGAACCGGTCAAGCGGCCACAGCGGGGCGATACGGCGGGTGGCCTCTCGGAGCGCCTTCTCGGTCATCTCTGGGGTCCTCGGCGCGGTGCGGTGAGGGGCGTGATTGATGGTGGTGGGGTCGAGCATGGGGGCGTCTCCATAACTGATGGACGAGGTCGGGGCTGGTGCGGTCATGACGACTGCCCGGTGACACGGAGGGCACCAATGGTCCGGTCGAACGCGGCGTTGGCATAGAGGCCGTTGCGTAGATGCAGGGCTAGGCGCCGGCGCCGGGGCCCGCCGCCGAGCGCTGGGTGGCTGAGCTGGAAGATGATCACCGTCGCGAACCCCGCCACGACCGTGGTAACCAGCGCGGCGTGAACGAGCGTGCGTGCTCCGTGGTGTGGCACGGCCTCGCCGAGGAGGTGGTGGGCGCCTCCTTCAAGCGAGAAGAACGCCACCGTGACCATCGTGGCAAGACCTGCGGCGCGGACGATCGCCGACGCTGGTCCGTCGGAATCCAGGGTCGGGGCGACGATCTGCGTCGTGCCCAGCACCAGCACAGCCCCGATCGCGAGCAGCATCGGCTGGGTGGTGAAGTCGACCTGCCACAGTGCGGCCATCGCCAGGTAGATGCCCACGGCGAGGGCGGCGCTGGCGGCCAGGCGGGAGGGGCTGCCGAGGCGGGAAGGCACGGCCACCGCCGAGGCGCGGGTTTCGTCGATGACGCTGCCTGAGGACAAGAACGCGTGGGCCTTGTAGAACGAGTGCGCGACCAGGTGCAGCAACACGGCCGGGTAGACGCCCATGCCGCACACCAGCAGCATGAATCCCATGTGGGCGGCACTGGAGTACCCGAGGGCGACCTTCACCGATGGTTGGGTGAGGAGCACCACCGAGGCGAACAAAGCGGTGAAGCCGCCCACGGCCACCAGCACGGCGGTCGCGGTGGCCGAGCCGTCGACGATGAAGGCCAGGCGCAAGATCAAGAACGGACCGGCGTTCAGGATCCCGGCATGCAGCAACGCCGACACCGGTGTCGGGGTCTCCATGACCTCCACCAGCCAGCCATGGGTCGGGAATTGCGCCGACTTCAAGACCGCGGCGATGGCAATACCCAGCGCCGCCGCCTCGACGGCACCCAAGCTCCAGCCGCCGCGGGCCGCGGCCGGGGCCAGGTCGAACAGCCGCCCGAGATCACCGGTACCGAAGCGGTGGTAGAGCAGCCCCGCCGCTCCGATGAGGAAGAAGTCCCCAAGCCGGGCGGCGATGAACTTCTTGCGGGCCGCCACCACCGCCGCACGACGCTCGGGGTAGAACAGCAGCAGACGGTGCAGGGCCAGGCTGGTGGCGATCCACGCCACCACCAACATCGCCAGGTTGCCCGCCACGACCAGGGCCTCGACCGCCGCGATGGCGACTGCCAACCGGCCGAGGAACGCGCCATGGCGATCGTCGCCGTCCAGGTAGGTGCAGCTGTAGCGGAAGATCACCACCGCCAATAGCGAGATCATGGCCAACATCACCGTGCTGAGCGAATCGAGCCGCACGGAAAACCCGAGGCCGCGTCCACCCAGGAGCCCACTCGTCGAGTCCCCACGGCTGGCTACCGAGGCACCCGCGAACGCGGCCACCACCACACCGGCCCACGTCGCGATGGTGCCGACCCGCTTCACCGCGTCGGGCCCGGTACCGGGCTTGGCGGCCGCCACCGCAGCGGTGAGCACGAACGCTCCCGGTGCCAACAGCACCATCGCCGTCAACCCCGACGTCATGGCCTTCCCTCCTCAGAGATGGTCCGCGTCGTGGCCCGCCGAGAAGGATCAGTGTGCATGCGCTGTTGCATGCACACGTTTTAACACACGAATCAAACCACGTATGTATTAGCTAGCGCTAGGGCAGGGACCGAGGCCGAGGCCGGTCGCGTCGACGGTCCTCCACCACCTCGTCGGCACACCGATCACGAGCCGAACAACGCCCCAGCCCGGACTCGCCCCTCAACCATCGCGTCCACGACCGTCAAGCCCAGGCACGAGCGCAGCGCCTGCGCTCGCCGGTCCCAGTAATGGTGTGAACCGGGCTGTCGGTTTAGGCGCTTCCTCTGGGACCATCGCGTGATTCCTTCAGATCGAGCGGAGGAGTTCGATGTGGGGCCGCCGGGCGTTTGCTAGGGCGATGACGGCGGCGATGGCGGTAGCGGCGATGCTGACGGCGCCGAGGACGATGAGGTAGCTCCAGGGCACAGCGAGGGCGGACGGTGGTGGATCGAATACGCCTTGGAGGACCTTGACGAGCATGTTGGAGAGGGCCCAGGCGGTGGCGGTCCCCGCGGCGATCCCGGCGGTGGTGACGATCCCGGCTTCGGCCCAGACGAAGGCGCCGAGTTGTCGTGGGTTGGCACCGAGGGCGGCGGCGATGGCGAAGGTGCGGCGTCGTTCGACAAGTCCGAGCCAAAGGGTGAGCCCGGTGGCGGCGGCGGCGAGGGCGAGGGCGAAGCCGAGCTCCACTCGTGTGAGGCCGGCGAGGTCTACCGCCGTGAGACTGGACCCGATGACCTTGCGGCTGCTGGCGAGGTCGGTGACTGTTGCGGTCGTGCCGACCTGGATGCTCACCTGGTGGGCGATGCTGGCAATGTTGTGGCCGCCGGTGTCGATGAGGAACGATCCGTTGGTGTCGGTCCCGGTCTGTTGGGCGATGTAGCTGGCGTTGGCGAGCAGGAAGCTGTCTCGTGGCGCGGTGGGGAACTCCTTGGCCACGCCGACGTAGTGGAATCTCACGTTGGCGTACTGCTTGGTTTTGCCGTTTTGGAGCCGGAGGGTGATGGCGTCGCCGGGTAGGAGTTGGAAGTCGTGGACCGTCTCGGCGGAGACGAGGATGCTGTCCGGTTTGGCGGCGAGGGTGGCCATCAGTTGCGGTGCGGTGCCTCCTTGGAAGTACGCGTTCTGGAGGCGGCCGGCTTTGACGATGGTGGCGGTGTCGATGCCGTAGAGATCCTGGAGGTCGGCGCCGACGTAGGCGTAGCGGTGTTGGAGTGCTTCGACGTGGCGGACTCCGGGAGTCGCGGCGATGCGGCGTGCGACTTGGGAGGTCGGTGTGATGGTGGCGCCGGGGGAGATGGTCGCGGTGACGTCGGCACCGTTGGTCAGCACAGCGTCGGCCTCGGCTTGTTGGTGGTAGGTGCTGTTGAAGATGGCGGTGGAGGCGGCGAAGCCGATGGTGAGGGCAACCAGCGCGGCCCCGCGAGCGAGGAGCCGGCGTTGACGTTTCAGGCTGGCGGCGACGGTGTCGGACAGGCCACCGGCCAGCGGCCGAAGCGATGCGGCGAGCACAGGACGGCCTCGGTGAAGCAGGGTGTTGGTCAGCCGGTAGGCGAGGAGCCCTGCACCGATCCAGAGCAGGGCGGGCCCGGCGAAGGCCCAGTAACTGACCGAGATGGTCGGGACGCCCTCCACCGCAAGGATGAGCTTGTAACCGTTGCGTGAGGTGAGCCAGAAAACGGTGACCGCGGTGGCGAGGAGAGCGACGTCGAGGAACCAGCGCATCCATCGTGGGTTGCCGGCCCTGCCCACGGTCAGTCGGGCGGTGGCGACGGTGGTGTCTCGGCCGTCGCGCCACGCGGGGACGGCAATCGATGCGATGGCGATGAGCAGTCCCGCCGCCGCGGCTGAGGCGGACCACACGATGGCTGCGCCGGTAGTTGCCCCGAATCTGGTGGTCCTGAACGCGAGGCGCCCGACGACGTACGCGAGCCCCAATCCGAGTGCCGAGCCAACCACTCCGACGAGGGCTGCCTCGGTGATGCCGAGCTGGGTGAGCTGGCGGGTGGTGGCACCGCGGGTGCGGAGGAGGGCTTGTTCGCGCCGCCGTCGGTCGCGGCCGGAGCCCGCAACGGTGGCGGTGAGAAGGCCGGCGAGCACGGCGCCGGGGACACCGAGGAACAGGAAGAGGATTTGGGCGTAGAGGGCATCGGAGCGTGCGCCGGAGAGGGTGGCGCCGATGTTGTCACCGACGAGGCCTGTTCCGGCCAGCTTGACCTCGAGGTTGCGGGCTTGTCCGGTGGTGGTGTTGTAGGCAGCGGCAGGGTCGCGTGGCAGGGCGTGGTCGAGCCGGGCGTGGACCTGGGTGTGAAGGAGGTCCGGGCGCTTGGCTGCGAGTGGGTCGAAGAGACGGTGCCAGGTGGCGGTGGGAACGATGAGAACGTTGTCAGGCGGTGCTTGGGCGACGGCTCCGATCGGCGCTCCGACGGTCTGGAATAACGAATCGGCCTGGGGGATATCGACAATTCCCGCGACGGTGACCTTGACCGGCTCGAGTCCGGCGCGGTTGACGGTGATGGTGCTGCCGGGCCTGGCTTGGAGGTTGGCCGCAGTCTGTTGGAACAACAAGATCCCGTTGGGCGTGCCGGCAAGGGTGCGGATCTGGTCGGGGAAGGTCTTGCGGTAGGTGTTGGAGATGCCGAGGACGTGGCCGGCTCCGGTGGTCTGCACCGTGCTGGCGCCGTCGAACTGGAAACCGGTGGTGGTCGCGAACTGGACAGGTTCGGTGGCGACGACGTGGGGAGTCGCCGCGACCCGGCGGGCCATCGTGGCAGGATCGCTTCCGTTTTGGGCCTCGACCTGCCAGTCAACGGCGACGGTGGCGATCGCTCGCGACGTCATCGTGGCCTTGGAGGCGGACAGGAACGCGCCGATGGATGCCAGGAGTCCTACGGCCAGCGCGACGCCGATGGCGGTGGCGGCGAGGCGCCCGCTGCGGCGGCGTATGAGCCCTCGGAGCCACGCGATGGCGAGGGGTGGGCGGGGACCGCCATGGTTACTCAGCATGGCAGGGGCTCCGAGACGATGAGGGTTCCGTTGGCCATGGACCACCGGATGTTGAGCCGCTTGGCTACGGCAGGGTCGTGGGTGTTGACCACCAGTGCCGCGCCGGTGTGGATGGCCGCGGCGATGAGGGCGTCGATGACGGCCGCGCCGCTGCGGTGGTCGAGCTGGCCAGTCGGCTCGTCCGCCAGGATCAGCTTCGGGCGATCGGCGAGGACTCGGGCTATGGCCACGCGTTGGGCTTGACCGCCGGACAGTTCCTCCGGGAGTTTCGCTTTGAGGTTGTCTAGGCCGAGGCGGGTGAGTGCCTCGAGGGCCCGCGCGGTGGCATCTTGGCGGTCGGCGCCGGCGAGCAGCAGTGGGAGGGCGACGTTTTCGATGACGTCGAGCGGTGGGAGCAGGCTTGGTGCCTGAAACACGACGGCAACCGGTCCGGGGCGCAGGTCGCCGATCGAGCCGATGTCTGGCCACTCGACGATGCCGGCTGTCGGTTGATCGAGCCCGGCGAGCAGGTGCAGCAGCGTGGTCTTGCCCGAGCCGGAAGGCCCCATGAGCGCGATGCGGTCGCCAGGTCGGATCGAGCAGTCGACGTCGTGGACGGCGACGATGGCCGCCGATCCGGTGCCGAAGGTGCGGGCGACACCAGTGGCATGGGCGAGAATGGTGGAGCTCATCGGCTCGCCTCGGTGTCGATGCGACCGTCAAGGAGCTTGATCTCGCGGTCGGCTTTGGCTGCGATGGCGGGGTTGTGCGTCACGATCAGCACGGCGGCGCCTGCTGCGGCCCGTTGGCGCAGCATCGCCATGAGACGATCGGCGGTGGCTTCATCGAGCTCGCCGGTGGGCTCGTCGGCCAGGATCACCGCCGGGTGATTGGCCAGAGCGACGGCGAGTCCGGCCCGGGCCGCCTCGCCTCCTGAGAGCGTGGTCGGTGACGAGTTGGCACGGTCGGCAAGGCCGACGCTCACCAACAGCTCCCGTGCGTGGACGCGATCGACGTGGCCGGCGAGCCGCTGGGCGATGGTGATGTTCTGCTCCACGGTGAGGTGGTCGAGCAGATTCCCCGACTGGAACAATATGCCGATGTGACGGGCGCGAATTGCGGCGCGGTCTGCCTCGCTGCGCCTCGACATCCGGTCGGGCCCGTAGCGAACCATGCCCCCGTCGGGCTCGTCCAACCCGGCCAGACAGGCGAGCAAGGTCGATTTCCCCGACCCGGATGGCCCGGTCACCGCCACGATCTCCTTGGCGTCGAGCCGGAGCGAGACGCCCTGCAGGGCAAGGGTCTCTTCATCGCCGGCGTGGTAGAAGCGATAGAGATCGGTGGCTTCCACGACGGTCACTTCCACGTGAGCGAGTCGCTCACGATTCGCCATGGGTCGACATTGTCCGCGCCCTTGGCACCAGACAGGGTCAGCACCACGGTGGTGCCGTTGTGGCCGAATTCGTAGCGTTCTACGGCGAGTAGCGCCCTTTTCCCGGTGACCGAGTTGGGAGCTGAGCCGATGGTGAAGGTCGCCAACACCCCTGGGCCTGCCTTGCGGTTGATGGTGGCGACCTTGCCCAGTTCGAACGTCGGGTTTCCCGATACGTCGGCGACGCCTGAGGCCTTGACCTCCTGCACGGTGGGCGCCGTGGCCTCAGGCTTGGACTGAACCTCGATCGAGTTGTACTTGTCGGTGAAGGTGGTCGGTCCGCTGCCGGTCGAGCGTGCCCAACCTTCGGGTACCTGAAGAGAGAATGACGAGCCGGGTGGCGTGTAGGCCACGAAGACCTGGTTGTCAGGGATGTCTCCGGGCGCAACAGTTTCGGGGGCGGTAATCGTGGAGGTTGTGGTCCTTGACGGCGGGCTCGATCCCCCGCAGGCAGCGAGGGTCAACGCCAGTGTGGCGACGCCAGCGGTGACGAGGGGTAGAGGTCGCATCGGGTGAATCTCCATCAGGGTTGGGTGGTATGGCTCGAAGGTACGCAGGGCATGTCGAGCGGAGACCCCCTCCAAAGCGAGCGGACGGCAAGAATTCGCCTCATCGGCAGCGCCCGCACCGACGCACCCCTACCGTTCGGAGCAATGGCCGCCGAACGTGTGCTCCTGGTCGAGGACGACCCACACATCGGCGCGTCGTTGCTTCGCGCCCTGACCGCCACCGGCTACGACACGTCGTGGGTCCGCACAGGTGTCGATGCCATCGAGTCGTTCCGCGTCAAACCTGCCGAACTGGTCCTGCTGGATCTCGGGCTGCCCGATCTCGATGGGCTGGACGTGTGTCGCCGCATCCGCGACCACGATCCGTCGGCGATGATCATGATGCTCACCGCCCGAGACGACGAGCTCGACATCGTGATTGGCCTTGATGCGGGCGCGATCGACTACATCACGAAACCATTCAACCTGGCTGAGTTGTTGGCCCGGGTCCGCGCCCAGCTACGCCGGGTTGCGGCCGCCGGGTCCGGATCGATGGAAGTGGGTGATCTACGCGTCGAGCAGAACAGTCGACGGGCCTGGATCGGCCCCGTCGAGCTCGTGATGCGGGCCAAGGAGTTTGACCTGCTGGCTCGCCTGGCGACCGATGCCGGCACCGCGCTGACACGCGAGGTGCTGATGTCGGATGTGTGGGACGAGAACTGGTACGGCTCGACCAAGACCCTCGACTTCCACGTCGGTGCGTTGCGCCGCAAGATCGACTCCGGACCGGGACCGAGCCGCATCACGACCCTGCGTGGGGTTGGTTACCGATACGAGCTCCCGTGAAGCGCCGGCTCACGACCTCGATCCTTCTCGTCACGGTCCTGTCGGTCCTGCTCTTTGCCCTTCCGCTCGGCATCGTCATCCAGCGATTCATCGACGAACAGGCCACGTTGCGCCTCGAACGCCACGCCGTTCTGACTTCCAGGCAGGTCCCGAGCGACTTCGCCACCAACCCGGATCCCATCGAACTAGCCGCCACTGGCGACATCACCTACGGGGTCTACGACCAGGCCGGCCACCGAGTGGCCGGCCGGGGTCCGTCCCGGGCGGATCCGCTGGTCGCCGCGGCGTTGAAGAACCAGATCCGTCAAACAGAACAGGGTGAAGCTCGGATCGCCGCCATACCGATCGTCGATAGTGAGGTCGTCGTCGGGGTGGTGCGGGCCAGTCAGCCCACCATCGTCGCCGACCGCACGGCCAATCGTGCCCTCGAGCTCTTGGGCATCCTGGCGCTAACGGTGCTCGCGGTCGGTGCTGTACTGGCGCGCCTCGTTGCCGGTCGGCTTACCCGACCGGTGAGACAACTGCGCGACCACGCTGTGCGACTCGGTGACGGCGACTTTGCGATCACTGCGACGCCTACCGGTGTCCCTGAGCTCGACGATGCCGCCGATGCCCTGGCGGCGACGGCCAAGAGGCTGGAGGACCTGGTGCAGCGAGAGCGGGCGTTCAGCGCCGATGCGTCGCATCAGCTCCGCACTCCTTTGGCGGCGCTTCGCACCAACATCGAAACCGAGCTCCGATTCCCTCGTCCCGCCTCGGCGGTCGTGCTCGGCGAAGCGCTCGAAGATATCGCCCGACTGGAGGCGACGATCGACGAGCTCCTCGCCTTTGCCCGAACATCCAACCTCCACGATGTCGGCACCGACCTCGGACACCTCCTCGAAGGCGTCCGAGCCCACTGGAACGGCCCGCTGGCCGCGCTCGGCCGCCCGCTCGTGATGACGTGGCCGCAGGACACCGTCTTGGTTGTCGGGTCCGAATCTGTACTTCGCCAGGCACTCGACACGTTGGTTGACAACGCCGTAAGCCACGGTGCTGGCGAGGTCCGAATAGAAGCACGATGCACCGACGAATCGACGACGATCGCCATCACTGACCGCGGGGCCGGGTTCCCGGTCGCTTCCGAGGACCACGCCGCCGACCCAACCCACGGGTTCGGGCTCTCACTCGCAGGCCGCCTGATCGCCGCGAGCCGGGGCCGCCTAGTGATTGCTCGCCGCGGCCGACACCCGATCGTCGAAGTGGTGCTGCGACGCGTCACCGGCGCTTCCCGGTGATGATCAGCAGCTAACAGCGGCGGGACAGGCGACCGAGTGCTCGTTGGGTGACTAGGAGCAGCGCTTCGCTCACGATGCCGCCTGACATCTTCGACTCGCCGGCGGTCCGGTCGTGAAACGCGATCGGGGTTTCCTCGATGACGGCGCCTGCTCGTCGAGCCCTGTCGGTCATGTCGATCTGGAAGCCGAAGCCGTCGGTGGTCACCGATTCCAGACCGATCGTTCGCAGCAAATCTGACCGGTAGGCGCGGTAGCCCGACGTGGCATCTCGCACCCTGAGACCCAGGAGTGTCCGCGCGTACAGCCCGCCGGCTCGCGAGAGAAGTCGGCGACGGGCGGGCCAACCGGGTGTCGAGCCGCCGGTCACGTAGCGCGAGCCGATAGCCAAATCCGCGCCGCAACTCACCGAATTGACGAGGGCCGGTAGATCCGCGGGGTCGTGCGACAGGTCTGCATCCATCTGCACGATGAAGTCAAAGCCCTCGGTGAGCCCAACCTCGAAGCCAGCTCGATAGGCCGGCCCGAGCCCGCGCTGGCCCCGTCGACGTAGGACGCTGATCCGGCCGAGTTGCGCGGCGAGGGCCTCGGCGAGCTCGGGGGTGCCATCAAGGCTGCCGTCGTCGACGATGAGCACGTCTGCGTCGGGCACGGCAGCGCGTACCCCGACGAGCAGCCGACAGATGTTGGCTCCTTCCTCGAAGGTGGGAACAACGACAAGGGTTCGGAGAGGGTCGGGCACCGGCTCAGGGGAGGTGACCGACAACATCGATTCGTCGTATGTCGACAATCGATCGGTGCTGCTTACCTCGGTCAGGGTCATGGTGGGTTCCTTCCTCGATCGGGCCGGGTGGGCCCCTCGGCCCCACCGTGCGCCACGCCAGATGAGATCACGGTGAAGGGCGCGCTCATCACCGTCTCATCTTCGATTCGTCATCATCACTGTTGGCTGCCTCAGACCCCTCCAACGGGATGGTCGGGACGGTCGATGACGCCCATCGAATTCAGAGGCTGACGTGTCCGTCCTTGACCATCCCCCGGTAACGCAACGTCCTTCCCTCCGGCTGCCCGCTCGGGTCGATCCCGATCGGCCGCTCGCGCCGCGATGGTGGGAGTCGATCGGCGCCGTCGTCGGGGCATCCGCGGTTTGGATGGCGATCGTCACCGTGGCCGAGAGCGCCCGCGTCGGACAGACCTCCTGGCATTTCTTTGACAGTGCGGCTCGGCTGGTTTTCGGTCGGCCTCGCTCATCTGGGGGCCTTCACGTCTACGTGAGCTACCCCAAGTTCCAGTTCGGGCCTCTCAGCATCGTGGGCGCCCAGGTGATTCGTCTGGGTTCCTTTGGCCATGGGCCGCTGCTGGCATCTGTAGTGATGGGCGCCTTGGCTCCGCTGATTCTTTGGATCTTGTTAGATGCGGCCCGCATCGTGGGCTACGACGACGATGGGCATCGGTGGACTCGCGCCTATGCCGCCGCCTTCTGCTTGCCACTGGTGTGGGGCTACCTCTCGGTCTATTCGCTCCACCTCGACGACGCGTTGGCGATCACATTCATGGCCTTGGCCCTGTGGGGCGTGGCCAAGCGGAGCGATGTCGCGGTTGGTATCGGGCTTGGGCTGGCGATGGCGTCCAAGCCCTGGGCGGCGGCTTTCCTCCCCCTCATCCTTGCGCTACCGAGCGGACGGAGGGGGCGAGCGGCCGGGCTCGCCGCCATCTGCGCTGGCGTCTTCTGGCTGCCCTTCGTGCTCGGCGATGGTGGCACCGTGGGGGCACTTGGCCATTTCAGGATTGGCAACGTTCCCGAGTCAGCCCTTCGAGCGTTGGGTGTGCACGATCGGTACACGCCGAGTTGGGATCGGGCGGCACAGGCCGCGCTGGGCGCGGCTGCCGGTACTTGGTGTGTACGAACGGGCCGCTGGCCTGCGGCGCTCATGGCTGCAGCCGCGATCCGTCTGGCCATCGACCCCGGTACCCACCGGTACTACGCCGCCGGCATTGTGGTGTTCATCCTGGCGTGGGAGCTCATAAGCAGCCGTTGGGCTGTCCCGCTGTTGTCGCTCACCGCAACGACGGCCCTGATCGCCCCGAGGTACCTGGGATGGTCACCAGCTTTCAGCGGCGATGTCCGACTGGGCACGTGTGTCCTCGTGCTCGTGTGCGCGTTGGTGGTGCGCGGCCCTCGATCGACCGGCATCGCGTCGATCGATGCACGGCGGACGGCGGCAACGGCTGGCACCGTTCATCAGCTTGTCGCTCGATGACGGGTAACCCGGCGCTGGCCACGCAAGGTCGATTGCCGACTGGCCGGTGGCAGGCAGCGCTGGTTCCGGCCTGCGCCGGCGCCGCGGTGGCCATGGCCCTCACCGTTCTACATCGGGCCACCACGCGCCACCGCCTCGTGGATCTGCAGGTCTATCGGAAGGGGGCATGGGCGTTCGTCCACGGCCGAGATCTCTACGGCCCGGGGCTTCCGGGTCCAAAATTGCCGTACACCTACACACCGTTCTCCACCGTTGCGTTCTCGCCGCTCGAGGCACTGCCGTTTCGGATCGCCGTTGTTGCCCACACGTTTGTGTCGATCGCGGCAATGTTCGTGGGGATTGCGCTGGTCCTACGCGAACTCGATGGCCGCAAGCGGTGGACTCTTCCGATCACGGCGATTGCCTCCATCGTCACAATCGCTGCGTTCTGGTCCGAGCCTGTCGCCCAAACCCTCGGGTTCGGCCAGATCAATCTCGTGCTGATGGGGCTGGTCCTGGTTGATCTCCTTGCCCTCCGGGGCAACCGCTGGTGCGGCTGCCTGATCGGCATTGCCGCCGGGATCAAGCTCACTCCGTTGCTTTTTGTGGCGTACCTCTTGACCACCAAACGACACCGGGCTGCGGTGACCGCCATGGCGGCAGCGGCGGCGACGGTGATAGCTGGCTGGGCATTGATGCCGGGCCCGTCGCACACGTACTTCTTCCGACTGGTCCTGAACGATCGAAGGATCGGGGCACCTGGCTTTGTGGCGAACCAGTCGCTGAACGGCCTGTGGATTCGGACCCGACACGGCTACGGCTCGTCGCGGCTGTGGTGGGACGTCAGCGTTGCCTTGGTCCTTCCAGCCGGACTGTGGCTCGCTCAGAGGATGTACGCGCGGTTCGGCGAACCTCACGGGCTTGCGGTGGCCGCCGTGACCGGCCTGCTGGTTTCACCGATCTCGTGGAGCCACCATTGGGTCTGGTGGTTGGTTCCGTTCTTGGTGCTCGCTTGGTCAGCCTGGATGGCCCGGTCGGCGTCAATCGCCTTTCTGGCCTTGGCCTGGGCCATCCCGTTCTACGCCGGACCGTTCTGGTGGATCGCGCATCGGAACTACCGCGCCGTTCCGCCGGTGGGCTGGCAGCGCCCGCTAGCCGATGCCTACTCACTGGTCGCCCTCGCCGCGCTGGCCGCGGTCGGGCTCTGGGAGTGGAGAGCCACGACGGTGGCGAAGGGAGCCGGCCGCGTATGGTCATTGGATGCGCCTGCTGGTCGTCGAGGACGACATCAAGATGGCGGGGCTGCTCAAGCGGGCGCTCGAACGTGAGGGGTACGCCGTCGACGTCGTCGGCAACGGAACCGACGCACTGTGGGCCGGTCAGGAGTTCCCTTATGACGCCGTGGTGCTCGATGCCATGATTCCTGCGCCCGACGGGTTCGAGGTGTGTCGGATTCTCCGGGAGACCGGGCGTTGGATGCCGGTCGTGATGTTGACGGCAAGAGACTCGATCAGCGACCGTGTTCGCGGCCTCGACGTCGGCGCCGATGATTACCTGTCGAAGCCGTTCGCCTTGGCCGAATTGTTCGCCCGCCTCCGAGCCCTGCTCCGCCGAGACGTGGGGGAACGACCAGTCGTGCTGAGCGCAGGGGACCTTCGGTTGGATCCGGCGACCCGGTCGGTCGTCCGGTCCGACACGCCGATCTCTGTGTCGGCGCGCGAGTTCGCGCTGCTCGAGCTCCTCTTGCGCCACAAGGGCGAGGTGCTCACCCGGACGACGATCCTCGATCACGTCTGGGACTTCGCCTACGACGGGACCTCCAACATCGTCGACGTCTACGTCCGGTACCTGCGCGACAAGGTCGACCGACCCTTTGATCGCGCATCCATCGAGACGCTGCGAGGCACGGGCTACCGGCTTCGATCCGACGGGGGTTGACGAAATGGCCATGGCCCACCAGTCGACGCTCCGGACCCGCATCACGATCTACGCCGCCATTGGGTCGATCATCGTGTTCACGGTCGGGGCCGTGCTGCTCTACCAAGATCTGACCCACCAGCTCAGCCGGTCCATCGACGTGAGCCTGCGGGTACGGCTCGACGATCTCGAGTCGGCCTTCGCAGGAGGTGCGACACTTGAGTCCTCCGACGGCGTATCGGCACAGTTGCTGCGGGCCGATGGCACCGTGGTGTGGCCGGCGGGCACGAAGGCACTCCTCACCGGTCCCGAACTGGCGCGTGCCGCCAATCATCACATCACCGTTGAACGAGCGGTGCCGGGCATCGGCGTTGATACACGGTTGGCGGCCGTGCCCCTCGACGGGACCGGGCTTCCGGGCCCAATGATCGGCGTGGTCACCGCCAGCACCCGGCCACTTCTGCTGGCCCGAAGTCACCTGGCCCGGGTGCTGGCCACGACCGGACCGGGCTTGGCCATAGCGGTCGCCTTTGCGGCCTGGCTCCTGGCCGGTGTGATCTTGAGCCCGGTGCGTCGAATGGCCCGGGAGGCTGCTTCCATTTCCCTGGCCCAAACGGGGCAGCGGCTGGCCGACCCGAAAGGGCGGGACGAACTGGCCGAGCTGGGGACCACCCTCAACGAAATGCTGACTCGCATCGAACGGGCCGTGGCCCACGAGCGTTCCTTCATCGACAATGCGGCCCATGAACTGCGCACCCCCCTGGCCGTGCTGAGAGGCGAACTGGAGCTCGCCTCTCTCGAAGCCGGCGACGAGGTGGCGGTGCGGGCATCACTGGTCAGTGCCCTGGAGGAGGCCGACCGCCTCGCCCGCCTGACCACCGATCTGCTCACCCTGGCGCGTGCCGACGCCGGTGAGCTCGACCCACAACTGGTGATCTGTGACCTGGAGATCGCCGTGCGCGAGATCATCGATCACCTTCCAAGCAGGGCGGGCATCAGCCTCGAGGTCGAGGGTCGATCGACGGTTGCCTTTGTCGAACCGGCTTGGATCATCCAGATCCTTTCGAACCTCGTGGCCAACGCCAACCGGTACGCGGCCTACCGGATCCAGATTTCGCTGCGTAACGAGGAGGATCGAGCCATTGTGGTGGTCGCCGATGACGGACCCGGGTTTCCTGATGCGCTGCTCCCACAGGTGTTCGACCGCTTCACCCAAGGAAGCGAAGCACGCACCCGTGCTGGATCGGATGCCGGCTCCGGGCTGGGCCTGGCGATCACTGCCTCGCTGGTGAGGGCGCAGGGAGGATCGATCGAGGCGTCGAACGGCCCCCCGCTCGGCGGCGCGGCGGTGACCATCGCCCTGCCAGCGGGACCAGGGTCATCGACATCGCAGAGGTCTGGGCTCTCGGAGTGAGGAAGCGATCTCCGCCCTAAGGCCAGAGGAAGCCATGGGGGCATGGGAGGCTGCGGTTGTGCCTCGCCCCTCGCCGCAGACCGACCGGGTGATCGCGGTGATCGAGCTGCTGGCCGCCTCCGAGCGTGGGGCGACCATGACGGAGATTGCTCGGTCCTTGGATCTGAGCCAGGCCACCTGCGTCCACCTCTTGGCGGCGCTGACTACGGCTGGGTTTCTGTTTCGCGAGCCCGAGGGCCGGCGCTACCACCTTGGCCCGGCGCTGGCGCACCCCGGACGTGTCGCCGCCGAGCGCTATCCGGTCCTGGCCGCAGCGCGGCCCGAGATGGTTGCCCTTTCCGCGCAGGTTGGCCTGCCCTGCTTCGCTCTCGAGCTGGATCGTGGGCATGCCCGCCTGGTGCACCACACCTGGGCACCGGGCTCGAGCCCTACTCCGGTGCGGCTGGGGGAGACCCTGCCGCTGAACCCGCCGCTGGGCTTGGTCTTCGTGGCCTGGGGCCCCGATGAGGACTTCGACGCCTGGCTCGCCTCCGACGCCGAGAAATGGGCTGGGCGCGAGCAGCAGTACCGGGCGGCGCGAGCGGCGGTCCGGGAGTTCGGCTTCGTGGTCGAACTCGCTCCCGACGCCGTGAACAGCGCGGATCTGGCCGGGACGCTCGACGAGCGACCCTCGCCCTATCGCGACGGGCGCTTGCACCGGTTGTTGTCCGCCCACGGCGACCGGGCGCACATCCTCACCGACCTGTCGTCGGCTCGCACCTATGCGGTGTCGGCGATCGGGGCGCCCGTGATCGATGGAACCGGACGAGTGGTACTGAGCCTTTCCCTAGCGGCCTTCCCGGCGCCTCTGAGCGGATCGACGATCCGTGAACTCGGCACCAGCCTCCGTTCGAGCGCGAACGCGGTGGCTGCGTCCCTCCCTTGACTTTGCATAGTGCAAAGCCTCCCCCTGGTCGGGCACCCGGTGCGAGCATGTCGGAAGGTCGAACGGTCGGCCAGAACAGGGGTTCGAGCATGAGCAACATCGTCGTCCGCAATGGGACCATCGTCGACGGGACCGGCGCGCCGGCGATGGTGGGCGATGTCGTAATCGTCGATGGGTGCATTGCCGCCGTTGGCCCCAATGTCGGGGCCAACCCGCCCGAGGGCACCGAAGTGCTCGATGCCACCGGCCTGCTGGTCACGCCGGGATGGGTCGACATCCATACCCACTACGACGGCCAGGTCACCTGGGACAGCGTGCTCGCCCCCAGCGCGTGGCACGGCGTGACCACCCTGGTCATGGGTAACTGTGGGGTGGGCTTTGCCCCCGTGGTGCCCGAGCGGCGTGACTGGCTGATCGGGCTCATGGAGGGCGTGGAAGACATCCCCGGCACCGCGCTGGCCGAGGGCATCGACTGGGCGTGGGAGACGTTCCCCGAGTATCTCGATGCACTCGAGCCTCGCCGCTGGACCATGGACGTTGGCACCCAGATCGCCCATGGCGCAGTGCGCACCTACGTGATGGGCGATCGCGGCGCCCGCAACGAGCCAGCCACGCCCGAAGACATCGACGCCATGCGCACGATCGTCCACGAGGCCATCGCCGCCGGTGCGCTGGGTTTCTCGACCTCGCGCACCATCGCCCACACGGCGATCGACGGGGAGCCGGTGCCCGGCACGTTCGCGGCGGAGGACGAACTGTTCGGCATCGGGGCGGCGCTGGGCGACCTCGAGACCGGAGTCTTCGAGCTGGCACCGATGGGCGCAGCCGGCGAGGACACGGTCAACCCGATCAAAGAAGTCGACTGGATGTGTCGGCTCTCAGCCAAGATCGGCCGGCCGGTCACCTTCGCCCTCATCCAAGTCGACTCGGCCCCGGACCTGTGGCGCGAGCTCATGGACGCTTCACTGGCCGCCGCCGAGCAGGGTGCCGACGTGTGGCCACAGGTTGCGGGCCGGGCCACCGGACTGCTGTCGGGCCACCACACCACGTACTCGCTCTTCGACATGATCCCCGCCTACCAGGAACTCAAGGCCCGCAAATTGGGCGATGCCGAGCTGGCCGAGGTCCTCCGTGACCCTGAGTTCCGGGCATCGATCTTGGGGTGGGAGGCCGACGAGGCCACCGCCGAGCGGATGGACCACGCCTATAAGCACACGTTCCTCTTGGGCGACCCGCCCGACTACGAACCCAGCGCGGACCGGTCGCTGGCCAGCATGGCCAGGGCCTCCGGTCGAGCACCTATCGAGGTGGCCTACGACGCCATGTTGGCCGACGATGGGCACGGCCTGCTCTACGTGCCGATCCTGAACTACGCGGACGGCAGCCTTGACCCAGTTCGGGAGATGCTGCTGCATCCTCGGGCTGCCAGCGGGCTGGCCGACGGTGGTGCCCACTGCGGCGTGATCTGCGACGCGTCGCTGCCGACGTTCATGCTCACCCACTGGACCCGCGACCGCCACCGAGGCGACACGCTGCCGCTCGAGTGGGTGGTGAAAAAGCAGACCCACGACACCGCCCGGCTCTACGGCCTCGGCGATCGTGGCACCATCGAGGAGGGCATGCTCGGGGACCTCAACGTCATCGACTACCAGCGCCTCCAGCTGGGCAGCCCGTACGTGGTGGCCGACCTGCCTGCCGGTGGCAAGCGCATCCTCCAGGGTGCGTCGGGCTACGTGGCCACTATCAAGTCCGGCATGGTCACCTTCGCCGAGGGCCAAGAGACGGGTGCCCGCCCTGGGGTGCTCGTGCGCGGCGCTCGCTGATCGTCGCGGCCGAATCACCGTGCGATACGACCACCGTCACCGGCCGCCCCAGCCCCCGACCCCACTGCCCGACGCCTTTGAGATCCACCGGTCGCCGGTGGCCGAGGGCCTGTCCTTGGCGTACATTCGAGAGGGCATCGGCGGGATCCCCCTCCTGCTGATCCACGGCTACCCTGAGACCAAACGCATCTGGTGGCGCAACATCGAGCCACTGGCCGCCGCCGGGTTCGAGGTGATCGCGGTCGACCTCCGCGGCATGGGCGACAGCGACCACCCAGCCGATGATGCCCACGACATTGCGATCTACGCTCGAGACCTCTACGCGCTGGTCCACGACCGGCTTGGTCATGATGTATGCGCAGTGGTGGCGAGCGATGTCGGTGGCGTCGTGGCCACGGATCTGGTCAACCGCTTCCCCGGCTTTGTCGCCCGCCAATGCATCTTCAACACGGTGCCCCCGTTTGCGACGGAGGCCTACAAGCAGGCGGGCCTCGACGTTGGCGCCTTCAGCGGCCTTGCCGTGTCGCAGACCGGCGATTACCGAGAGCTCCAGGGCGCCCGACCTGATGAGCTGGCGGCAATGTTGGCCACCGATGCGGCCCGGCGTCAATGGGTGGCCGCCATGTACACCAGCCGGATGTGGGCATCGCCCGGCTCGTTCTCCCCGGCGGATGTGGACTTCATGACCGAGCCGTTCGCGGACGAGGCCCGGCTGCGGGCGGGGTGGGCGGTGTACCAGCTCATGTACGGACGCCCAATGTCCGAGCCGCTCCTCACTTCGGGCACCGTCGACGTGGCGACGCTCCTCCTGTACGGACCTGACGACCACGTTGTCGGCGAAGACTTCGTGGCGTTCTGCGAGGCCGCGTACACGAACCGCATCGGGCCACTGGTCGTACCCGGCGCTGGCCATTTCCTCCAATGGGAACGCGCCGACATCTTCAACCCGCTCATCACCGCCGTCCTCGGCCCGGGGGCTGGCAGCCTTGCTCCCCACGAATGAATGGCCTAAATTAGAACGTGTTCTAGTTTTTCCCTGAGGAGCGTGCTGTGGAATTTGGACTGTTCATGAACGGGTACCTGCCGGGGCCAGCAGCCCATGACCCGGCGTCCGAGCACACCATGCTCATGCGCGAGATCGACTACGCGGTCCATGCGGACAAGTACAACTGGAAGTACGCCTGGTACGGCGAACACCACGCCCTGACCGAGTACTCCCACATGTCGGCGCCGGAGACGGTGATTGGTTACATCGCCGCCAAGACCGAGCGCATCCACATTGGCTCCGCAATCATGAACCTGTCCCGCCCGGTCAACCATCCGGTGCGCAACGCGGAGCGGGTGGCCATGCTGGACCACGTGACCGAGGGCCGGTATGAGTGGGGGACTGGCCGTGGCGCTGGCAGCCACGAGATGGCCACCTTCGACCTGCTGACGTCCGAGACCAAGGCCATGTGGGACGAGGCGGCAACAGAGATCCTTCGTATGTGGGAGCAGAAGGACTACACGTTCGACGGCGAATTCTTCAAGGTCGCCACCCCCCACAACATCCTCCCGAAGCCCTACGGCATTGGCCACCCGCCGCTGTGGGTCGGCTGCGGCAACCCCGGCACGTTCACCAAGGCCGGCGAGCTCGGCATTGGGGCGATCGCCTTCAACTTCGAGCCGATCTTCAATCTCAAAGGCCGCATAGAGGCCTACAAGGAGGGGATCGCCAACTGCGTCGAGCCCCTGGGCCAGTACCTGCACGACAACGTGATGATGACCAACGCGGTGGTGTGCGTCGGTAGTCGAGAGCGGGCTCGCGAGATCGCCATGTCCAGCGGTCGTGGCTACCTCAACACCATGGTCAACATGTATCACGACACCATGCCGCCCCAGAAGGGCGCGGTGAAGTGGCCGGACACCCCGCGGGCCATCTCGGACGATGCAACGCTCGACTACCTGATCGAGAACGGCTACCTGCTTTGTGGCTCGCCGGACGATGTGCTTGAGCAGATCGAGAAGTACCAGGACGTGGGCTGCGACCAACTCGTCTTCGGCATCCCGAACGAAGGCTTCGAACACGAAGAAGTCCTCGAGATGATCGAGCTTTTCGGCACCAAGGTGATCCCGCAGTTCGACACCGATCCCGAGCACCGCACCACCAAGGCCCGCAGGGCGGCCAAGCGCAAGTACCCAGACTTCGCCCACCCCCTGCCCGATGGCCTCGACGTCAGCGTGATCCCCACCAACGCGCTGATTCCGCTCAAGGGCTGACGCTCGACGCCCCTTGCATTTGTGTTGCAGATTGCTACACTCAATCGGGTATTGCTGTCGATCCTCGGAGTAACGCCACCATGGCCACGACCTCACCGGCACGCATCGACGACGACCTCTATGCGTCGGCCAAGCTTGCTGGCGAAGTGCAGAGCCGCAGCGCGTCGCAGCAAGTTGCCCACTGGGCGCGGATCGGCCGGCAGATCGAGGCGTCGGCGTCCATCTCCCACAGGGACATTGCTGCCGTGCTCGCGGGGAGTCGGTCTTATGACGACCTCGGTGCGGAGGAGCAGGCCGTCGTGCGGGCCGAGTGGGCCGTTCGCATGGAAAGCCGTCGCGCCGCGCTCGACCTGGCCGAGCAGTTCGCTGGTGACGGACGGACGTGGGTCGAGCTCGATGACGACGGCAACGTGGTGGAACGGCACGAGCCCATCAGACGGGTAACGCCGAGCGGCTCGGCTCGTAAGCGGGCCAGGCACCACACCGCCGGCTGATGCTGGACCCTGTCCTCCACCTCCTTGTTGGACCGAACGGCGCAGGAAAGTCGACACTCTTTGACCTGGTAATCGGGCCGTCTACCCACCTCGAATTCGTTAACGCAGATGTGATCGCGGCATCACGATGGCCCGGAGAGCCGGCCGCTCGTTCGTACGATGCAGCGGCCATGGCTGGCGAGCGTCGTTCGAAGTTGATTGCTGATCGAACGTCGTTTGCCACCGAGACCGTGTTCTCCCACGAGTCGAAGCTTGAGCTCATCCGCTTAGCAGTTGATGCTGGCTACCTCATCACGCTTCATGTCGTCTTGATCCCCGAATCGCTAGCCGTCGCCCGGGTGGTTAATCGGGTACAAGCAGGCGGCCATCATGTCCCGGAGATGAAGGTCCGGGAACGGTACAAGCGGCTTTGGCCGCTGGTGGCGAGGGCGGTCGAGGTGGTCGATGCCACGACCGTTTACGACAACACTCAGGCGTCGGACCCATTTCGTCTTGTCGCTTCGTTCGAGGTGGGCCGAGTGGTCGGACGGCCGGACTGGCCTGGTTGGACCCCGGAGCCGCTGCGTCAGGCTGGTCGGTGAACCGACGGCCTGATTCTCACCGGCAATGTCAAAGACCAATACGGCCGCTCACTCGTCTAACGGCAACCGGGTGGAACGGCCTGCGGTCAGCTGGGCCGTGTGCGCAGGCCCAGTTCGGCCCGCATAACGAATTCGAGCACCGTCCACGGGTGACCCTCCACGGGGGGTGTACCGGCCGCTTTCCATTCGGCCAACTCCACCAGGATCCGCAACGCGTGCACCTGGCGGTGCCAGGCCAGGTCGTCTGCTGTCACGAGCGCGTTGGCGGGGGCGACCTCGCGGTAGCGGCGGTGGAACTGGCGGGCCATTCGACGGCCGACGATCCCGATCGCCGCCATAGCGGGACGAGAGAGGTCGAGGGGCGGGTGGGTCAACATCAGGTCGGTGAACGCAAGGGTGAAACCCGGGTGGGCGACCCGCGCCACGGTCCAGTCGATCAGCACCGGCCCGTCGGTTGGGGATGTCGCCGGTGAGCTGGTCTAACTTGGCCGAGAGTGGTTCGGCGTCGAGGCCATGGAGCGCGGCGGCAGTCTCCGCAAGCTGGTTGGGGAGCTCGCGGGTCAGGCGGGCAATGCCAGCGATCCCGCCCTTGTCGAGCCCGCTAATGGGTGGCCCGCCATTGATCCAGTCCATCACGATGAGGTAACGCCCTAGAGGTGATGTGTCGTCGACCACGAGGCGGACGGCGGGGGTCGGGAAACCTTGAGCGGCTACCTCCCGCTGGATGTTGCCCTCCCATTCGCCGGTCGCTGGCGCTGGAACGATGCGGGCGACCAATTCTCCAGCCAGCCCTTGGGGTGGGTTGACCAACCGGAACCGCAGCAGCTCGGCGTAGTAACCCCCCGTGAGCGACACTGGCTGGCCATTGAACGCCAAATCAGGCACCCCGGTTACCTCCCGCAGGGTTGCCAGCAGCGCCGCGGCGGTGTGGTTGATCGACCCGACGGGTGGCACGGCGGCCACCGTAGCCAGCATTGCTGAGGCGGTGGCTCATGGCCGGGTCTGCACTCAGAAAGGTCAGGAGGGCTGCGCTGCTGACTCGCGTTTGGAGGCTCGTACGCCTTTGTGGATGCGGTCGACAAGAAGGACGGCGGGGATGGCCAGTAGCGCAACACCGAAGGCCGGGGCCGGCGGGGCCGCTTGCTCAAGGAAGCGGGCCACCGGCGGGACCAGCAGTACGAAGACCAGGAGGCCAACTTCGACGGAAACGGCCCAGAGCAGCAACGTGTTCGTGCGCCAACCCAGGCGCTCGGGGGTGCGGGTGGCGCTGCGGCAAGCGAACGCGTTGGCGAGTTGCCCGAGGACGACGGCGGCAAAGGCGGCGCCCGATGCGGCCATGAGCGCGTGGCCGGTTGGGAACGCCCGCCCCGGGCGCCAGCCCGCGGCGAGCAGGCCAACCAGGAAGGCGCTCATTTCCACAACCGCTTCGGTGGGCCCGAGGACGCCGAAGACTCGCACGAGGAGGGTGCGATCGATGAGGTGGCGGCGCTCCGGCGGACGGGTCAGCACGCCGGGGCTGGGAGGTTCGCTGCCGAGGGCAAGGGCGGGGAGGAGGTCGGTCCCAATGTCGAGGCAGAGGATCTGGAGGACGCCGAGAGCGAGGGGGAAACGGCCGCCGGAAAGGGCCCAGATGAGAAACGGGGTGAGCTCGGCGACGTTGTCGGTGAGGTGATAGGTGAGGAAGCGGTGGATGTTGGCGAACGTGGCGCGGCCCTGCTCGATCGCCGCGACGATGGTGGAAAAGTCGTCGTCAAGGAGCACGAGGTCGGCGGCGGC
>JANXNS010000050.1 GCA_025353965.1 Aquihabitans sp.
CATGCACGTTGCGTACGCCCGCAACCGCGGCAGCAACTGCTTCCGGCGTGGTCACCGCCTGCAGATCAGCGAACACATCGGTACCACCGAGACCGGTGAGAATGTCTCGTTCGGCCTCACGATCCGGGAGGCCCATGGACAGAACCAGGGCGAAGCGATCCAGTTGGCTCTCCGGCAACGGGAACGTACCGACCTGGCCGTAGGGGTTCTGCGTGGCGATGCAGAAGAACGGATCGGGCAGGCCATAGGTGGTGCCGTCGACGCTGACCTGATGCTCTTCCATGGGCTCCAGCAACGCGGCCTGCGTCCGCGGCGACGCCCGGTTGACCTCGTCAACCAACACCACGTTGGCGAACAGCGGGCCGGGCCGGAAGTTCCAGGATCCATCCACCGGCGCATACACCGACGTGCCGGTGATGTCGCTCGGCAACAGATCCGGCGTGCACTGCACCCGACCGAAGCGTCCACCAATGGCGGTGGCCAAGCTCTTGGCCAACAACGTCTTGCCCGTGCCGGGGAGATCTTCCACCAGCAGGTGACCGCCGGCCAGCAGGGCAACCACCGCCAACTCCACCACGTCCTGCTTGCCGCGCACCGCGGTGCCGACCATGGCCACCAACCGCTCGGCCAACGCCACCGCGGCCAAGGCATCGGCCGGTGGATTGGGCCGATCCGGCTGATTTGGCGGTAGCGACGGAGGTGCAGCGACCTGGCTCATGACCGCCAAGCCTGGCACGGCCTCAGCGCTTTCACGCACGCAAGGCGCGCCAGCCGAGCCTTCGCGGCCAACCGGAGCCCGGTATCCGCTTAGTTGTCGGCGGCCCACCGGGGCGTGCGCTTCTCCTGGAAGGCGGCAATCCCCTCGGCGGCATCCTCGGTGGACGCCGTCACTGTGAGCAACGGGTGGAGGTAGCGGAGCGCATCTTCTGCCCCGAGATCCCATGCCCCGTAAAAACTGTCGCGGCCGAGCTTGAGCGCGACCGGACTCTTGGCCGCGAGGGTGGCCGCCAAGGTCGCCACTGCGTCGTCGAGCCCGCCGGGGCCTTCCATCGGCACCACCTGGTTGACGAACCCAACCCGCAACGCCTCGGTCGCGTCCACCCTTCGGCCCGTCATCATCAGCTCGAGCGCCACCTTGGGTGGCATCGACCGCGTGAGCGGCACCGTGATCAGGTGGGGCCATAGACCCACATCAATCTCTGGCGTACCGAACTGGGCATCGTCGGCCGCCACCACCAGATCGCAGGCCAGCGCCAGGCCGAACCCACCAGCCAGGCAATAGCCGCGCACCCGGGCGATGGTCGGCTTGCCTAGCGCGTAGAGCTCGGCAAAGAGGCGGGCCAACTCACCCCGCGCGTCGTGGAGGTCCGCGTAGCTCGCACCGTCGGCCATACCCGCAAGGTCCGCTCCCGTGCAGAACGCCTTCTCGCCCGCCCCGGTGAGCACCACCACCCGCACGTCGCGGTTCGCTTTGGCCTCAGCCAACGCCTGTCGAATCTCGGTGACCAAGGCCCACGACAACGCGTTGCGTTTGGCCGGACGGTTGATGGTGAGGGTGGCGACGTGACTGGCCACGGTCACCAGCAACTCAGGTTCGGTCATAGCCCGGACGGTAGTGCCGAGCGCACCGGCGAGGACCGAACAAGCCCCCAACTAAGGTCGGCGCTCGGCTGGGCGACGACGACTGGGGAGCAGTGTGGGCACCGAACATGTGTTGGCGATTGATCTAGGAACCGGTGGCCCCAAAGTCGCGCTGGTAGACGTCGCCGGGCGCATCGTGGCCCACGAGTTCGAGGCCACCCCGCTAGCGCTCCTAGGCAACGGCGGCGCCGAGCAAGACCCCAACGATTGGTGGGCCGCCATTACCACCGCCGTCCAACGCCTGGTCGGTGGCGGCCACGTGCCCGCCACCGACATCGTCGCTGTGTCGGTCACCAGCCAATGGTCCGGCACCGTCGCCGTCGACGCGAACAGCCAACATCTCTATCCCGCGGTGATCTGGATGGACTCCCGCGGGGCGCCCTACATCGAGGAGGTCATCAAGGGCCGCGTCAACCTGGCCGGCTACGGCGCCCGCCGCCTCCAACATTGGATTTCCCGCACTGGCGGAATCCCCAGCCATTCCGGCAAGGACCCCGTCGCCCACATCCTCTGGCTGCGCGACGAACGCCCCGAGGTCTATGCCGCCGCCCACGCGTTCCTTGAGCCGTGCGACTACCTCAATGCTCGCCTCACCGGCCGCCAAGCGGCGTCGTTCGACTCGATCGTTGCCCACTGGCTCACCGACAACCGAGACCTCAACAACGTCCACTACGACCCCCAACTGCTGGCCTGGTGCGGGCTCACCGAAACCCAGTTTCCCAAACTGGTCCCGTCGGCCACCGTCATTGGTTCGGTCCTGCCCGTAGTGGCAGACGCATGGGGCCTCGCCGCCGGAACCAAGGTCGTCACTGCAACGGGAGACGTGCACTCCGCAGTGGTCGGGTCCGGCGCACTCGGCGACTACGAGGGCCACCTCTACATGGGCACGTCGTCGTGGCTGTCGTGCCACCTTCCGGCCAAGAAGACCGACCTCCTCCACAACCAAGCAGCGCTTCCATCTGCCGTGCCCGGCCGCTACTTCTTGGCCAACGAACATGAGGTAGGCGGCGCCGCCCTGCTGTGGCTCAGGGACCAGGCGGGCATGATCCGCGATCTCGACGAGGCCCACGAGCTCGCGGCCGCGTCGGTGGCCGGGTCCAACCGGGTGATCTTCACTCCTTGGCTCAATGGCGAACGCACACCGGTCGACGACCACACCATCCGCGGCGGTTGGAACAACGTGTCGCTCACGACCAATCGGGCGGACCTTGTCCGGTCCGTGTTCGAGGGCGTCGCTTACAACAGCAAATGGCTGCTGGAAACGGCCGAAGCCTTCACGAAGCGGCCGCTCGATGGTCTGAACTTCATTGGCGGTGGGGCCCGCTCGGACCTCTGGTGTCAGATGCATGCCGATGTCTGCGATCGGGTGATCCGCCGGGTGGCCGAACCACAACATGCCAACGCCCGCGGCGCTGCGTTCGTTGCCTGGCTGGCCCTTGGCCGCCAAACGCTCGATGAGCTGAATCGGGCCGTGGCTATCGAAACGGAATTTCACCCCGACCCCACCGCCCGAGCCGCCTACGCGCCGCTCTACCGAGAATTTCTCAAGCTATACAAGGCGCACAAGCCCATTCACGCCCGTCTAAACGGCTGACACGGTGTGCTTTCGCTGGCAAAGCGAACACGCCGTTTGATGTCGCGTCCTTTCGTGCTACTTTTACGTAGCGCCCCGCAGGGAACGGAAACCACCCTCTGGCCCGCGCAGCCGGAGCACCCCCACCTGGGCCGGGGAAGGGTCCAGGTGGGGGCGCAGAGGAGGCGGG
>JANXNS010000102.1 GCA_025353965.1 Aquihabitans sp.
CCGGTTACACAAAGAATCTGACAGTCCCGGCCCACCGCGAGGTGGCTACGACGCGGAGGCGAGATAGGTCGCGGGGGGGCAACCGGTTGGCGGCATTGGTTTCAGTTGCGAATGAAGTCGATGAGCAGTTCGTTGATGCGGTCGCGGTGGGTGTAGGTGAGACCATGGGGGGCGCCTTGGATTACCTCGAGGCGGTTGTCGGTGATGAGGTCGGCGGCGCGGAGGGCGGTGGCCTCGTGGGGCACGATCTGGTCGGCGTCGCCGTGGATGATGAGGGTCGGTATGTCGATGGTCTTGACGTCGTCGGTGAAATCAGTGGATCCGAACGCTTCGGCGCAGGCGAGGGTGGCTTTGGGGTTGGCCCATGCGGCAATGTCGAGGAAGTGGTTGAGGAGCGGGGCGCTGATCACGTCGTTGTCGTCGGAATCAACCCCGAAGAACGTGCGAGTGAAGTCAGCCAGGAAAGCGATTCGGTCTTGTCCCATGGCGTCGCCAAAACCCTGCAGTGTCTCCTCGGGGACGCCCTTGGGGTTGTCGGGGCTTTTGGCGAGCGACGGAGTGACGGCCGACATGAGGACCGCCTTGGCCACGCGGTCCGAGCCGTGCTTGGCGAGGTAGCGGGCCACCTCCCCACCGCCCATGGAGAACCCGACGAGCACGATGTCGTGCAGGTCTAGTTCCTCGATGAGAGCGGCCAGGTCGGAGGTGAGGGTGTCGTAGTTGTAGCCGTCCCACGGCTTGTCGGACTCTCCGAACCCGCGCCGGTCATAGGCCACGCAGCGCATCCCCGCCTCGGCCAAGGGGCCAATCTGGTATTCCCACATCCGGTGGCTGAGGGGCCAGCCGTGGGCTAGGACCACGGGCTGGCCGGTCCCATAGTCCGCATAGGAAATCCGGACATCGGTCTTGGTGTAGGGCATGGCTGATCGTCCTTGGCTGGGGGAAGGGGGGGTGCGCCAGCATGTGCGGCTGGATCGCAAGCTCTTGCAATTTGGGAGTCAGGCTCTCCGGGACCCAAAGATCGAGGTGCCGCCGGGCCCGACCAGCAGGCCGATCACGATCAGGGCGATGCCGAAGATCAGCTGGCCCTGGAGGAGTTGGACTACCCCGACAACGACGAGGATGACGGCAAGGACCCAAAGGATTGAAGCGTTCATGCTCGCTGGTACCCCGGGCATCGGACCGGCAAACATCCCAACCAAAAGGCGTGCTTCGACGGTCCGGGTCGCGGGGATGTTTGGCGCTTACCTGGCGCGGGAAGTGGCCGGTGTCCGCCCGTGATTTGGAGCTCCAGCCTGATGCCGCCGCAACGCACCGAATGGATTGATTCCGGAAGGCTCGCGGACACGCTGCGCCTCCAAGGCGCGGTCGAGCAGGCGCGGGCCGAAGCCCGGTCACTGAGAGAAGCCGCCCGTATCATCCGGATGTCCTGGGCCAGTCGACCACCGCAGGAGGGTCGCATCTAGCCGTGCGGGCAGCGGGTACGCGGGGGGTCCGTCGCACCCTCGGGTATCCGGTCGATGCGTGCCTACATCTATGAGATTTGACGACTGGTTCCTGACCCCAGCGGAGCGGGGGCGATCTCAATGCCGTGCCCCAAGTCCATGCGCACATGCTCCGACCTCGGGTGCTGATTGACGATTGTGAGAATCGGGTCTCCCAAGGGGACCAAGCGAGTCGCCCGGTGCTGCCTGGCAGCTCACAGGTGATGGCTCCGGCCAGTAGGTCCGAGCGGGGAGCGGTACGCTGGTAACGTTTTGGAGTGGTGGGCCACCCGGGACTTGAACCCGGAACCAGCGGATTGAAAGACCCGGAGCGACTGTCTCATGCGCCGCTGGAGATCCCTGCCGTCACCTCCGGTCAAGCGGCAAGGTGCGCGGCAACGGCACCGCTCGGTGTCGAGGAGGAGGGGGCAACTCCAACCCATCCTGTCACCGGATCGCCCGCTCCCGGTGGAGGCGGTCAGGGCTCCGCAAGCGCAGCGCTGCCGAGGTAGATGAATCGGACGTAGCCGTCGTCGCCTTCGACCGGCTCTGCCCGGCGGGCGAGAGCGTCGGACAGTTTGAGGCCCGCCTCGTTGTCGGGGTGGACCACCCAGAAGACGTTGTCGCCGTCCTTCGATGCGTCCTCGACCGCTGCTGCCCAGAGGTCACGTCCGAGGCCTTTGCCTCGAGAGTCCGGGTCGACGAAGACGACCATCAGGTAACGGATCCCCGGGCCCGACCGGTGATGGGCGACCACGCCACCGAGTCCGTCGTCGCCGCTGAAGCAGAGGAGTCGACGGTCCTCGACGTCGTCTTCGTCGTCGCGTGACCAGAGCCACCCGGTCCCGGCCACCCAGTCTTCGACCTCGGCTGCGTAGGTGGGGGCACCTTCAGATCTGAAGTAGGCGAGTTGGTAGGCCTCACCGGCCCCGACAGGGTGGAGCTTCACCCGGCCGCTCCGGCCGCCCGTTTCGTACCCTTCTTCGCCGCCGCTGCCTTGCTTGCAAGCTTCGCAGGTGCCCCCTTCCGACCCCACCCGCCTTCCGCCGGGGCCGTCGTGGCCCCGGAGGGTGTCGCCGGTCGTCGGGCCGGCTTGGCTTGCGGTGGCCTGTTGGCTGTCGCTTGGCGACGCACCCCGGAGAGCAGCGCTTGGTCTGCGGCGCTGAGCCCAGCGAAGGCCGCCGCAGCGTCGAACGGAACGTCGCCTCGGACCGGGTGGGGCCGGGACATCTCGATCAGGCCGGCAACCGGGGCCGGGTCACCAATGCTGGCTGCGACGCTGATCGCTTCGGCGAGGTCGGCGACCAGTTGCTGCCGGCGGGCTTGGCTCCAGTCGGCGGCGAACGCCACCTGGCCGAGCGACGTCGGGTGCGGGGACTCGTCCTGCAGCGATCCGATGAGCGCGCGCAGCGTCTGGTTGAACCCGTCGAGGCTTTCGCTGAGGGCCACGGCTTTCGCTGGCATCATGGCGAAAAGGAAGCCGTCGGTGTCACGTACGAGCGCAACGCCGGTCCTGCTGGCGTCGAGCACTTCGCGGCGTCGGCTGGCGAGATCAGATGAAGTGAACGCATGTCCATCGGCCATGCCTTGACACTAGCAAGATGTTGGTAGGTTCATGCCGAAGACTCGTGTAGTCCACATTGGGCTGCCAGGCACGGATCTGACATCGTGGGGCGACTGCCGCGTGATCCGGTGACAGCTGGGTGTGATGCGGCTTGCTGCGTCGGCCGTCTCCGCTGCGGTTCAGCGAGGACTGCGGTCAGTGGTGGGCCACCCGGGACTTGAACCCGGAACCAGCGGATTAAAAGACCCGGAGCGACTGTCTCATGCGTCGCTTAGGGCACCCGGGTTGAGCATTGTCCGGGGGTCTCGGTCTCATGGGTCGCTGGCGTCGACCTGGGTCACTTGCTGTTACGCGGCAGCGTTGTTTGGTGCCGAAAGGCGGACACGATGCAAGGCGTTGGACCTGTCCTATCCGTCCAGATCGGGAAGGAGGTCGACCAGACCGGGCAAGTCCACCGTCGCCGTGGCCCAGAGGACGTCGGCGGCGACGCGGTCTCGGAAGTATTTGCTGAGGTCGCCGTAGGTACGCAGATCGACCCGGCGACCGACGAACCGCTCTAGTTCCAGTTCCATTTCTGCGATCCTCAGCAAACCGGGGGTGCGACCTATTTCGAACTCGACCAGCACGTCTAGGTCGCTTTCATCGCCGAAGCGTTCGCTCAGCACGGACCCGAACACGCCAAGGCGCTTCACTCCGTGGTCGACACAGAACGCCTCCAGCGCCTCATCGGCGATCTCGATGCCGTGCCCCAAGTCCATGGGCACATGTTCCCACGACCACGGCTGCCCGGTTGATGATTGTGGAAATCGGGTCGTCCAAGGCGGACCGAACGAGTCGCCGGGTGCTGCCTGGCAGCCCACAGGTGATGGCTCCGGCCGGTAGGTCCGAGCGGAGAGCGGGACGCAGGCAACGATCTAGGAGTGGTGGGCCACCCGGGACTTGAACCCGGAACCAGCGGATTGAAAGACCCGGAGCGACTGTCTCATGCGTCGCTCAGGGCACCTGGATTGAGCATTGTCCGGGGGTCTTGGTCTCATGGGTCGCTGGCGTCGACCTGGGTCACTTGCTGTTACGCGGCAAGGTACGCGGCAGGGTCGGGTTCTGGAGTCCTCTACTGAGACGGGTCATGGCGGCTTACAGGGCGATGGCTTCGGCTAGTACGCCGGAGCGAAGCGTGTGGCGGAGCGATTCTGGGGTACCGACGTCGACGCTTACGCCCAACGCTTGCTCGAGCTCGGCGCCGAGTTTGAGGATCTCGAAGGGCCGGGTGCCGGGCGCCAGGTCTACGAGGAAGTCGATGTCACTGTCGGGTCGTTCGTCGCCGCGTGCGACCGACCCGAAGATGGCGACGGATAGGCCTCGGTGGCGCGCCACGATCGCTTTGATTTCGTCACGGTGAGCTTCGACCAGCTCCCGCAGCGGCTTTGTCGCAACGTCGGCCATTTGGCCAGGCTAGGGCTACGCCCGCGCTGGCGTGCTGGGCGCCTTGGGTCGGTGATTAGGTCCAGGGTGGGTCCGTCTGGAGTGGCGGGCCCCGGGGTTGAACCCGGGCCAACTTCTCATGTGCCGCCTCGGGACACCCGGTGAGCATCCTCCGCTAGTTATGACTCTTGACTCATGATGAGTGATAGCTCATACTTGGTTGGTGTGGGAGGTCGAGGTCACCGATCAGTTCGTCGAATGGTGGGAAACCCTGGCCGACGCGCAGCGGGAGGCGGTCGCCGACCGGGTGGGTCTTCTCGTCGAACGCGGACCCGATCTCGGTCGGCCGGTCGTGGACCGGATCCACATGTCGAAGCATCAATCGATGAAAGAGCTGCGGGCGGCGAAGGGCGGCGCTTTGCGGGTGTTGTTCAGCTTTGACCCACGGCGACAGGCAATTCTGTTGCTTGGCGGCGATAAGACCGGTGCATGGAACGATTGGTATGGGTGGGCGGTTCCGCTCGCTGATGACCTGTATGACGAGTACCTGCGGGAACTCGGGGAGGAAGGATTGATCTGATGGCACGAACCAAGTTTTCTGAGCTTTCCGACAAGGTGGTCGCCAAGCCTGGTGCCCCTGAACGGATGGCCGTCTTGCGGGCCGGGACCCTGGAAGAGATCCGCTTGTTTGAGCTTCGTCACGGTGAGGCGATTAGCCAGGCTGAGCTGGCGGGCCGTCTCGACGTGACTCAGGGTGCGATTTCTAAGCTTGAGCATTCCGACGACGTTCGGGTCTCGACGTTGCGCCAGTACCTCGAAGCCCTCGGTGCCCGTCTGGAACTGGTGGCTGTCTTCGACGACGACGAACGCCGCGTCCCAGTGCACCTGGGCCGAGACACCGTGGCCTGAGGGCTTGGGCGGTGGCTAAAGATCTGGAGTGGTGGGCCACCCGGAACTTGAACCCGGAACCAGCGGATGAAGCGTGTACAGATTGCAACCGCTGAGCAAGCTCAGCCCGACAGGGAGAACCATGGAACAAGAGAAGTCAGACCTGGTTGACGGCCTGCCGGTTGACGGGAGCATGCCGAACGGCATCGACGCCCTTCGCCGCGTCGTGGAGCTGGCGGGCTATCCGACCGTGGCACACGCTGTTGCGGGCCACGCTGTGTTCCTCCACCCGAAGACGGTTGCCCAGACTGAGCTTCAAGCAGTCTTCCCGGTCGTTCGTAACCAAGCGAAGCGTACGCAAACGGAGGTTCTCGGCACTGGGCAAAAGATCATGTACGACGACAACACGGCGACAACACGATGCATTCCGATGGGCCGCTGGATGGCCGAGCACCTCCACGGACCTGCAGTTCAACCATGTGCTGTACGGCACCCCGGCTCATCTGGCAGAGCCGGAGCGACCGGACGGATACGAGGATCTCGTCTGGGCACCCGTCACCTCCCCGATCTTGAACCTTGCCCAGACGATGCAGCAGCGCTTCGCGGAATCGCTCAGCGTGCGAACCAACGCCATACGCCGGATCGGCTGGCTGTTCGGCGGCGCCTATGGATGCGATGCGAGGCGGGCGGCCCGGTATGGGCC
>JANXNS010000142.1 GCA_025353965.1 Aquihabitans sp.
GCAGACCTCGACCCACTATCGCGGCCAGCGGGGAGACAACTACACGGTCACCGTGGGTTCCGGTGAGAACCAACACACCGAAACCCGTACGAGCTGGTCGCATGTCTCAGGCACGGTGGCCGACGCCTTCGATGATGTGACCGTTCTGGCCAACGACGGTTTCGACCCCAAGCGAGTCAAGGCATTGGAGCCGTGGCCCACGCAAGGGGCAGCACCGTTCTCCCCGCAGTTCGTGGCCGGCCACCTATGCCGCACCTACGACCGTGACGTGGAGGCATCGTTCGGCGAAGCCCAACAGGAGATGGAAGCTGGGATCGAGGCGACCATCCGCCGGGACATCGGCGGCGATCAGCAGCGGATCGAACGCAAGGAGGTGGCTTGGAACCAGCTCACCTACAAGCATGTCCTGCTACCGATTTGGCTCCTTACGGTCATCTACGAGCAAAAGCCCTTCCAGGTCTTCATCAACGGCGTGACCGGAGAAGTCCAGGGCCAGCGTCCGTGGAGCAAGGTCAAGATCGCCGCTGCCATTGTGGCTGCGGTCATCGTCTTCATCATCGTCTTGGTGCTGTATTCCGCATCCAAGTCCTCGGGTGGGACCTGACCATGTCGTTCGTTCTGGTGGCTTTGTTCGGTCTGGTGGTCGTGGCCGCGGTAGCTGCGGTTGCGGTCGCCGGGGTCATCGCGTTGCGAAACGCCAAGGCGTTCGAGCGAGACAGCCAACTGGTCGCCGGGGTGCCCACCAATGCGCCAACGGCGTGGGCTGGGTCGCAGGCTCCTGAGGCCAGGCTTCACCGCCGCCTCCGCGATGCCCTGCTGGCGTTGGATGCCAACCAGGCCTTCGACGACGACGGCGACCTGTTGGACCTCCGGGTGGAACTCCAACAGCAGGCAGCGTCACTCGATGAGCAGTTGGTGGCAACGGCGGCCTTGCCGGCCAGCGTCCGGGCCGACCCGTTGGCTCATATCACCGGTGCGGTAGCCGCCATCGAGGAGGCCGTGGCCCGCCTAGCCAGCTCGTCGGCGCAGGATGCCGCGGGGCGCTTGGCTAGTGCGCTGGAGGATGTGCGCGCCCGCACGGGACTGGTGGCGCAGGCCCGCGCCGCGCTGGACGCGATGGGCCCGGTACCTGAGCAGCCTGACCCTGAGATACAGCCCGGGAGCTGAGCGGGTCAGCGCTTGGCGGCGCGGAGCCCGTCGGCCTCAGCAGCTTCCGCGCTTGGGTAGCAGCGGTCCGGGCTGGTCCGGTCATAGGCCAGCATCCCGGGGAGGTGGAAGATGCCGCTCTTGAGCTTGGCTTTCACCGGGAAGCCTTCTGGGCACGTTCCGTCGGCTGCTGCTTGCCACGTTGCCTCGGTTGCAACAGCAGGCACCACCGGAGCAACACGGGGGGCTACCACCGGCTGCGGCCCACCATCGACGGTGGGATGACGAGAGAAATCCGGTGCGGGGTCACCGCGTAGCACGCGGACCGCCTTGGCCACGAGGGCCCCGATCACCCCGAGGGTCAGTATTTTTCGAATTACCCCACCAGCCATGGTCATTGACCCTACAAGGAGTTCACGGGCCGGGCCTCGGCGGCGTCGGCGATCCGACGGGCCATACGGGCGAAGATCAGGCCGTGGAACGGGACCAGCACGTACCAGTAGAGCCGGCCGAAGAGGCCACGCGGGTAGAAAATGGCCTGCTGAACCAGGGTGCTGCCGGAACCGTCGGGGTTGATTTCCCATTGGATCCAGGCTTCGCCCGGAAGCTTCATCTCTGCCCGCAACCGCACCAACACGTCGTGCTCCACTGCCTCGACCCGCCAGAAGTCGACGGCGTCACCGACTCGCAAATCGTCGGGATGGCGTCGGCCTCGGCGCAGGCCAACCCCCCCCGATGAGCTTGTCGACCCAACCCCGCAGGTTCCACAGCAGCGGGGTGACGTACCAGCCTCGGTCTCCACCAATGCCGGCGACGGTGGCGTACATCGCGGCGGGCGCGGCGGTGGAGTGGACCTGTTGGGCATCCACCAGGAGGCTGCCGCCGGCCCAGTCGGGGTCTGTCGGCATGGGGTCGGCCGGGGAACGGCCGGGAAGGTTTGCGTCGGACCAGCGAGTGGTGACCTGGAGATCGGATGACCGCTGCAACGCAAGGCGCACGGCCTCACGAAAGGAAAGAAGGTCATGGCCGAGTGGGTTTGCCGGGGGTGGGTGGTTGACGACCACCTCGTTGATGAGGCTCTCCACCAGAGGCCGCGCCAGGCCAGTGGGGAGGGGAGTGACCAAGCCAACCCAACGGGACGAAAGCGACGGGCTAAGCACCGGGACGGCCACGATTCGGCGTCGTTTGAGGCCAGCGCCCTCGGCGTAGGCCTGCATCATTTCTCGGTAGGTAAGGACGTCGGGGCCGCCAATCTCTTGGAGGTGGTCGGCCTGGTCGACTCCGGAGATCGCATCACCAGAAATGGAGACCACGAGCCAGGCCAGCACGTCGCGAATGGCGATTGGTTGGCAGCGATTGTCGACCCACTTCGGGGTCGTCATCACGGGTAGGACCTCCACCAGATAGCGGAGCATCTCGAAGCTGGCCGAGCCCGACCCAATGATGATGGCGGCACGCAGTTCGGTGACCGGTACGGGGCCGTCGGCCAGTACGCGCCCAACTTCGTGTCGGCTCTGGAGATGGCGAGAGAGCTTGGGGTCATCGTTCCGGCCGAGCCCGCCGAGGTACACGATGCGGCGGATGCCAGCATCGGCGCAAGCATTTCGGAAGACGGCCGCAGCATGGCGGTCCTCTTCGTCGAACGCGGCTTTGTCTCCCATGGAGTGCACCAAGAAATAGGCCGCGTCGACACCGGTCAGCGCCGGGTCGAGCGATGCTCGATTGGTGACGTCTCCCGCCGCGACCTCAACGGAATGGCGCCAAACCTGGTCGTCAAGCTTCGACGGGGTGCGGGCCAGGCAGCGGACTTGGTGTCCGGCGGCCAACAACTCAGGCACCAAGCGCCCGCCGATGTAGCCCGACGCACCCGTGACGAGGACAAGAGCCATGCCGTGTGTCTATCGTCGCCGTGCGCCAATCAGGTGTTGGCCGTGGTGGGGAACCAACGCGGGCGGGTGGTTTCGTAGGTGGTGATCTCGTCGGCTTGGCGGAGGGTGATGCCGATGTCGTCGAGCCCCTCGAGGAATCGGTGCTGGACCGATGCCTCCAGCGGGAAGTTTGTCGTGAGGCCGATGGCTGGCGCTTCCAACGTGCGCCGCTCCACATCGATGGTGATTTCCAACGTCGGGTCTGCCTCCACTGCTCGCATCAACTGCTCGCCGACGTCGGGCGATACCACCACGGGCACCAGGCCGTTCTTGGTGGAGTTGTTGCGGAAGATGTCTCCGAACCGGGGGCACACCACGGCTTGGAAGCCGTACTGCTGGATAGCCCAGACCGCGTGCTCTCGGGAGGACCCAGTGCCAAAGTTGGGGCCGGCCAGCAGAATGTTGGCCCCGAGATACTGCTCCTGATTGAGGACGAAATCTCGGTCGTCACGCCATTCGGAGAACAGGCCTTTTTCGAAGCCGGTGCGCTCGACTTGTTTGAGCCAGTCAGACGGGATGATTTGATCGGTGTCGACGTCGGAGCGATCGAGGGGTACGGCGGTGCCGGAGACGATGCGTACGGGGTCCATGATTAGCCTTCCTGGCTCTTGAGCGGGGCAACGGGGGCCAGGTCTTCTGGGGTAGCGAAGTGGCCAGCGATGGCGGTGGCGGCGGCGACGGCGGGTGAGACCAGATGGGTGCGGCCACCGCGCCCTTGGCGACCTTCGAAGTTGCGGTTACTGGTGGAAGCACAGCGTTCGCCAACGGCCAACTTGTCCGGATTCATGGCCAAACACATGGAACAGCCCGGGTCTCGCCAGTCGAACCCGGCGCCGATCAGGATTTGGTCAATCCCTTCGGCCTCAGCCTGGCCTTTGACGGCCCAAGATCCGGGCACAACCAGCGTGCGGAGACCCGGCGAGACCCGGCGGCCTTGGGCCACCGCGGCCACGGCTCGGAGATCCTCGATCCGGCCGTTGGTACACGAGCCGATGAACACCGTGTCTACCGCGACCTCTTTGAGGGGGGTTCCGGCGGTGAGGCCCATGTAGTCCAATGCCCGTTCGGCGGCATTGCGCTCCGCGGGATCCGAGATCTGGGACGGGTCCGGCACCTGGCCGGTAATGGGGGAGACCTGGCCGGGGTTGGTACCCCAGGAGACGTGCGGGAAAATATCTGCGGCGTCAAGCACCACTTCTTTGTCGAATGCGGCGTCCTCGTCGGTGGCGAGGGTCTTCCAGTAAGCAACTGCTTCGTCCCACGCCGCGCCCTTGGGTGCGTGGTCACGGCCCTTCAGATAGTCGAACGTGGTTTGGTCCGGGGCAATGAGCCCCGCTTTGGCGCCAGCCTCGATCGACATGTTGCAGACCGTCATCCGGCCTTCCATGGACAGGGCCCGGATGGCCGAGCCCCGGTACTCCGCAATGTGGCCGATCCCGCCGCTGGTGCCGATGCGCCCGAGGATGGCGAGGATGATGTCCTTGGCCGTGCTGCCAGGGGGCAGCTCGCCGTTGACGGTGATGGCCAGCGTTTTGGCGGCCGACTGGGGGAGAGTCTGCGTGGCAAGGACATGCTCGACCTCGCTGGTGCCGATGCCGAAGGCCAGGGCGCCGAACGCGCCGTGGGTGGAGGTGTGCGAATCTCCGCACACGATGGTCATGCCGGGCATGGTGTAGCCCTGCTCCGGGCCGATGATGTGGACGATTCCCTGGCCCGGCGTGTTCATGGGATGCAAGGTGATGCCATAGTCAGCGCAGTTGTTGCGAAGGGTCTGAATTTGCTTGCGCGAGACCGGATCGGCGATTTCCAGGTTCGTGTTCTGGGTGGGCACGTTGTGATCTTCTGTGGCCAAGGTGAGTTCTGGGTGACGCACGGGGCGGCCCGCCAGGCGCAGTCCGTCGAATGCTTGGGGGCTGGTCACCTCGTGCACGAGGTGAAGGTCAATGAAGAGCAGGTCGGGCTCGCCAGCCTGGCGGGACACGACGTGGGCATCCCACACCTTCTCGCTGAGGGTCTTCGGTGAAGTCATGAGGGTTCCTACTTGCAGTGTCTCATAGAATGGGATGATAGTATCATTCGATGGGACAGAGCGTACGCAGTGTCGGGGTGTTGGACAAGTCGGTTGCTGTGCTGGATGCCGTCGCTACGGCGCCCGGGGGCACGACCCTCGCCGAATTAGTTGCGGCCACCGGGATCTCTCGGGCGACCGCACACCGGCTGGCGGTGGCCCTGGAAGGTCACGGCTTGCTCCGCCGGGACCACGCTGGCCGGTTTGCCTTGGGCTTCCGCCTCGTGGGTTTGGGCCAGGCGGCGGCGGCCGGATGGTCGTTGGGTCCGGCGTCTCGCCCGGCGCTTGAGGCCCTCCGCAAGGAAACGGGTGAGAGCGTCCAGCTCTATGTGCGTGAGGGTGCCCACCGGGTCTGCGTGGTCTCGCTCGAGTCCGCCCATGAGCTGCGCACGATCGTGGCCGAGGGGGCCCGCCTGCCGTTGGCGGTGGGGTCAGCGGGTCGTCTCTTGCGCGGCGAGAACCCGCCGGCGGGGTGGATGGCGAGCGTGGAGGAACGGGAGCTGGGCGTCGCCTCGGTGAGCGCGCCGGTGCTCGATGGCGAAGGAGGTTTGGTGATCGCCGCCGTCGGGATTTCCGGCCCCCTGGGACGCCTCGGAATCGATCCAGGGACGCGGTTTGGCCCAGCGGTGGCCGCCGCCGCTCTGCACATCACCGCCATCCTGGCTGCGTCCTGAGCGGAGCCAGGATGGGCCGTTCAGGTTGACGACACCCGGGTCTTGACGCTGGCTATGGCCTCGAGCAGGACCGGGAGGTAGGCCTCGGATCGGGTGACGATGGCATCGTGCGGCCCGTCTACCTCGAAGGTGACCGAGTCCGCAATCGCCCCAGCAAGCTGGCGCTGGTTTCGGGCCGGCACGGTTCGGTCCCGGGTGGTGACGATCACCGCAGTGGGTACGTCGACCTCTCCAATCCACGGGTTGGAACGGATCCGGCCCACGGAACGCATGGAGGTGAGCAGGGCCGCGGGATCGGCGCGAACGAGTTCGGACCGCATCCATTCCCCCCGCGGATCGCTCGCTACCCGGCGCTCGACCCGCTTGCGGACGAGGGCCTCGGCTGGACCGGAAGCAACGTTGGCCAGTTGCGCCAGGGGTGTGTACGAGCGGTACCACAGGTCGGAAAGGGGACCGCCTTGGAAATGACGGGCGGTGGAACAGAGGACAAGGCCGGACACCTTGGCCCGGTGGCGGCGCCACAGCAGTTGGGCAATGGCTCCGCCCATGGAATAGCCGACGGCGATGGCGCGCTCGATTCGCACATGTTCCAGAAGCGCGGCCACGTCGTCGGCGCAGTCGCTCAGGCGAACCTGACCGCCGGGGGGCCGGATGCCGCGTCCGTGACCCCGGTGATCGATGGTGATCACCCGGTAGCGCTCGGCGAGCGCAGGGTACGCGGCGAACCAATTGAGGTCTGCGGTGACCGCCCACCCATGGAGCAGGACCAGCACGGGGGCATGGGCCGGTCCTCCGGAGTCTCGGACGAAGGTGGTGCCGCGGCCGGGCAGGTCCACCGGCCCGCCCGGGGGCAGCCAGGGCGGGTCGGGTGAAGTGTCAGCGGGGAGCGACATGATCAATGAGTTCGAAGCCGGGCCACACGTTGGATGCGCGCTAGTCGCCGACGGTGACGATTTCTACTTTGAGCTTGGCGCCGGTTGGGGTCTCGTATTCCACGATGTCTCCGACCTTGTGGCCCACCAGCGCAACGCCGAGGGCGGAACCGGGAGACATGACCTCTATGCCTTCGACCCGCTCCTCTATGGAGCCGAGCAGGTACCGCTCGACGGTGTCGTCACCCTCGTAGCGAACGCCGACCGTTGTTCCGGCCTGGACGTTGTCGGTGGCGCCGGCTTCAACGATCACACCGTTTTCCAGCAGGTTGGCCAGATGGTTGATCCGCCCGGCCATCTTGCCTTGCTCCTCTTTGGCGGCGTGGTAGTCGCCGTTTTCGGAGAGGTCCCCCAGCTCGCGAGCGGTCTCAATCTTGCGGGCAATGTCGATCTTGCCCCGGGTGACGAGGTCGTCGTGCTCGACCTTTATCCGGTCGTAGGCAGCCTGGGAGAGAGGAATGCTGTCACCAATCATCCGTGCACCGTACTTGGCCGGCACCAGGCCAGGCCCGGCCCGGTTAGAGGATGGGGCGCCGAGCGGGAGATATGGCGTTCACCGCCGCGGCTAGGACGGCGACGGCCCAGAAGGCCCCGGTCATCGGTTCGGCCTGCAAGCTGGATCGCACGACGTCGAAAGCAGTGGAGAACCCTTGCCAGAGCGGAAGGTCCGCCCCGAGGGACTCGATGGATAGCGAACGTTGAATGAAATATTCGGCCACCGCCAATGAGGTCAGGCAGGCCAACCCAGCCACGAGTGCGGGGCCGGGACCGCCTTTGCGGGCTCCGATGAGGACCGCCTGGCCAACCACGATTCCCACGACCAACGCGCCAAAGGCGAACGGGGTTTTGGTGAGGGCCACGATGGCCCACCAGCCCACGCCGGCCAGTACGGCCATGGCCACGCCCACCAAGGTTCCTTCCAGAAGGCGGGTCTTGGTCACCAGCGGGAGGTACATCGGTGGGCCAGGTTCGGTGTTGGCGCCGACGAGCGCCGAGGCGGGGACCGAGACTCCTAGGGCGTCGCTGGGGCCGGGGGTGGCGCGTTGCTGTTCGCCCGCTGGCGGTGGTCGAGGCTCGGTGGGCACCGTTCACTCATCGGCAGGCCTTGCCGTCTCACAAGCAGTCGGGCCTACAGTCGAGGATTCGTTCGTCGGCTGTTGGTCGACCTTGGCCCGAGAGTGAGTTTCAGGTGGCGTACAAGATCGCAGTCATCGGCGGTGACGGAATTGGTCCCGAGGTGGTGGCTGAGGCTCTCAAGGTGGTGCGGGCGGCTGGGGTCGCGATCGATACCACCGACTTCGACCTTGGTGGGGACCGGTATCGGCGCGATGGCACGGTGCTGCCCGACGACGTGCTGGAGGAACTCCGTGGTTTCGACGCCATTCTCCTGGGCGCGGTGGGAACCCCGGAGGTGCCGCCCGGTCTGATCGAGCGTGGTCTGCTGCTCAAGATGCGCTTTGCGCTCGATCAGTACGTGAACCAGCGGCCGTTCTTGCTGCCGGAGAAGGACATCGACTTCCTGGTTATTCGGGAAAATACCGAGGGCACCTATGCCGGTGAGGGGGGCTTTCTCCGTAAGGGCACCCCGCAGGAAATTGCCACCCAGGGTTCGGTCAACACCCGTCATGGTGTTGAGCGGGTCATCCGGTATGCCTTTGAGTTGGCGTCAACGCGCCCGCGCC
>JANXNS010000148.1 GCA_025353965.1 Aquihabitans sp.
CGATGCCCAGGTAGTAGGGGTTGCGCAGGATCTTATGAATGCGACTGCGGCTGACTGAGCCCTCAGGGAATCTTCGTGTGGCTCGGGACGTGAGGCCTCGATCTTCCAGTGCCTCGGTGATTTGGGCCAAGGTCCACTCGCCCGTGGTGAACTCCTCGAACGCCCATTGGACATGTTCGCGCCGGGCCTCATCAACGGCGACTGTGCTCACCAAACGGCCCTCGAATTCCTCTCGCGTGTTCCGGTACCCGAGGGGAGCTCGACTGATGGTTCCACCTCGCCGGGCCTTTTCTTGCAGTCCTTTTCGCGCTTCCGCAGACAGGTTGGAGCTGTAGAACTCGGCGATCGTTGCCATGATCCCGTGCATGAGCTTGCCGCTAGGCGTCTCATCGATGTTCTCAGTCGCCGACACGAGTCGAGCACCTGATTGCCTGATCCGAATACCGATTGCAATGTCGTCTTCGCGTGACCGGGCCAGCCGATCCACCTTGTGGACGATCACGTAGTCGACCGCGAGGTCGGCGTTCAGGCCAGTGAGCATGGCTTGAAGCTGCGGTCGATCCGCTGATCGGGCGCTCTCGCCCCGGTCTATGAACTCGGCGACAACCGTTGCTCCCATCTCTGTTGCCTTCCGGGTGCAGGCGTCCCTTTGGGCCGGGATCGAGAACCCTTCGGCGTCATAGTCGTTGTCGGCCTGGCTATTTGTTGAGACTCGGAGATAGATCGCCGCACCCTTCGCTGACTTCGCTGGCACAGGCTCGATTACTTCTCCGTGCAATGAAACGAGGCCGCGCGTAGCGGCCTCGTCGGCTGGTTCTTGGTAGTCGTGGTCAAGGGTCATGGATGTTCTCCGATCGATCTACCTCCAGCTATGGCGAAGGCCTGCTCCCAGTGCAAGGGCTTTGTGGCTCCGCGGGTGCAGAAGATGCGTTGGGGTGGCCGGTGGTCGAGCAGCCCGAGGACCAGTAGCCGTGTGGTCATGGCTTCGGTGGACACCGAGAAGTGGCTGGCCAACTGGTTGAGGTCTTGCTCGCCGCTGCACCAGGCTTGGGTCACGAGGCGTCGGGGCATGAGCAGGCAGGCGGCGAAGTGGTTGGCGACTCGTTCGCGAGTGCGGTGTTCGGCGTAGAGCAGGTCCCTGTTGGGGTGATCGATGACGTGTTTGAACTCGTGGCAGAACGTGAAGCGTTGGCGGTGTGGGTGCTCGGTGTCGTTGACTTCGAGCCGCCAGCAGGTTCCGGTCCAGTACGAGGCCCCTGATGCGGGCAGGTTCTCAACCACTTCCAGCACGACACTGGGAATGCGGCGCAAGGTTTGGAGTGGGACCGGGGCGGCTGTCTGCCCGGTTAGTTGCAGTAGCAGGGTGGCTTGGCGTTCGGCGATCCCGAGGGCGGTTGCTTCATCGAGTCCCCGGTTCGGAGATAGCGCTCGCAGGCGCCTCAGGATTGATGCGGTGTTTGGGTTGTTCATTGTGTGCCTCCTTTCGTTGGCGGTGGTTGATGATCAGGGTGAAGGGGTTACTCGTCTTCGCCGGGTTTGGGTCCGGTGGAGATCCCGTAGCGGGCGGCGACTTCGGCGCCGTAGGCGTCGATCTCGGCGATGGCTTCGGGTGGGAGGTGTTGCCCGTATTTGGAGCGGAGGTAGGGGCGCATCGAGGGCAGCTCCGGGGCGAGGTCCATGCCAGCCAGGAGGTACAGGTCTGAGGCGGGGACTTCGAGCCCGGCAGCAAGGGCGGTGAGTCGGTCGAGGCGGCTGGGCATTTCCAGTCCTCGTTCCCAGCGGCTGATCCGCGAGCCATGAAGACCGGTGCGTTGCTCAAGCTGCACCAACGACAGTCCGAGATCGAGCCGCCGGGCTAAGACGTATTCGGCGAACTTGGCCTGGTATGGGTTGGATTTCAACGCCATATTGTTAGGCGGTTGCTTTCCATTTGGTCGCTGAATTGGTCTGGTGCATGGTTCTATTGTCTCATAGCACTGCGCGGTCGCAATGGGGATTGTCCATTCCACAACACCCATTTCCTCACCCACCCCAGAACACATAGACACCGCCGCCGCTGCCTTCAGTTGTCGAGATGTCTCCGCCGAGCACCATGTCTCTGGTCCAGGCTTCGACGTCGACTTTCACGTAGGGCCGAAGGCTCTCCGGTATGCCCGGCAGCTCGTCGATCTCGACGCCCATGTCCTCGAGCATTTGCTCGCCGTAGGCCTCGATCGAGGAGTAGTGCCCGAGGTACTGCTGTTCGTACTGGGACTCCATTTCTGCCCAGTCCTCGTCGTCTCGGGTCTCCATTGCCCACCAGGCCCCGAACGGTTCGCCGTGCTCGGCCAGGCCGTGGGCCAACTTGGCCACGCGCTCGATCGATTCGTACTCACCGAGGTACACCGGGCCGAAGCCCTCAAAGTCGTGGATGGCGAACTCCTCGGCCACCTCTCCGTAGCGCTTGGTGGTGGGTGAGTCGGCCAGCATCTCGGCGATGCCGTCGTGCAGGACCTCGGCTCCGAGGTCGGCTGCCAGCCAGGTGCCGTGCAAGATCCCGGCGTTGTAGTCGCTGAGGCTGGCCACGTAGATCCGTGGTCCGTCCGGGGCAACCACCTCAGGTGTCGGGGCGTTCTCGCCCGACCCACTCATCACGCCGCCTCCTGAGCGGCAGCGGCCGTCGTCGCAATCCGGTTTCGTGCCAGGGCAGCGAAGCGGTCGCTCAGCTCAATACCAATCCAGCGGCGATCGTGGCGGGCCGCCACGACACCAACGGTTCCGGCTCCCATGAAGGGATCGAGCACCACGCCTGGTTGCCAGTCCCGTGACTCACAAGCGCAGGACTTTCGGAGCTGACCCTTCACGGCGAGCATCCCAAGATCACGCACCACGCTGGCCCGGCGCCAAGCCAGCCCACAGGCCCGGCAGACCCGCTGCGGGCAGGTTGCCTTGAGCGGCCGTTCCACCAGCGACTCGGGGAAGGTGGCGAAGTGGGCGCCTCGGTAGGCGGCAGTCGGCATGGTCCAGACATCACCGGGGTTCTTGCCTAAGGGGTGTGCGGTGAGGCCTCGGGCTTTCATTTTCTCCAAACCGGAGTTCGTGCCCGCCGATGGCCCAGACCATTCCGGGCGACCTACCCCGGTGCCGTACTTTGTGGCCGTCCCGGTGATGGTCGGCCGGTTCAGACTCGACCTGGCCGGTACCCGGATGGCATCGAGGTCGAAGAAGTAGTCCGGAGACCTTGTGAGCAGGTAGATCGGCTCCCAGGTGCAGGCCAGCCGGTCTCGCACCGATGCAGGCATCGGGTTCGGCTTGGACCAGACCACCTTGTTACGCACCAGCCACCCATCCGCCTCCAGGGCCAGCAACAGCCGTTCCGGTCCGAGCACCAAGCTCTTTGGGGAGGCACCGTGGCGGACTGAGCGTGAGTAGGTGTCGCCGAGGTTTAGCCAGACCGACCCTTGCGGTTTCAGGACCCGGGCCACCTCGCCCATCACCGTTCGTAGTGCTTGCACCCAGTCGTCGACGGATTCCTCGAGGCCGATCTGGTTGGGTTCGCCGTAGTTGCGGAGCCGGAAGTACGGCGGTGAGGTCACCACCGTGTCCACCGACCCAGCCGGTAGGGAGCGCAGCTTTGTGCTGGCGTCGCCGACCAGGATCTGCCCGACGGGCAGCCCCTCTTGTGGTTCGATTGTTGCTTGGTTGTTCGTGTTCATAATTCACCTCCTTCGTTGTTGTTGATTTCGTTCCTGATGAGCGCCTCTGTCGTCGCCTCGCCCGTGACGACCCGGAACAGGTCGCCGCTCAGTCCTGCCGTCCGGGCGACCGCCGACTCGATGGACCGTCGTCTTTGCGCGTCGGGCACCGACCACAGCACTCTCGGGAAGACCGGATGGTCCTCGGCCCCGGATTGCCAGTAGCGCTGGTACTGGGAGCACTTGCGAAGCACGGTCGGCAGGTGTTCGGTGTTGCGGTCGACCTCGATGAACCAGCGCAGCTCCCACCCATCGAGGGTGGTGAGCTCGACCAGCAGGTCCGGCTTGAGGACCTCCAAGCCACCGTGTTGGCCGACGAAGCGCCGCCAGGTCACCGGTTCATGGGTCACGCTCGCCGACCGGGTGCGGCCGAGACGTTCGGCTTCGTTGATCCCGACCGACACCTCAGAGCAGGCCAACAAATGCAGGCGTTGACGATCCGATGGCTCCAAGCGCCCGCCGCGACCATCACCCCCGATCGCTCGGCGCCCCTTGGTGCTCAGCCGGTAGGTGAACCCGGCAGATCCGGCCCGATGACCTCCCAGGCGGCGATCCAACCGAACCAGAAACTCATCCTGAACTAACCGGCGAAGAACAGCTTGGCAACGACGCCGGGTAGCAACAGGTGAAGCATGCCGATCGGTGAACAGCAGTCGTTCCACTTGCCCAGCGGTCAGTAACCCGTGGTCGGCCACCGCTACCAGTAGCGCTCGATCCCGTTCCGACAGATCCACTGCCAGTGGTCCACGGCGCCTCATGGAAGAAACCTCAGGGGAGCTAAACCTTCCCGGCCAGCAAACCAAGCTTTCTGACCCCTGGTCAGGCAGGACACGCGGTTCTTCGGCACGCCGAGGCGATGGGCGACGCGATGCCCACTCACGACGCTTCTCCTTCGGTACGCCGTCCACCCAGCGAACCCGAACCCGACCCAGCCCTGCCCGGGCTACTGGCCGCCAGTAGGCCGCTTAGGTAATTTTCGGTGACGGTTCGCTCCACCCCAAACCGTTGCCGGTTGCTCCGCAGGAGCCGGTCGACAGACTGTGTGGCGGGGCCGAGCGGCCGGGTCCGCAGTGACCCGTACGGAGTTGGGGCGTCTCCCGCCAGTACTGAGGCGTAGGCGTGGAACGGTTCCAGGCCCATCAGGTCCTCGGCGCTCACCCGACCAGCCGACCGTTTGGCCAACACGGAGGCGTCGTCGTAGTCGCTTCGGAAGATGATCCGGCTTCCTGCGTTGGCGAGCACCGCCGCTCGAACCGGTTGATCTAACTGCCCGAGGTGCTGATGGGCCAGGTGCAGCGACACTCCATGCGACCTCGCCGTGACCATGGCGTCGGGGAGATCCAGCGGCAAGCGCAGGAATTCGGCGAACTCGTCAAGCACGAAGGTCACTGGGTGACGGCGCTCGGCCGGGATCGCGGCGCGACCTTGGCTGAGCCGCCACAGATGGGCCACCAGAAGTGACCCGAGGAGTTGGGCACCCTCGGAACCGAGTTGACCTTTCGGCAGGCGAACCAGCAGCGCCGACCGTTTGGTGAAAATATCCATCGGGTCGAACTTCGGTTGAGCCTGACCGAGCACGGCCCGCAGGTCGGGGCGCAGCAGCAGTGCTCGCATCCGGCTCATCACTGGTCCGAGGACCTGTGAGCGCATCTCAGGTGACAGGTTCTCGTACCACGGCCAGAACGTGCCGAGTCCGAGCGGGTCGCTGGCTACGGCGTGGGCCACGAGGGGCCGCCGGAACCCGGCTTCAGTTAGCAGGAGCGGGAGTTCGGCCAGGCTGTGTCCAGGCGTTGCTGCGAGGGTGAGCAGACCGGCGTGGAGGACGTCACCGAGGCGGGGTCCCCACGAGTCGGACCAGATCGAACGCACCACATGGAGCACCCCATCGATACCAACAGACCCGCCGTCGAGCGGGTTGAACCCGACTGGGGTGTGATCGGCGGGGTCGAGCACCACTACCCGGTCCTCAGCCTCTTTGGGCAGCCGGGCCAGCACGTCGCTCACCAGATCACCCTTCGGGTCAATGGCCACCACCGACCGGCCAGCGGCCAGGTCGGCCAAGATGAGGTGCACCAGCAGCGTTGACTTGCCAACGCCGCTCGGCCCGATCACATGGAGATGCCGCAGGCTTTCCTTCGAGGGCAGCACGACCATCCGTCCCACCTGAGACGGATACGCACTTTCCCCGATAATCCGCTGTCCCGGTCGCATTGACTCCGGCTGCAAGCACCGTTCGTCGAGCGGCAGCGCCCGGCTCGCCACATAGGCAACTCCTGGCAGCCTGGGGTTGCCGAGTGGCCAGCCGATCACCCCCGCAAGCTCTGTGGCGCTCAGGCGGCACG